>JABJKO010000301.1 GCA_018660305.1 Rhodospirillaceae bacterium
CCACCCTGCGGGCTATGCTGATGGACCGCGTCTCCCGCCAGAAACACCCGTCCCTTTCGCCAGCAATCGGCGACAATGCTGCGGCAGGTCCAGGGCAGGGCGGAGACGATTTCGTAAGGGACGTCCGGTCCCACCCATTTGCGGACCAGCGCATCCACATCGACGGCCCTGGGGTCGGTGTCGTCGGCGATCTCAAGCCCAAGGCGCCATAAACTGTCGCCATCCAGTTCGATCAGGCTCTGATTGCCGCCGTCGGCATCGACGAAAAAATAGAACGCCGCCTTGCCCTTGTCGTGATAGTTCCACAATTCAGGGATACGCAGAAAGACATTGAGGTGGTTCGACAGTGCGGGCGTTCCCTCCCACTGCACGCCGAGCGCTTCGGGCACCGTGCTCTGTCCGCCGCAACAGGAGACCAGGTACTGGGCGTCGATGGTCTCGGTCCGGTCGGTTGAGAGATCGCGGACCGTCGCCTGAACATAATCGTTGGTTTCCGTGAAGGTCTCAAAACGGCATTGATACCGCAGCGTAATGCCATCGAGGCTTTCCGCGCGGTCGCGCAAGATGGGATCGAAAAAGATCTGGTTGCAGCGCTGCGAGCGTTCCGGTGTCGTCGGCAAAGGCTTGGCACCGCCATAGGTCGGCCGCTCGATGCGGGCCACCTCGAAGCCCTGGAGCCCGGTGACATAGAGAATATCGAGGGGAAAATCCGGCGGTGCCCCGGCATTTCGGACCTGCTCGGCGACCCCCCAGCGGCGGCAGAACTCCATGGAGCGCGAATTCACCGTATTGGCACGGGGATGGAAAATTTCGCCATCACCCTGTTCCACCAGCAGGCACTCGATCCCGCGCAAGCCCAAATCGATCGCCAGCGCCAGCCCCACCGGCCCGCCACCGACAATGAGAACGGGAACAACCATGGTCACATCCCGGATAATTATTCAGGAGGAAAGTCTGTCACCGCTACGCCTGCGCCGCAATGTCAGGGCATCACATGGGATGTCCGCCACCTTATTGGACAGGTCATCTTCTGATGAGGGAAGCGGCACCGGTCCAACAGGTTTCTAACTGACTCCGAATGTCAAAATAGAGCACCCTTTTGAACATCCTTAAGGTTGATTAACCAACATCATCGAATATCACAAAGTTCAGGAGAAAATAGCGGTTTAGTGGGAATTAACAGATGGTTAAGTCGTTTTCGCCGCGGCGCAAGAGCGCGCGGCGCAGGCGCCTTGTAATGAGCGGATGGTATCGATCTGTTTATCTCACGGCTGCCTTGTCGGGTATCGTCTTCGCTTTGTGGTCAGAACCATCGCGTGCTGCCCAAAGCCAACATGACTTGACGGAGCTGTCTCTTGAACAGCTCATGAATGTAAAGGTCACGTCGGTCTCCAAAAAGCCCCAACGGGTTTCTGAATCCGCCGCCGCCGTTCATGTCATCACCAGCGAGGATATTCGCCGGTCCGGCGCAACATCCATCCCGGAGTTGCTGCGCAATGTGCCGGGGCTAAATGCGGCCCGAATTGATTCCAGCAAATGGGCTATATCCGCGCGGGGGTTCAACGGCCTTTTCTCCAACAAGCTGCTTGTGCTGATGGATGGCCGAAGTCTGTATACGCCCATTTTTTCCGGTGTGTTCTGGGATGCTCAGGACACGTTTATCGATGATATCGACCGCATAGAAATCATCCGCGGGCCTGGCGGCACCATCTGGGGGGCAAATGCCGTCAATGGTGTGATCAATATCATTACCAAGAGTGCCGAGAAGACCAATGGTACTCTCGTCACCGGCATAATCGGAAGCGAAGAACGCGGTAGTTTCGCCGGCCGGTTTGGGACCGCTATCGACGATCATTCCAACTTCCGGGCTTTTTTAAAACGCACCAACCGGGACAACAGTCCCCTCACGAACGGACTGGAGGGTTCCGACGACTGGGACATCCAGCGGGGCGGTTTTCGGTATGACAACAGAAGGGTGTCTGGCGGCGACCTTATGGTTCAAGGTGAAGTATATACCGGCAATGCAGGCCAATTTATCGCCTCTCCCTCTCTGACAACCCCCTTCACGACGACTTTCAGCGACGATGCCAGCATTAACGGCCAGTTCATACTGGGGCGCTGGTCATCGCAAATGGACAACAATTCCCAGACCAGTGTCCAAACCTATCTGGATCGGAGTATTAGACGTGAGTTTCACGCAAATTTGGCGACTCTGACGTTCGATATCGAGGCCGAGAGGAGGCAGAAACTGGCAAAATCCCACGATGTGATTGCCGGTCTGGGATACCGCTTTAATCGCGATGACATAGATAAGTCTACCGACGTGGCCATAAACCCAAGCCATGACACATATCATTTGTTCAGTGCTTTTGTTCAGGACGAAATTTCGGTGACCAGTGATATCAAACTGACAGTGGGGTCTAAATTTGAGCACAACAGCTTTACCGGTTTTGAAATACAGCCCTCCGCCCGCGCGTTATGGCAGGTCGATGCAAAAAATACCCTTTGGACCGCCGCGTCGCGTGCCGTCCGCACGCCATCCCGTGCCGCCGAAGGGGCTATTCTGAAATCGACCGTCACCCCCGGCGCGCCTCCCATCCAGAATCGAATCTTTGGTAGTCCGGATTTTGACTCCGAGGAGCTGATTGCTTTGGAGATGGGGTACAAAACGCACCCCTTGCCAGTGCTCAGCCTGGACCTCGCCGCATTCTATAATCTTTACGACAACCTCCAGACAATGGAGGCAGGAGCCACGTTCGTGGAGGCGACACCGGCCCCCCTGCATGTCGTGCTGCCTTTGACGTTTGCCAACAATATGTCCGGTGAGGCATATGGCATCGAATTCGGGGCCGACTGGCGGGCAAAGGACTGGTTGCGTCTGCGTGCGAGCTATACCTATTTCGAACTCGAGCTGCATCGGGATCCCGGCACAGGGTTGGCCTCCAACGAAGCGGCGGAGGATCGTGATCCGCGTCACCAAATTGGGCTTACGGCTCACTTTAATATTGGGAGAAATATCGAGGTCGACGCGACTGTGCGGGCGGTCGACAGGCTAACCGAGCGTACTGTGAGCGGATATGCGACGGCGGATTTGCGTGTCGGATGGCGGCCCCGTGAAAATGTCGAGCTTTCCATCGTCGGCCAGAATTTGGGAGAGACCCAGCACCTGGAGTTCCGGCCGGAGTTTCTGGGGACTGAAGAAACAGAAATCGAGCGCGCCATCTACGGCAGCGTCAAAGTTAAATTTTGATTTTACTGTCCTTCAAAATCTGATCCCCCAGTAAAACCTTGTTCAAGCTTAACACCATATTCCGGACTTATTTGGTCGCCGCACTGGTGGCCATTACGCCTATCGTGCCGGCTCTCGGACAATCGGTTTCCAAGGAAGCCGCGGTTAAGGCCGCCTTTGTTTTTAACTTCATAAAATTTGTCGAATGGCCGGACAAAGTTTTCAGCGGTTCCGAGACACCTATAAAACTTTGCGTTTGGGGTCGTAGCGCCCTCGACGGTGCTTTAAATGCATTACGTAACAAGACGGCAAAAAACAGGGTAATCCGGGTTCTGTACACGCAAGAAGAGCGTGAAGCGTCCCGCTGCCATATCCTGTTCATCGCGAGGACAGGACACGCACGTCTCGAAACAGTTATCAGCCAGACGACGGGCAAAAACGTTTTAACCGTCAGCGATATTCCGGATTTCGCAAGAAGCGGTGGAACCATCGGCCTGTTTCAATCCGAACACCGGATGCGTTTCGCCATTAACGTTGATGCTGCGCGCCGCTCGGGACTGCGGATCAGTTCGCAACTCCTGAAATTGGGCAAAATTGTCTCGAGCGAAGAGCAATAGACAATGACATTGATCACCACTCTTAAAAACCAATCGATCAAGAAGAAACTCGTCCTGCTGGCGGTCTCGGTTTCCGCGTTCGGGCTATTGTTGTCCGCAACAGCCTTCATGACCGTCGACTACATCAATCTCAAGCGGCGTATTATCGACGATCACCACAGGTTGGCTTCCGTAATTTCAAATAACGTGGTTGCACCCCTCGCCTTCAAGGATAAAGGATCGACCGTCGACGTCCTGAAGTCTTTGTCGAGTGTGGAATCTATCGACGGTGTTTTTGTTCACGACGAAAACGACAAGATTTTCGCGAAATTCAGCAGAGATAACAAAAAATTCGATCACGAAATGCATTCTCACGAGGCGAAAAGTGAAACAATTTCTCATGCTCTTTTCAGCAATCATTATCTGAGTATCAACCAGCCAATTATCCTGGATGGCAAAACAATTGGTAGAGTTCACCTTTTCATTAATTTGAATCAGCTCAGGCTCCTCCTGCAGAACAGCCTCATGCTGGGCGGCTTTCTCACTCTCTTTCTCATACTCGTTTCGGCTTTTCTGGCGATTTGGATCGCGGGCGTTATTTCCAAACCGATTTACGGACTGAACAACCATATGAGGCAAGTATCCGAGGATCAGGATTACTCCCTTAGAATGAAAAAAGAATCCAGCGACGAGGTCGGTCTGCTCGTCGATGGGTTCAATTCGATGTTGGAAAATATCGAGGAACGGGATCAGGAGTTGGATTCCTATCGCCATGATCTTGAAAACCTTGTTGCCAAACGAACCGGGGAACTCAAGACACGGAATAACGAATTATTCGTCGCGAAGAACTCCGCTGAGCAAGCAAGTCAGGCAAAATCGGAATTCCTCGCCAACATGAGTCATGAAATTCGGACACCGATGAATGGCGTTCTGGGCATGGCGTCGCTACTGTTGAAGACAGATCTCACCCCCAAACAAACGCACTTCGCAGAGAGCATCAAACTGTCGGGCGATTCCCTGCTGGGGCTGCTGAACAATCTGCTTGATGTTTCGAAGATCGAGGCGGGTCAGGTCGAGCTTGAGGTGACCAAATTCCACCTCCCGCGGTTGCTGCAGGAGGTCGATTCCCTCATGCAGCCGCGCGCAATGGAAAAGGGTCTGTCCTATGACACCCGATTAGCGCCGGAAACTCCCATGGCATTCATGGGTGATTTCGGGCGTATCAAGCAGGTTCTGTTCAATCTGGTGGGCAACGCTCTCAAATTCACGGAGACCGGCGGCATTACCATTAATATCTCATACAGCGAGATCGAACAGCCAAGCCTGCGGTTCGAGGTGCGCGACACGGGTATCGGGATCCTTGCCGGGAAGCAAGCGCTTGTATTTGAAAAATTCGCGCAAGCGGACGCGTCCACGACGCGGGTTTTCGGTGGTACCGGTCTGGGATTGGCGATTTGCCGGGACCTTGTCACGTTGATGGGCGGCGCCATGGGACTCCATAGCGAGCCGGGCCAGGGCTCCAATTTCTGGTTCACCGTTGCTTGCGAAAAAACGGCGTCTCAGTGGATCGACTATGTGGCGGGTGGAACGTCGCCGGATGCGGTGGTCCATTCCGGCCGGGACCAGCCATTACGTGTTCTGTTGGCGGAAGACAACGCGGTAAATCAGGAAATCGCGGTCGCCTGTCTGGAGGATGCCGGCCATCATGTGGATGTGGCCGTTAATGGCGCAGACGCCGTCAAGGCTGTCCAGAAGGCTACCTATGACGTTGTTTTGATGGACGTTCACATGCCGGTAATGGACGGTATGGTCGCGACGACGCGGATACGCCAGCTATCCGGTCCGGCTTCGGTAATTCCCATTATTGCGTTGACGGCGAATGCAATGGTTGGAGATCGAGAGAAATATATGGCGGCCGGTATGGACGATTATGTCTCGAAGCCATTCGACCCGGACAGGCTGCTCGCGGTGATCCAAAGTCGTGCCGGTAGGATCGCGGTTGGGGAAGGTCAAGCTGTCGTCCCGTCGTCGTCGGAAGAACCATCACCGGAAGAACCGTCACCGGAGTTCATGACCGGACTCGATTCCGCCATCATCGAACCGTTGCGAGTCGGCAAACCGGATTTATGGAAAAAGCTCGTCGGAATTTTCCTGGAGACTACACCGGCGAGCCTCGAGACCCTGGAACACGCCCTGACCAATGAAGATTGCCCCTCAGTGCATGTGACCGCGCATACATTGAAATCGGCGAGCGCAAATATGGGGGCAGCAGGGCTTTCCCAACTGTGCCGGCAACTCGAGGCGATGGCGGGAGAGGGAAAATTAGAAGGTGGGGCCGCGCTGTTGACGGCAATCCGCCATGAGTTCGACATTGTTTCCGCCGCACTTGCCGATGATATGGAAAGCGACGGCGTAATTGACAGGATCGTGGGCTAGAGCTTCAAGGCGATGCCGAAACCCGCCTCCTACTTCAGCACCGGCGGGGTCTTGATGCGTTCGGGGACAGGATGGCCGAAACCCTGTTCGCGGGCCTTGGCGAGGATGTCGCAGGCCAGCGCCATGTCCGACAGCCCCATGCCCATGGCTTTGAACAGCGTGAGATCGGCATCGGCCAGGCGGGTGATGTTGTCTTCGATGACCGACCCCATGGAGCGCACCTGCTTCCAGCCATTTTCATCTTCGCCATAGTACGCTCGGAACTCGCTGGAGATGTTCCGGATGGTTTCCAGATTATCCACTGTCACCACGGCACAGCGCGGGAAGATGTCGGTGGCGAATTCCGACCGCGCCAGCACGATGGCGCCCATGGCGTTGATGTGAACGCCGCGCCCGACCATGTCCGATGTCAGGAACGGCTCGGTGGCATTGGTCACCAGCGTAATCACCGGCACGTCCTTCACCGCCTCTTCCACGGAACCCGCCAGGGTAATGTCGAGATCGAACTGCGCCCGGACGGCCTCGGCCAGCCGTTCGCGGTTTTCCGCCGTGCGGCTATGGATCCGCAGTTTCTTGAGGGGCAGGACGGCGGCGCAGGCGGCGATCTGGGGCAGGGCCTGCTTGCCGGTGCCAATGATCGCCATTTCGTCGGCGCCGGGGGGCGCGAGGCGCTTGGTGCCGACGCCGGTCATTGCCGCGGTCCGGGTCTGGCCCAGAGCGGTGGCTTCGATCACCGCCTGGCAGGTGCCGTCCTCGGTGGAGAACAAAATCACCACGGTGGATGATTTGCCGCGAATGTTCACCCAGGTCTTGAAACCGCACAGCCCGGCGCCGGCCACCGAGGCCCCCAGCACGTGCATGGCATCGTTCTCTGCGACCATGAGAACGCCCTTTTTCATGTTCCGCGCCTGATCGCGCGCTTCCATGGGCAGGATGCGTTCCAGCGCCTCAATGGCTTTTGGCACGTTGACCAGCGAGGTCACTTCGGCCTCGGTGATCCAAAGGGGTATCTCGGTCATCTTCAGTCCTTGTTTCTCATGGTCCGCCTGCAAGGGTTATAGCAGAGGGCGATCTGTCGCTCGACCCTCGGCGCGATAATGAGGGCAGCCTATAACGGAAAGTAAGTTGCCGTCCGTTCGGCTCTCCCATAACCTACGGGCCACGATTTTGTAACCGACAACATCCTCGACACTGGAGGCGATATGGCTTTTACCGGACTGTATTCCACCCTTTTCAGCGCACCCGACATGAAAAAAGCCCGGCGGTTCTATGCCGATTGGGGGCTTAAGAAGGTCAGCGATAGTAAAAGCGGCGTGATTTATGAAACCCAGGTGGGCAGCCGGGTGATCGTTAAACCTCTGTCGGCCAAGGACATGCCGCCGCCCGCCGCGAAAGGGATGAATTTTCGCGAGATGGTGTGGGGCGTGTCTTCCAAGAAGCACCTTGTGGAAATTCACAAGGAACTGTCGAAAGATCGCGACGTTACCGTCGACAAGGACGGTACGTTGCATTGCATCGATCCCAACAACATAGGCGTCGGGTTCCGGGTCTGGAAACCCAAGAGCAATCTCAAACTGCCGCGCACCAAAATCAATAGCTATTCTGACCAGGAGCGCGTCGATGAGGTCAGTACGTTCTATGAGCAGGCCAGCCCCATCCGCGCCGGACATATCGGTTTTATCTTGCCTGATCTGAAGGCGGCGGAAAAATTCTACAAGGACAGGCTCGGGTTCTGGCTGTCGGACCGCTATGCCGGCGGCGCCGCCATCTTCCTGCGCTTTGCGGCGAAGAGCCAGCATCACAATTTGTTTATGATCAATAGCCGGGAAGGTATGACCAAGTACCACCACACCGCCTTCGAAGTGCGCGATATCCACGAGGTGTTTGGCGGTGGTATCGCCTTCGACAAGAAGGGCTGGGAGACCGAGGTGGGGCCGGGGCGCCATCCGATCTCGTCGGCGTATTTCTGGTACTTCAAGGATCCCTGCGAGGGTGCCGTGGAGTATTTCACCGACTCGGATTATGTCACCGAATCTTGGAAGCCTCACAACTACCGGATCAACAAATTCTCCGAATGGCATCTGGTGGACGGCATCAAACAGGTTGATGACGGGAAGATCAGGCCGTCTATGGCGGCCAACGCGAAGCTGCAACCGGCCAAATAAGCGCCATTTGCTGTAAAACTACTGGATTTTATGGACTTTCGGCATGGCCCGATAATGCATTCTTTACGCTTGGTTGATTGAATCCGTGCCGAAACGCCTGCTTTAGGGATCGGCAGATGAAAATAGTCGGCACCACCATCAATGAGCGGCGGCGTGACAGCCGTCCCAAACTGCCCCCCATCAAGGTTCAGATTGATGGCAAGGTCTATGCCACGTCGGAATGGACCCTCGGTGGGTTCCTGATTGACAAATATGTGGGCAGCCGACGGGCCGGCGGGATCATGACCATGATCGTTCTGGTGGAGGTCGAAGACCAGAAATTCGAACACTTCGTCGACGCCCAGGTCGTCCGTATCGATCGCGACAGACTGACCATGGCCGCAAAATTCATCGAGATGGATCCCGACACCATCGAGACCCTCGATGGCTGGCTCACCGGCCGTCTGCGCCGCAAGATCAAGAAAGACCAGGAGGCGGCGCAGGGGCTGGCCCGTAAAACGGCTCAGAAGAAAGCCAAGAGGACCGCAAAGCCCAAAGCGCGCTAGCGCTACGCGTTTTGGTCCCGGACGGGGACGTCCATTTCGCCGATACCTTCAAAGGTCAGATGCATGACATCGCCGTCCTTGACCCGGCTCACGCCGGCGCAGGTGCCGGACATGATGATATCGCCGGGATGCAGCGTATAGAATTTTGACGCCCAGACGATCTGACCGGGAAGGTCGAGGATCAGGTTCTTGGTGTTGTTCTCCTGGCGGATTTCATTATCGATGGTGAGTGAGAAATCCAGATTGCCGGGCTCGGCGATCTCGTCGGCCGTTACCATCCACGGACCCAGCACGGCATAGGTGTCCACCGATTTCCGGAAGCTCCGGTCTTCCTTGCCACGGACCACCATGTCCAGCGCGATCGCCCAGCCGGCCACATTACTCATGGCGTCTTCATAGGAGACATCGCTGCACTTCTTCCCGATGATCATGCCCAACTCCGCCTCATGATCGGTACGGCGGTCGGGGAACCGGAGATCAACGCCTTCCGAGGGGCCGATCAGCGCGCTGTTGGCTTTGAGGAACAGCCCTTGGTCTTCCATCTTGCGCGGTGGTCCGCCAAATGAAATGCCTTGGTCCGCGCGGGCTTCGTCGGCATGGTCCTGATAGTTCTGCGGCACGCCGATGACCTTGGTTGGATTGGCGACGGGACTGAGGAACTTGCAATCGGCGACAGGAATGCCCTCGGCGCTGTCGGCGAGCTTTTCCATCTTGGGGCGCAGGCTGTCGAGATTGCTGACAATCGCGTCGCCGCGCGGAAAGGCGTATTGGTAGGAGGGTAGATCGTCGAGCGCGGCGGTGACGTCATAGACCACATCGTCGCGGACCACACCGACCCGGTTGTCGTTAAAGCGGCAGAATTTCATTTGTCGTCTCCCTGTTTACTGAATTGCCGGCTTAGAGCCGTTCCTCGAGCCAGTCGAGCATGAAGGGTACGTTATAGCCCCACATGTCATGGCTGCAATGCATGGCACCGCCATTTCCGTCCTTACCGTCATAGAGCCTAAGTGTCTTGTCGGTGGAACCGATTTCCTCATAAAGACGCTTGGCGCCTTCCACATGCATCAGATGATCGTCTTCGCCGTGGGAAATCAGGGTCGGGCAGGTGATGTTCTGCGCGATTCCTTCCATGGTGAATTCGGCGAGCCGCCGCTTGGCTTCCGCCTCATCGACACCGCCCAGCAGTCGCTGCAGAACCGGCCGCAGCCCTTCGCACCATTCATAGACATCGGTCAGGATGTTGTAACAGCCGGACCAGCCCACCAGCGCTTTCAGCCGGGGCTCGAAGGCGGCCGCGCGCGGCGCGTAATAGCCGGCGAGGCTGATCCCCATCAGGGCAATGCGGTCGGCATCCACTTCGGGTCGGTCGACCAGATAGTCGATACAGGGCTTGGTGGGGACTTCGTAATCGGGCCGCGTCTCGATGCCTTTCAGATACATGGATGAGCCTCTGCCCGGGGTGTCGACGAGAAGCAGGGCCCAGCCGCGGTCGAGGATCTGACGCCCCGAGAAATAGATTTCCTCGGCGAATGCGTCGGCCCCGCCGATCAGGAACACCGCCGGCCATTTGCCCGGTGCCGGATTGGCCGGGTGGCAGAAATAGCCGTCATAGGTCTCGTCGCCGCATTTGACCTCGATGATCTCCATCTTGGGCGTGCTCAGCCGCGCGGCGTTACGAAAATTCTCCTGGCTCTTGGCGAAGCACTGCGCCCGCTTGGGATCGAACCCGGTGAGAAACACGTCGGCCATCCGGTAATACTGGTTGGCGTGAAAAAAATTGTTCATGGCGGTGCGCTTGTTGCCCGCCGCCAGCGCATCCGTGGCGCGCTTTTCGGTTTGCGCTCCCAGAGCCAGCCATTCCCGTTCCCAGCTTTCCTTGTCACCGAACTCGATTCGTTTGGCGCAGCGTGCGATATCGAACACATCGCCGCCGCCCTGCTGCGCTTCCGCGACCAGACGAAGGGTTTGCGATGCAAACGGACTTGTGGGCTCAAAAAACTCGAACATGTCTCCCTCAGGTTTGTTCTTTTGTGTGGTGTCTATTTTGACAGTTTTCTCCGAGAGCAGAAGGGGCAATTCCCTAATTTTCCAATATGGACCCGGTTGACATAAGGGGAGACCGCAGTGCCCAATACGGCTTTACCGACAAGAATATTGGGAGAGAAGAATATGAGACAGGTTACCCGATTTGCCGCTTATGGCGCGGCCGCCCTGGCGCTCGCGGTTTCCACCGCCGCCGAAGCGAAGATGAAACGCATCACCATCGGTTCGAACCGGCAGGGCTCCGTGTTCTATTTGCTGTCTAGCTCATTTGCCAAACAGTTACAGCAGCAGCTCAAGGTCCGGACAACGGCACAGCCCCACGCTGGCTCGACGGTTTATATGGCCGTGGTCAATAAGGGCGAAATGACCCTTGGTTTGAACAATTCCATGGATTCCGGCGCCGCGGTCCGCGGCGGGGCACCGTTCAAGAAAAAGCTCAAGCATATTCGCGCCATCGCCATGGTTTGGACCATTCCCTACGGTTTCATGGTCAAGGCCAATTCAGGCATCAAGACGGTTGCCGATCTGAAGGGCAAGACGGTGGTCACCACAACCGGGCCTATCGTGAGCCTGTCCAATCTCAATATCGCTTATCTGCATTCCGGTGGATTGTCCGTCAAAGACATCAGGGGCATAAAATCCGGCGGGATCGTCGACAATATCACCAAGGTGGTCGAGGGCCGCGCCGATGCGGCCGCCATGTCGCCCGGCATGCCGGCCGTGCGCAAGGCCCATGCGACGGTACCCGGCGGTATGCGGTTCCTGCCGCTGGGCGCTGGCGGCAGCGATGCCTTTCTGGCGCGGGAAGTTCCGGGTGCGAAATCCAAGGTTCTTAAACCCAGCAAGCGCATGCCGTTCCTGAGCGAAACCACCCGGGTCGCCGCGTTCGACGCTTATCTGAATGCCGGCAAGCAGGTATCCAGCGGTGATGCCTATAAGATAATCAAGGTGCTGCACACCCGGTGGAAAACCATGCAGAAATCGGTGGGTCCGTTGCGGCCGCTTCATATGAACAAGATCGCACCGCCCACCAATCCGCACCCCTACCATCCGGGTGTTGTAAAATATCTGAAGGAAAAGGGCCTGTGGTCGGCCGCCAACGAAAAGCAGCAGAAGGCCGTCCTGGCTGAGATCAGGTAAGCCAGCATTTTTGTTATTAAAGACGCGTAACGCACAGGACCGGGCATGATCGACAAGATTTGTCACTTGGTCCTGTGCATTTTTCTGGCCCTGATGCCGATAATCGGGATTCTCTGGATTCTCTCGGTCCCGGATTATTTCGAAATGGGCCTGGTATCGGAACAGGTCATCGTGCTCGTCCTCGGTCTCGCAACCGGGGCGGCCATTCTCAAACATCCTTATGGCGAAAAAGCGGGCGTCCTGGAACTTGTCTTGGCGATTTTGGCCGCCGGTGCCTGGTTCTGGATGTCGTTTAATCTCCAGCAATGGTACTACGACATGGCCGAGCGGCCTCCCCGCATGTGGGTGCCAGGCGTGTTTGCCATCCTGCTCATGATGGAGGGCATCCGCAAAGCAGCCGGCGGGATTATCGCCGGGCTGGTTTGGGTGATGCTGATC
Source organism: Rhodospirillaceae bacterium (assembly GCA_018660305.1). The sequence continues at coordinate 12,593 of JABJKO010000301.1, forward strand.
TACGGCTTTTTTGGCAACGTCCTGCCCGGCGCCCTTGAAGCGGAAGTCTTCCCGCCGACCAAAACAATCGTCCATCTCTATGCCGACCCCAACGGTATTCCAGGACTCGTGCTGCGCATTGTTGTCGAACTTGTTCTCGCCTTCATTATCTTCGGCAAGATGATGGATGTGTCGGGTGCCATGAAGTTCGTGAACGATCTGTCACTGGGCCTGATGGGCCACCGCCGGGGTGGTCCCGCCAAGGTGGCCGTGGTCGCATCGTCGGCCTTTGGTTCCATATCCGGGTCCACTGTCGCCAATATCATGTCCACCGGGGTGGTCACTATCCCGATGATGAAGGAAACCGGTTTCCAGCCGAAATATGCCGCCGCAATCGAAGCGGTTGCCTCCAATGGCGGACAGATTGCCCCGCCGGTGATGGGGGCGACGGCTTTTATCATCGCGGAATTTCTTGAAATTCCCTATGGCGAGGTGGCGCTGGCCGCGCTGTTGCCGGCGATCCTTTATTTTCTCGTTCTATTCATGCAGGTCGACGGGGTGGCGGTCCGGTTCGGGATCAAGGGCCTGTCCAAGGAGCAACTGCCCAAGGTCGGCGCAGTGTTGGCTGCGGGCTGGGTCTTTCTGGTACCGCTGGCGGTGATGATCTATGTCCTCATCGGGCTCGGATACCGCGCTGGCCTCGCGGGCATGTATGCCTGTGGTCTGCTTTTGATTCTGATGATCGTGCGCAACCGACGGCTGCCCAGCAAAGAAGAGTGGCACGGGTTCTTCATCGGAGGTGGCGAGAATCTGGTGCCGCTTGTAATGATTGCCGGTGGCGCCGGGATCATCATCGGGCTGATGAACAGCACCGGTCTTGCCTTCCAGTTGTCACTGGGTCTGACCGAGGTGGCGCAGGCCTACGGCATCCTGGCCATGCTGCTGCTGACCGCCTTTATCTGCATATTGCTCGGCATGGGCATGCCCACGGCGGCGGTTTATGTGGTGCTGGTCTCGATCATTGCCCCGGCCCTGATCGAGATGAAAATCCCCGAACTCTCGGCCCACATGTTCATTTTCTATTTTGGGCTTCTCAGCATGCTAACGCCACCGGTGGCGGTTGCCAGTATGGTGGCGGCCCAGGTGGCGGGCAGCGATATGTGGCGCACCGGCCTGATCGGGCTTCAACTGGCGGTCGCCGCGTTCCTTATGCCCTTCCTGTGGGCCTATAACCCGGCTTTGCTGGGGCAGGGAACCTGGCAGGAAATAACATTTGTGACCATAACCTGCGTTGTTGCCGGTATGCTGGTCGGCCAGATGTCCATGGTGATGGGACGCAGCGCGCTTGGGACGCTCTCCGGGTTCGGGTTTCTGGTGGGGGCCATTATCATCGGCAGCGCGACACTCTGGATTGGCCCCGCCGATCCCCTGACGCTGATTCCGTCGGGTGCCGGCCTTTTGGTCGTCTGGCTGATGCGTGGCTGGCGGGCGCGACTGGCGGACGCGTCGCAGCCGGCATAGCAATGCGTCCTTCCGGCAACGTAAACCCCCGCCACTTTCATGGCGGGGTTTCTTGTTTTTAAGTTTTGGCTCTCTTACTTGTATCCCAGCGCCGCCTTGGCCCGTTTGACTACATCGGGGCCCACCGACGCGGTGGCGATGATGCGTCGGGTTACTTCCACGCCACCCATGGGGTGGATTTCGAGGCGACGCTTCTTCGCTTCTTTCAGGAAGGCGGGATCCCTCACCATTTTGTCATAGGCTGTGCGCAGGGCCGCGAGCCGCGCCTTGGGGATGCCGGGCGGTCCAAAGAGCGACCGGCCGGTGATGGTTGGCCCCATCATGAATTCGATGAATTTGCGATCCGCGGCATTTTTCGCCAGATCGAGAATGAGCGGCACGCCCTTTGGCAGGTCCGGTGATTTATCCAGCCCCAGCTCCACCACCGGAATGATGAAATTGCTCTTGAGCCATTGCGGCGACGTCGCTTTCCAGGAAATCCAGCCCGATGTCATGGATTGGGTTTCGCCCCGTTCCAGCGACAACCGGCCGCCGGCCGATCCCTTATAGCCGGTGATGACCTTGAACTTGGTGCCCAGCAGGGCGTTCATCATGGTGGGAAAGATGAAGGTCGGGCTGCCCTTGCCGCTGGCCGCCGTGGTGACCACCCGTTTCTTGATGTCGTCGATGGTCTTGATGCCGGTGTCGGACCGAACCATCATGACATGTTTCTGGGTCGCCATACGGCCGATATAGCTGAATTTGCGCACATCGAGCTTGAAGCCCTTGCTGCGGATCAGCTGAAACACCGGCAGGACTGGCGATGCCATGCCAATGAACGTGCCGTTCTTGGGGGCGATGGTGTACATGTAGTTGGCCATCTTGAGGCTACCGCCGCCGGGCATGAATTGTGGCACGAAGTTCGGTTTACCGGGCAGGTATTTGCCCAGATGCTGACCGATCAGCCGAGCATAAGTGCCATAACCGCCGCCGGCGCCGAAGCCGACGATGATGGTAAGCTGGTTGCCCTTATAAAAATCCCCGACCTCGTCCGCCTGCGCCGCCGTCATCGACGTGCCCATGGCCAACAGGCTCAAGCCTGTGATGGTTGAAAGTGTCCTCGTCCCAAACATATGAAGCCATCCTTTTTCTGGTTTAGTTCATTAGAACGGTAACATTGCCTGTTTGGGACCGACAAGGGCGGCAACGGAACAGGGTCGTCTCACGCGCTTGTGTAGACCCGTTACTTGGCGGCCCGCAATGGCGCCCCAACATGGTAGACAACAGGATTAGGAGCATGGGTATGGTGAGAAGATCGCGGCTCGTAATTGTTGCCGTTACGGCTTTTTTAGTCTGCACAGGCTTTGGCAGCGGAGAGCGGCTGTTCGCGCCTAGCGCTGATTTGTGGGAGCGCTGGCAGGCAAACGATCCTCAAAACGGATCGGTCATCGATCACCAATCGTGGGACCGGTTCCTGAAGAAATATGTGGTTGCCGGCAAGGACGGGCTAAATCTGGTAAGATACCGGGCGGTAACAAACATGGATCGTCAGCAGCTCGATGGCTACATCGCCTCGCTCACTTCTCTTTCGATCAGAAAATTTGGCCGCCGCGAGCAGCTCGCCTATTGGATCAACCTTTACAACGCCCTCACTGTCAAAGTGGTGTTGGACCAATATCCGGTGAAATCCATCCGCGATATCGATATCTCGCCGGGTTTTTTTGCCGACGGACCTTGGGGCAGGAAGCTGGTCGCCGTCGAAGGCGAAAAAATCAGCCTGAATGACATCGAACATCGCATCCTACGCCCCATCTGGCGCGACAACCGCATTCACTACGCCGTTAATTGCGCCTCCATCGGCTGTCCCAACCTGCGGACCAGCGCCTATACGGGGGCGACCGTGGAGGCCATGCTGGAGGAAGCTGCCAGAGGCTATATAAACAGCCCGCGCGGCGTCTCAATCGAGGGTGGCGCCGTCACGGTGTCCAAGATTTACGACTGGTTCATCGGGGATTTCGGGCATGATGAAAAAACCGTGCTGGCGCATATCAAAAAATACGCCGCTCCAGCCCTGCGCAAACAGGTGTCGGCAATCGGAAAGATCGAAGACGTCACCTACGACTGGCGTCTGAACGAAGTCGCCAACTGATCCCCGTCACATCAGCCGGACAAAATTCCGAAAATTGCGCCGGTTGCCGGAATCGCTGCATGCAGGGTATTTTGAGAGCATTGAGCATTCGCTCTAACTGACCAAATCAATTGTTGGGGATCTCTCTGATGCGTTTTCTTCTCACTCTGGCTGTTACGGTATTTCTGACGTTTCCCGTAGCCGCCGAAACCACACTCGAACGGGGTGCCTATCTGGTAAACGGCATCGCCGGCTGCGGCAATTGTCACACGCCGCGCCGCGGGCCCATGAAAGGCGTGCCGTTGGCCGGTGGATTCAAATTCGGCGGTGCCAAAGCACCCTTCGAGGCCTATGCGCCCAATATTTCCATGGACCGGGAAACCGGTATCGGCACCTGGACGGACGCGCAGATCACAATCGCCATCAGAGAGGGCAAGCGGCCGGACGGCAGCGTCATCGGCCCGCCCATGCCCATCGAGCTCTATAACCACATGTCGGACCGCGATACCAAGGCCATCGTCGCCTATCTGCGGACCGTGAAGCCGGTGAAAAACAAGGTCAGGAAGTCGGTATTCCGCATGCCGCTTCACGCCGCGAAACCGGCTGGCAAGGTGGCAGATGTGTCGCGCGCTGATCCTGTCCGTTACGGCGCCTATCTGGCCGGCCCGGTCGGTCATTGCATCGAATGCCATACGCCCATGGTTCGGGG
>JABJKO010000107.1 GCA_018660305.1 Rhodospirillaceae bacterium
CGCCGGATCAGCGCATTTTCGATGGTCGTCGCCTGACCACGCCAGACCGAGATATTGCCCATGGACAGCCGATCCCCAAGCGCTCCGATCAGGGAGGGCACCAAAATTCCCGCCAAAGATCCGATCACCGCCAATCGCAAGTGAGGCAGCGCACCGCTCCCGGCTTCGCGCACGATGGCCCGCGTCTCCGCGGCATCGGTAACAAGCTGCAAAGCCCGGGTCTGCAAAATGGCGCCGGCACTGGTCAGGCGAAGCGGCCGAACGCTGCGATCGAACAGGGGCTGTCCCAGCTCGGCTTCAAGCTGCTGCAAAGAATGGGAGATCGCGGATTGGGCCAGTCCAAGACTGCGCCCGGCAGCGCTCATGTTGCGGCTCTCCGCCACTGCGAGAAATATCTCCAGCGCCCGCAAAAAATCTGTTGTCCTGCCGGTTGTCATTTTATGCGATCACCATCCCCTGTACTGTCGATGCCCCAATGCCCCAGATGCAGAGGTCTGCGAAGCGTCCGGAATGAGAGTCTATCAGGCGCTCGGCCGGGGATCACGCGGATTGCCGGCCCTCTTTCTGAGGGGGAGAATGAGAAAATCCGACGGCAGAACCCGTAGTGCGGTGTTCCGTAGACACAAAAAAACGGCCGGCCCCGGGTTTGTCCGGGTGCCGGCCGCTTCTGGTTCCGCCTGACTGGCTTGCCTATTTCTTTTTCTTCCGTTTCTTCTTGGACCGGCAGTATTTCGCCGAGGTGAAGCTCTTGCACTTCACCAGCCCCTTGCGGGACAGCGCGCCGCGCGCCTTGGCGATCACGTCGGGCGGCGCGTTGATGATGTCGTGGACGATTTTTGTCAACTCCGCTGCATGGGTGGGCCGGACATTCAGCTTCTTTTTCTTCAACTCCGCGATGAAAGCGGGATCCTTCACAGTCTGATTAAAGGCGTTTTCCAATGCGGCAACCCGTGCCTTGGGAACACCCTGATTGGTGATGAACGGCGATCCCACCGCGACCACACGGGCGAACAATTCCATCGCCGGCTTGTCCTTTGCGTTCGGCACCAAATCCACGGCCATGGGAATATGCTCGTAACGGGGTTCCCTCTTTAGCCCGACCTGGGCCAGGAATTTCACCTTGTTGTGCTTGAGCCAGTCCGACTGCGTCGCTTCGACGCTTTCGAAAGACCAGCCGGCCCGGCCAAATACCTCGCCTCTTTCAATGGCGAGATTGATGTTATTGCCCGACTTGTAGCCCTGGACGATCTTTATCTTGGTTCCCATCAGGGTATTGAAAAGGTTGGGGAAAATTACCGTACCCGAACCGACACCGGTGCCGCCGACAATCAGTTCCTTTTTCTTCAGGTCCGCGAAACTGTTGATGCCGGACGTATGATAGACCGTCATGACCACGTTGCTGGAACTGGTCGAGCCAAGAAAATTGAATTTCCGCGCGTCGTACTTCACTCCCTTGCCACCCAGTGCCTGATGCAGCACGAAGAAACGGATGATCGACCCGATATAGGTCCCGTCCTGGGGTGCCCGCGTATACAAATAGTTGGAGGCGCGTACATGTCCGGCGCCGGGCATATTGACCGACTTGAAACCCGGCTTTCCAGGAAGATATTTTGTCATATATCTCATAAAGATGCGGCCGTTGAGATCATTACTACCGCCAACGCCGGTGCTGAGCAGCAGCGTCAGGGTCTTATCTTTATAGAAATCCGCGACCTCGTCCGCCTGCGCCGAAGCGCCAAGACTTAGGACGCAGGCCAGCGCGGACGCCGCTGAAATAAATTTCTTCTTCATTGAAGACGTCTCCCTCTGTTTGTCGGATACGACGGCTTGATCTGCCGTTCTTCGCGGGTTTATTAGTGCCACTCATTATTAATTCACCCATGCTGCCAAACCGCCAGCGCAATAGCAACTGAGCCTAACCACAATCGCGAACGGGAGCAGTTGTGTCTGGTTCGTCCGGGGCCTACGCTGACGCACGACAGCGATACCATAACCGAAGCGCATAAAACTTGAACCGGGAGAGGGTGCGGTGGCCGAACTATCCGAACGTCTGAACAGACCGATCTCGACATCCGAGCTTGAGCGCCGCTGGGCGGCGGTGCGTGCCGCCATGGAAGCGGAGAAGATCGACGTTCTGCTGATGCAGAACAACAACGATCACATGGGCGGCTATGTGAAATACTTCACCGATATGCCAGCGGCCAACGGCTACCCCATGACGGTGGTGTTTCCCCGTGACGACGGCATGAGCGTGGTCGGCCAGGGCCCCATGGGCATGGTGCGCGACCTGCCTCCCGAGGGCGATGGAATCCGCCGCGGTGTCAAGACCATGATGACCACGCCCAGCTATGCCTCGGCGCACTACACCAAGGACTACGATCCGGAGCTGGCGGCCCGCGCACTGGCGCCCTATGCCAGCGGCACCATCGGGCTGGTGGGCACCTACCAGATGTCGTTCGCCATGGTCGATCACATGAAGAGCGGCAATTTCTCCAACACCAAATTCGTCGATGCCACCGATATGGTGGACCGCATCAAGGTGCTGAAAAGCCCCGAAGAACTGGACCGCATCCGCGAGACCGCCGCCATGCAGGACAGCGCCATGGAAGCCGCCTTTGCAGCCGTGAAACCGGGCATGCGCGACAGCGACGTGGCGGCGGTGGCGCAGTTCTACGGCCAGCAACATGGCAGCGAACAGGGCATCTTTCTGTGTGCTTCGGCCCCCATGGGTACGCCCTGCATGTTCGGTCCGCGTCATGTGCAGGACCGCATTATCGAGGATGGCGACCAGCTCACCCTGCTGGTGGAAAACAACGGCGCCGGCGGCTATTTCACTGAGCTGGGCCGGACGTGTGTTCTGGGACAAGCGTCGCAGGAACTGAAGGACGAGTTCGAGTTCACGCTGGAAGCGAGAAAGTTCACCCTCGACCGGCTGACCCCCGGCACACCTGCGAAGGATATCTGGGATGCCTATAATTCCTTCATGGACGAAAACGGCCGGCCGCAGGAACGGCGGCTCTATTGCCATGGCCAGGGCTATGACATGGTCGAGCGCCCGCTGGTGCGTCACGACGAACCCATGGCGATCCAGGCCAACACCAACATCGTGGTGCACCCCACCTATATACTGGAGCGGGTCATGTCGTGGATCTGCGACAATTACATCATCGGCGAGGATGGGCCGGGCGAGCGCCTCCACAGCTTCCCGGAAAAGATAACCGAGCTCTGAGCCGAGGATAGAACTTATGTCCAAGCTGCTCATCTTCCTGACCCTGGCGGAAAAAATCCGGCACCAGTATCGCGACAAGATCCAGGCCAGATTTCCCGATCTGGACATCGCTGTCGCCGGCACACGCGAGGAAGCCGGGGAGACCATCGGAGATGCCGATTTCCTACTGACCTTTGGCGCCATGATGCGCGACGAGATTTTCCAGAAGGCAAAATCGCTGAAATGGGTGCATGCGCTGGGGACCGGCGTCGATGGCATTGTCGACCAGCCCTCCCTGGGTCCCGACGTGGTAGTCTCCGCCACCCGCGGCATCCATGGCAAGCCCATGTCGGAGATGGCGTTCCTTCTCATGCTGGCGTTGAGCCGCGACTTCCCGAGGACGCTCATGGCACAGGAAGCGGCCCGTTGGGAACGTTGGCCGGCGAAACTGCTGGACAACAAGACCGCTGGCATATTGGGCGTCGGTCTGATCGCCGAGGAACTGGCGCCGCGCTGCAAGGCGTTCGGCATGGAAGTGATCGGCATCTCGCAGACCGAACGGAATGTGCCAGGCATTGATCGCTTCGTCACCCGCGACGCGCTCAACGATGCTGTCCCCGAGATCGATTATCTGATCGTGCTGGTCCCGTACGACGAGACCACCCACAATCTGATCGACGGGGCGACGTTCAAGGCCATGAAGCCGAATTCCTATCTCATCAACATCGCCCGCGGCGGCGTGGTGGATGAGGCGGCGCTGGTCGCGGCGCTCAACGCCGGAGATATTGCCGGCG
>JABJKO010000029.1 GCA_018660305.1 Rhodospirillaceae bacterium
CTTGATTGCCTTGGTCGCACCGGTCTGTCGTGTCTGCGATTTCTGTTTCATCTTCATTCCCCTACGGGTCATTACGATGAACCAGAAATCCTCTCTTATGCAATGCCGCTAGTTTGTTCCATAGGCGCTGACGTTAGACAGCGAACGGCATCGCTACTTGTCGGTTCGTTGCTGCCGGAGTTTCTCTGGGACCTTAGCTCAAGTTCGTTAGCAAAAGTTCGAAATTTCGCGTTTGTTTTCAATTTCTGAAAGAATTTTTTTTGCGCTTGCGAAAGACGCCCTACAACGCGAAGTCGCCGATCCCCATCAGTGGTATAGACGAAATATTTTAGTAACGCGCGCCTTTCCACATCGGTTAGTCTGAGGACGTTGTCGATAATCTGACCGATCACCTTTGTGTTTTTGGGGAAATCTCCTGAGAAATTCTGCTTGGCTGCGTCGAGCGCAAAATTCTCATAAATTTGGCCTGCTATGTAATTTTCATAGTTAGATGGGAGCGCAAGTTGAGCCTGGAGCCACCGTTTGTATGGCCGCTCAGGAAGATTAGGAAATAAATCAGTGCGACGATCGGAATGACCACCCGCAATAAAGCTAGAAATTATACCGTTATCTTCGCTACTTGCCTTGGCACCCTTAATGAAGAAGTTTTCTCCAAATACATTAGTGTACCATTCCTTAAGGTAAGGCTCGCTCGCCAAAGCATGATTGATGGTTAATAATGCAGTATTTTTCAATCTGTCTTCTGAAGTATTGCCAGGCATGTCGAGCCGAATTGCACCGGCTGACCGCCCCCCGACGGGATAAACCCATGCGAGACGGTCGGTAAAGAACGTCTTGTATCCGTCGGGATCTTCCAGAGTTATGCGGCTGATATACCCGGCTCCGAACTGATCTAATAGCTCTTGTCTTATTACGCCTACTTCGGAGTTCCTACTGTCCGAAACTTTGCCCCCTTTTACGGCTACTGCGCTTCGGTAAATATGATCACGATTAACTTCTGAAGAAAGCTGATAAAATCTCCGCTTGACGAATTCGGAAGGCAGCTTGTCAATTTTTTGGACGAGCGACGCAACCGCGGGCGCACTTATGTTGGGTGCCCTGGGGTCTTTTAAGACAGTGTCCTTTGATTGTTTGCCGAGAAATATGGATCCGGTAATTAGGCAGACGAGAAACAAGCAACCCAGTACAACCCGTTGTTTGCGTGGCGTCGAAGAGCTTAACGGACTGCCGTATTCGGATGTGATCGTGCTCGCTGCCAAAAATAGAAGGATCGTAAGCGGTATCAGAAGATCAGGACCTTTGATCGCGCCTTTAACTGCAATCTGAAATGGACCTCCTTCAGAGAAAATGAGTAAAAGGAATGCGACAACGGCCCAACAACCCACGCCGAACTCAGCTTGGTCGTGGCGCCACATGGCGATTAGAGACAGGAGGATGGTAAGCCCGACGGCCCAACTCAAGATTAATGACGCGGTCAAGCTCAGAGAGCGTCCGGACACCACCAACGAATCCGTAACTAACATCGTTACCAAAGCCCCGACGAGAAGCACGAAGGACAGGTCGAGAAAGTTTTGGCTTCCTTTCAGACCCACTTTGGGAATGGCGATGATGCCTTTGTCTGACGTATCCGCCGTCTCATCCGATCCCATTTTTATCCGTCGATGAATGACGTAGACCTGAAGCGTCAGCGCTCCCACGCTGATCATCGCTTGGATTGCATTAAAGAAAAAAGATGCTTCCATCGGCCTGTCCCCCTTACTTATTGGTCGTGAACAATTGTTAGTGAGTCGAGGCCGGCTACACTATGGGAAGGTGAGAATTTGGTGCTGGCGGTGGGTTTATCATCAATGGAGGTCCCCAGTCTTTGTTCGGCTCACCAAGGGGTTTGATACTTCCGATTTCCGTGAGGCGAACACGTTGTCGGAATAAATTCGGCTAACCTTCCCCCAATGGTTGCATAAGTGAACTTCAATTCATAGTTAGATTTGTTCCTGAACACCAATTGCTAATTTGAGTCGGCTTTCGGGTGAATAACGGTCAATCTCCTTTGGCGACGGAATCAATTTTTACTACCGTGTATTACAATGGATTACCGGTGGGCCAACCGGACAATTAGGAACCAGTGCCCAGTTTTGTCCTGCCGGGCCCACCACTCCCTCGGTGCCAGAGACTCCACCAAGGCAAAATCCTCGCTGTTAATGTGACAACGCCATAGGGAATCTTTAAGCCTGCTTGCGGGCGTTAGATTGTAGCGAGCCAGGCCCTCTGGTCGGCCCACACTATCCGGTCCCGTGACTTGATAAGGCCCTCCGCAGCCAGCGTTGCCGGCTTGATCGCCGGTTTGTTAGGCAGCATACTTCCCCAACCAGCCCCGCGGAGGTCCGAGTGAGCGCTTCTGAACACAACGTCTATGAGACAACCGGGCTGCCGGAGACAGGGTTTCGCAACTACTGGTATCCGGTCTTCGCGGCCTGGCGGCTGGGCCGGAAACCAAAGACAGTCAGATTGCTGGGCGAGGACGTGGTGCTGTTTCGCGACGGCGGCAAGCTCTACGCGCTGAAAGATCAATGCGCCCACCGCGGCGCGCGCCTGTCAAAGGGCAAATGCCTCTATCCCGGCAGCGGTAAGCTGACCTGCCCCTATCATGGATGGACCTATTCAGGCGAAACCGGGCGCTGCGTCGCCAAGCTGATGGAAGGTCCCGATACGGTCATCGGTGACGAGGCGCGGGTCACGGCCTATCCGGTTCGCGAACATCGCGGCGTAATCTGGCTGTTTGTCGGCGATATGGAGCCCGTGCCACTGGAGGAAGACCTGCCGGACTGTCTCGCCGACACCGACGAGTGGCACACGATCTCGACCTGGCGGACCTACCGGTGCAACTGGCGCGCGCTAAACGACAATCTTTGCTACGACCTTCATGCGCCATTTCTGCACCGTAATTCGCCGGAGCTCATTCTCCAGCCGATCTTCCCGTTTGCCAGCCAGGTGACGACCACGCCGCTCCCGGACGGCAGGGGGCTCGGCTATACCGCGCGCAACGGCGTGACCGAGGCCGACTATCCCGGGCTCGGTCATTTCCCGCCGCCGCGGGAAGCGTTCTGGCGCCGGCTCAAACCGCTCGGCCGCGGACAGGAAATGGACCCGAAAACCGCGCGGGCGACCAAGCAGTTCGGCATCCAGTACCGGCACATGTCGCGCCTGCCCACGGTGACTCTGGTGGGGCGGCCGTCGGGCGATTATTTTATGGTCCGCTGGGTCACGCCGATCGATGCCGACACGACGCTGTTCTATTCGCTCAACGCATTCCGCCGGCGCGGCGCGCTGGCGACCCTGTGGGACCGCCTCGCCTGGGCCGTGTGGCAAAGCTGGACCCATGACTGGGTGTTCTCGGATCAGGATAAGAATATCGTCGAAGGCGTGCGCTCGAACGCCGAGCAGCTGTCGGGCAGCGATACCGGCGTGGTCGCGTGGCGCCGCTTCATGGTCGAAAATGCCCGGCAACCGACCAAGGCCCGCGACGTCGCGACGGTCGAAAACACGCCGGTCAAAACTACACCGGTCGGAACCGCCGCCGAATAGCCCACTGAAATCAGTTCCTTAGAAGGCCTGATTCTGTCCGATCGACAAAATACCAGGGTCTGCGGAAATTAAAGAATTTCATTGAAATCGATTAGCGCGGCAGGGTGGTCTTTCCCATCAGGAATTCATCGATCGCGCGGGCGCACTGACGGCCTTCGCGGATCGCCCAGACGACAAGGGATTGTCCGCGCCGCATGTCGCCCGCTGAAAATATTTTATCGACCGAGGTCTGATAATCATTTGTGTCGGCGAGCACGTTGCCGCGCCCGTCAAGGCCGACATCGGACTGCGCGATCATGCCTTCCCGGCGTGGACCAAGGAAACCCATGGCAAGCAGCACGAGATCGGCGTCGAGGCTAAATTCACTGCCTGCCACTTCCTGCATTTGCAGGCGCCCGTCCTCGCCCGGGGCCCATTCGACGCGTACGCATTCAATCGCTTCGACGCGGCCATCGGACGCCACCGCTCGGCGGGTCAGCACCGACCAGTCGCGGTCGCAGCCTTCTTCCTGGGACGAGGATGTACGGAATTTAAGGGGCCAGTCGGGCCAGGTCAGAGCCTTGTTTTCTTTCTCCGGCGGGCGCGGCATGATTTCCAGCTGTACGACGGAGGCGGCGCCCTGACGGATAGAGGTTCCGATACAATCCGAGCCGGTATCGCCGCCGCCTATCACGATGACGTGCTTGTCCGCCGCGGAGATCGTCCCACCCGGTGCCGCGACGGCTTCGCTGTCACCAGCGACACGTTTGTTTTGCTGGGTCAGAAAATCCATCGCAAAATGAATGCCGTCGAGCTCCCGTCCCTCGATTTCCAGATCACGGGGAAATTCGGCGCCGCCGGTCAGGGCGACCGCATCGTAATTTTCGAGCAGTTCGTCGACAGTCACGTCGCTTCCGATCTCGATATTGGTACGGAACGTGACCCCCTCGTCCCGCATCTGTTCAATGCGGCGGTCGATCAGCCGTTTTTCCATTTTGAATTCAGGAATGCCATAGCGTAACAGCCCGCCGACGCGATCGTTCTTCTCGAACAAGGTGACATCATGGCCGGCCCGGGCGAGTTGTTGCGAACAGGCGAGCCCCGATGGGCCCGATCCGACCACCGCGATTTTTTTGCCGGTTCTTACCGACGGTACCATCGGCAGGATCCAGCCTTCCTTCCAGCCGCGATCGACAATGGCGCATTCGATGGTTTTTATGGTCACCGGTGTATCGTCGATGTTTAGCGTGCAGGCAGCCTCGCAGGGGGCCGGGCAAATACGTCCCGTAAATTCAGGGAAATTGTTGGTTGAGTGAAGCGTCGTTAAGGCCGATTCCCATTGCTCCCGGTAGACAAGATCGTTCCAGTCGGGGATCAGATTATTGACCGGGCAGCCGTTGTGACAGAACGGGATACCGCAATCCATGCAACGGGCCGCCTGTTCTCCCAGTGTTGGGTCGGGTAACGGCTCGACGAATTCCTGCCAATTGGTACGGCGCTGTTCGGACTCTTTGTAGCCGCGATCCTGGCGCTCAAATTCCAGAAAACCAGTTGGCTTACCCATGGAGTCTATCCTTCAGAATTGACATACGCATTTCCTGGCACATTCCCTGGCGCATCACTCGGCGGCGGCGGCGCCGAAACCTTCTTCCGCTATTTCGGTAAGGGCGCGACGGTAGTCTTTTGGCGTGACCTTGACGAACTTCTGGCGGGACGCTTCCCAGTCATCGAGAAGCGCTTTGGCCCGGGCACTGCCGGTCAGCAATCGGTGACGTTCGATCAATATGCGCAATCGTTCGTCGTCGAAGCGCAACATGTCGCCCATTCCGGCATCGTCGACATTTATTGACCGCTGCGCCGGATGACCGGGATCATCCTTTTCCGCCTTGGAACTGGGCCTAACCGGCTCAAGATCAATCATTGCCGGGTTGCATCGGGTCTCGAATTTCCCATCGGGATCGTAAATATAGGCGATTCCGCCCGACATGCCGGCGGCGAAATTGCGCCCTGTTTCGCCGAGGACAACGACGACCCCGCCGGTCATATATTCGCATCCGTGGTCGCCGACGCCCTCGACCACCGCGACAGCGCCGGAATTCCGTACCGCGAAGCGTTCGCCCGCGACACCCTCGAAATAGACTTCGCCGGAGATTGCGCCGTAAAGGACGGTATTCCCGACGATAATATTCTCGGTCGGCACGCGTGGCGCCGCATCGGGTTGGCGAACCACCACATGGCCGCCCGACAGGCCCTTGCCCACATAGTCGTTGGCATCGCCCACCAGTTCCAGGCTAACGCCGTGCGCGAGGAAGGCGCCAAAACTCCCGCCCGCTGTGCCCTCGAAGCGGATGGTAATGGTGTCATCGGGTAGTCCCGCGTGACCGTAACGCTGGGCCACCTCGCCCGACAGCATGGCGCCGACGGTGCGGTGGACGTTGCGGATATCGCGCTCAATATGCACAGGCTCTCTGGATTCAAGCGCCGGCTTTGCGGCTTCGATCAGTTCCATGTCCATCGCGGCGCCGAGATTATGGTCCTGGGTAGCGTTATTGCGGATCGCGACACCGTCGCGCGTGGGTGCCTGATACAAAAGTTTGGATAGATCGACACCCTTCGCTTTCCAGTGGTCGACGGCGCGGCGCATGTCGAGCCGGTCCACGCGGCCGATCATCTCGTCGATGGTGCGGAAACCAAGACTGGCCATGAGTTGCCGTACTTCCTCGGCAACGAAGAAGAAGTAATTGATCACGTGCTCGGGCGTGCCGGTGAATTTCTTGCGCAGGAGCGGGTCCTGTGTCGCGATGCCGACCGGGCAGGTATTGAGGTGACATTTGCGCATCATGATGCAGCCCGCGGCGATTAGCGGTGCCGTGGCAAAGCCAAACTCATCGGCACCCAAAAGAGCGCCGATGACGACGTCGCGTCCGGTCCGCAGTCCGCCATCGACCTGGACGGCGATGCGGCCGCGCAGGCCGTTGAGGACAAGCGTCTGCTGAGTTTCGGCGAGGCCAATTTCCCAGGGTGAGCCCGCGTGAGTCACGGACGTTAACGGGCTCGCCCCCGTACCGCCCTCGTAGCCCGCGATGGTAACATGGTCCGCGCGTGCTTTGCTGACACCCGCCGCGACCGTTCCGACACCCACCTCGGAGACCAGTTTGACCGAGATCCGCGCCACTGGATTGACGTTCTTGAGGTCGTGTATGAGCTGCGCCAGATCCTCGATCGAATAGATATCATGATGCGGCGGCGGCGAAATAAGGCCCACCCCCGGCGTTGAATGGCGTACGCGGGCGATGTTCCGGTCCACCTTATGGCCCGGCAATTGTCCGCCTTCGCCGGGTTTTGCCCCCTGAGCCATTTTGATCTGAATGTCGTCGGCATTGACCAGATATTCGGTGGTGACGCCAAAACGGCCGGACGCAACCTGCTTGATCGCCGAGCGCATGGAATCGCCATTGGGCAGCGGCGTGAAGCGGTCGACTTCCTCACCGCCTTCACCGGTATTGGATTTGCCCCCGATGCGGTTCATGGCGATGGCAAGCGTGGTATGGGCCTCGCGGCTGATGGAGCCGAAGCTCATGGCACCGGTCGCAAAGCGTTTGATGATCTCGCTGGCGGGCTCGACGTCGTCGAGGGGTATGGGCTCGTCTGCGGGTTTGAACGCCATCAGGCCCCGGATGGTCAGCAGGCGCTCACTCTGTTCGTTGATGCTCCTGGCGAAGGCGCTGTATTGTTCCGGTTGATTACCGCGTACCGCATGCTGCAACGAGGCTATGGAGTCCGGTGTCCAGGCATGATCCTCGCCGCGCAGCCTGTAAGTATAATCACCCCCCGTATCCAGCATGTCGCGGTAGAGCGGATCGTCGCCATAGGCGTTGCCGTGGCGTTGCACGGTTTCCGCCGCGATCGCGAGCATATCGGCACCTTCGATGGTCGAGGCAGTGCCGCAAAAATATTTCTCGACGAAATCGCTGCCCAGACCTACAGCGTCGAATATCTGCGCCCCACAATAGGACTGATAGGTCGAAATGCCCATTTTGGACATGACCTTGAGAATGCCTTTGCCGATGGCTTTCAGGTAATTGTTCTGGATCTCCCCGGTATCCAGAGGCAGGTCGTTCTCAAGCCGGATTTGTTCCAGCATTTCGAACGCCATATAGGGGTTGATCGCCTCTGCCCCATAGCCGGCCAGCACACAAAAATGATGGACTTCGCGCGCTTCGCCGGTTTCGACGACGAGGCCGGTGGAGGTTCGCAGACCCCGCCGGATCAGATTATGGTGCACGGCTGCCGTCGCCAGAAGCGCGGGGATCGGCACACGGCTGTCCGACACGGCGCGGTCGGACAGGATCAGAATATTGTAACCGTCGATCACCGCGTCGGTCGCTTCGCGGCAGAGTCTCTCGACCGCCGGCGCTAACCCTTCAATTCCTTCGGATTCGGGCCAGGTTGTATCCAATGTGCGGGTGCGGAAAGCCTCCCCAACCAGTAAGGAGATGGATCGAATTTTCTCCAGATCGGCGTTGGTGAGGATGGGTTGCATCACCTCGAGCCGGTAATGCGATCCTGCATGATGGCCGAGAAGGTTCGGCCGCGGCCCGATCATCGAGACCAGAGACATCACCAGTTCCTCGCGGATCGGGTCGATGGGCGGGTTGGTGACCTGGGCGAAGTTCTGCTTGAAGTAATTATAGAGAAGCTTCGGTTTCTTCGAGAGCACGGCGATGGGCGCGTCCGCCCCCATTGAACCGATGGGATCGTCGCCCGAACGTGCCATCGGTTCCAGGAACGTCTTCACGTCTTCCTGGGTATAGCCACATGCCTGCTGCAGGTTCAGCCAATCGGCCTTGTCATTGTCATGCGTCGCCATTTTATGGCCGGGCGGATCGGCGAGTGCTTCAAGCTGGAACTGGGTTTCGTCGAGCCATTCCTGGTAGGGGTGCTCGTTTGCGAGCGTCTTTTTGATCTCGGCATCGTCGATGATGCGGCCTTGCTCCAGGTCGATCAGCAGCATTTTACCGGGCTGGAGCCGCCATTTATGGACGATGTTTTCGTCTGGGACCGGCAGCACGCCGACTTCCGATGCCATGATGACCCGGTGATCGTCGGTAATCACATAGCGCGCCGGTCTCAGGCCGTTGCGATCGAGTGTCGCCCCGATTTGGAGGCCATCTGTAAAGGCGATCGCCGCCGGCCCGTCCCATGGTTCCATCAACGCGGCATAATATTCGTAGAAGGCGCGCTGCTTGGGTTCCATTTGCCGGTTGCGGGTCCAGGCCTCGGGGATCAGCATCATCATGGCATGGGCGAGCGAATAACCGCCGGCCACCAGAATTTCGAGAGCGTTATCGATACAGGCGGTGTCGGACTGTCCATGTGGGATCAACGGCCACATTTTGTCGAGATCGGGACCGATCAGATCCGACGACATGGCGTGGCGCCGTGCATACATCCAGTTGACGTTGCCGCGGACCGTATTGATTTCGCCGTTATGGGCGAGCATGCGATAGGGATGCGCCAGCCGCCAGGACGGGAAGGTGTTGGTGGAGAACCGCTGATGCACCAGCGCCAGCGCGGATTCCGCAAGCGGGTCCCTGAGATCGCAATAAAAGCTCTCCACTTGGGGTGACAGCAAAAGGCCCTTGTAGACCACGGTCCGGGAAGAAAAGGACGATATGAAGAAATCGCCGATCCCCTCCGGGCTGTTATTTGCCGGACGGTCGCGCACTGAATTAAGGGTTTGCTTGCGGATGGTCAGGATTTTGCGTTCAAATTCGTCCTGATTTTTGATCCGGGGATTACGGGCCAGGATCGCCTGGCGGATGACTGGCATCGTTTCGATGACGCGTGCGCCCAGACCCGTGCTATCCGTGGGCACGTCGCGCCAGGCAAGTATGGGCTGGCCTTCAGCGGATGCGTAGCGTTCGAGGGTCGCGATACTGGCGTCTCGCGCCGCCTCTCCCTGCGGCAAAAAGCACATTGCGACTGCATAATGTCCGGCTTCGGGTAGCTCATGCCCGGCTTTAGCCGCCCAGTCGCGCAGCAGCCGGTCCGGTATTTGAATCAAACACCCGGCGCCGTCGCCCATCAACGGGTCGTCGCCTACCGCACCACGATGGTCAAGATTGGCCAGGACCTCGAGCCCGCTGCGAATGATGTCGTGAGACTTGCGCCCTTTTATATCCGCAACAAAGCCTACACCACATGAATCGTGCTCGTTCACAGGGTCGTACAGCCCCTGTTTCGACAGAGCTTTCATTTCCATCTCGTCTCCCGGATCCGCCCCTCTATGGGGGGCTGGATCAGCTACGCAAAAGTTTGTCATTCTGCACCAAACATCCGGAAAACGCGAATCGTTGCACCGAATACCCGTTTCGGGGCCGCAGGTAGGGCGGTCTTCTATTCTGTTTACGGTTGGTTGAACCGGCGCCTGACCGAAATTCCCGAAAGAACTATTTTTGGGTTGCAGTTGACCTCAGGCGCACTAAATTAACGCTATCAGGTCTTCGCTCGAGGGTGGTCGGGGCCTCACATGTCGGCGGAGGGTTGCCTGACACCGAACTCAAGTAGTCCTTCATGAAACGGCGGTTCTTCGATGGGCCGCCGTTTTTCATTGTGGTTAGGTGTATAGGGCTCTAGGCCTGACGGCTGAGAACTTAACGTGACAAGGCCCGAAACCGGACCCTAAAGCCTGACGTCCAGCCCGTAGAGATCAATACAGTTCTGGCTGAGCACGCGCTTCTGTTTCTCGGGCTCCAGATCACCGATCTGGCGGGCGATGAAGGCACGTGAATTGGGCCAGGTCATGTTGGGGTGCGGGTAGTCGCTCGACCACATGCAGTTGCGGTCTCCCCAGTGCTGAAGAGCGTGGCCACCGGCCGCA
>JABJKO010000028.1 GCA_018660305.1 Rhodospirillaceae bacterium
CTACTTGGTACGGTCGGCATTTAGTGCAATAAATTGGAAATGTTTTCAGAAACCAACGCCCTCACCCTGTTTCCCACGTTTCTTTGGCAGCACCGACTCGACGATTCGACGCGGGAGCGCGTCAACGGCGCCATCCGGGCCAAGCTCGCGGAACTGGTGAAACAGAATGCGACGGCGTCGGCCGATAAGGTCATGCAGACGGTTCAGGACCTTCACACCCTGCCGGAATTTGAAGAATTCTCTAATCTGGTTTTGACGGCCGCGCGGGGGGTTACGGAATTTCTCCATGTAGGCGAGGAAGGGATAGAGATCACCAGTTGTTGGGCCAATATAAATCCTTCGGGTAAGGGCAATCCGCAGCACACCCATCCCAACAATTATCTCGGCGGTGTCTATTACGTCGATGTGCCGGAGAATGCCGGCTCCATCATCTTCGAGGACCCCCGGCCCCAGGCCCACGTCGTCTCGCCCCGGGTGTCACAATCGACGGCGGAAAACTCAGGCCGCGCCGAAGTGTCGGTGGAGGAGGGCGTGCTGCTGATTTTCCCCGCCTGGCTCGTCCATCACGTGCCGCCCAATCCGGCAAACCGAAACCGTATCAGCATCAGCTACAATTTGATGTTCCCGGCCTTCACCGAGAAAGTCAGCCCGGCCAAATGGCAGGGTAATCTGCAAACCAGTTAGGAAACGGCCCTATTCCGCCGGCAGCGGCCGCGGCACGCGGTCATCGTCGATGGCCACGAACGTAAAGACGCCCTCGGTCACCTTGATCGGTTCGCCGCCGCTGCGTCCCCGCACCCAGACATCCACCTTGGTGGCCAGCGACGTCTGCCCGGTCCGGATAATTTCCGCATAGCAGGTCACCAGATCGCCCACCAGAACGGGGCTGTGAAATTCGATTTCATCGACCGCAACCGTCGCAACGCGGCCACCTGCCCTCTGGTATGCGACCGTCGCCCCCGCCATATCCATCATGGACATGAGCCAACCGCCGAAAATATCGCCGCTCGGGTTGGTATCGGCGGGCATGGCAATAATGCGGATTGCGGGTTCGCTATTCGGCGGCATTAATGAATCAGTCATATTGCGCATTCCCAGATTTACAATATGTTGTGGATTGTCTAATTACAGCCGCAGCATACAGTCGTCACGAACAGTTAGTAATGTTGAGCATATTCTGACCCATGGCAAGCGCAGTAAAAAAGCAAAAATCCTACTCCGCCCAGGACATTGAAGTCCTGGAGGGGCTCGAGCCCGTCCGCCGCCGTCCGGCCATGTATATCGGCGGCAGCGATGAGCGCGCCATGCACCATCTGGCCGCCGAATTGCTGGATAATGCGATGGATGAGGCCGTCGCCGGGCACGCCACCTGGATCGATCTGGAGCTGGCCAAAAACGGCGAGGTGACCATACGCGACAATGGCCGCGGTATTCCCATCGATCCTCATCCCAAGTTCAAGAACATATCGGCGCTTGAAGTGGTCATGACGACGCTTCATTCCGGCGGCAAGTTCGACAACAAAGTCTATGACACCTCCGGCGGGTTGCACGGGGTGGGCATGTCGGTGGTCAATGCACTCTCCGACAGCCTGACCGTCGAAGTCACCCGCGACAAAAATCTCTGGGTGCAGGAATACAGCCGCGGAAAACCCACGGGCAAGCTGAAGGACAAGGGCAAAGTACGCGCCCGCAGCGGTACCGCCGTGACGTTTCACCCGGATGCGGAAATATTTGGCGCCCAATCCAAGTTCAGACCGGTCCTGCTCTACCGCATGGCCCGGTCCAAGGCCTATCTCTACAAAGGCGTCGAGATCCGCTGGAACTGCGATGCGTCACTCATCAATGAGAAAGACGACATTCCGGCAAAAGACACGCTGCATTTTCCCGGTGGTCTCAACGACTTTCTGGTCAACCGGCTGGAAGACCGCGCGACAATTACGCCACAATCGTTTGTCGGCGAGGGATCCCTGAACGGCAAAGGCGGCCGTGTGGAGTGGGCTGTCGCCTGGCCGGAAGATGGCGAAGGCGCCCTCTCCTCCTATTGCAACACGGTCCCCACACCCGATGGCGGCACCCATGAGACGGGGCTGCGCGGTGCGCTGCTGCGGGGTCTGAAGGCCTATGCGGATTTGACCGGCAATAAACGCGCGTCGATCCTGACCGGTGAAGACATCATTGGCGGCACCTGGGGCCTTCTTTCCGTGTTCGTTCCCGACCCTGAATTTCAGGGCCAGACAAAGGACCGTCTGACCACGCCGTCGGTTTCCCGGCTGGTGGAAGCATCAATCAAAGATCATTTCGATCATTATCTGTCCGGTCATCCGGAGGCCGCCAACGCGCTGCTCGAACGGATGATCGAGCGCGCCGACGATCGCCTGCGCCGCCGGAAGGAAAAGGAAACCGCGCGCAAGACGGCGACCCGCAAACTCCGCCTCCCCGGGAAGCTCGCCGATTGCGCGCAGGGTTCCGCCGACGACACCGAGATATTCCTGGTTGAAGGTGATTCCGCCGGCGGATCGGCGAAACAGGCGCGCAATCGAAAGACCCAGGCTGTCCTGCCTCTGCGCGGCAAGATTCTTAACGTGGCGAGTGCGACCGCGGATAAAATGCGGGCCAACCAGGAACTCATGGATTTGATCCAGGCACTCGGATGCGGCACCGGTGTAAATTATGACGACAGCAAGCTGCGCTATGAACGCGTCATCATCATGACCGACGCCGACGTGGACGGCGCCCATATCGCCTCCTTGCTGATGACCTTCTTTTTCCGCGAAATGCCCAAACTGATCGAAAACGGGCATCTCTATCTTGCCCTGCCGCCGCTCTATCGCATTTCCCAGGGCGCGACGACCATGTACGCCATGAATGACGCCCATCGCGAAACCCTGATGAAGGAGCATTTCAACGGCCGCGGCAAAGTCGATATCAGCCGGTTCAAGGGCCTTGGTGAAATGCCGGCCACCCAGCTGCGCGACACCACCATGGATGCGACCAAGCGCAGCATTGCACGGGTCAATGTTCCGCTGTCCGATGCCGCGGCGCAGGACATCAAACGGACCGCGACCCTTGTCGAGGATCTGATGGGCCGCAAACCCGAGAAACGGCTCGCCTTTATCCAGAAAAATGCCCATGCGGTGGCGGATCTCGACGTTTAACGCCGGCCTTCAATCCCCTGCCCGGAATCAGCGATAACGATTTGTGCCGACTGGGCGCAGCCAACGTGCCCTAGGCGCGCGCCAGCCGGCCCAGACCGGGCAACGGATCGTCGATACCCGCCAGACGCAGTGCATTCCAGATAACCAGCTGATTGCTGGTCACCACCGGCGCATCGAGGATTTCCTCGATTTCCTCGAGAACTTCGATGGCCCGGATATTGGCGCAGCTGGCAAAATAGACATCGGCTTTGTCATTCTTCATGGACGCCATGGTATCGACCCAATCCGACGGCGGCATGGCGCTATAGGCGGTCGAGCCATCGAGGGACAGATTACGCTCGCCGACGATTTCCAGCCCTGCTTCTTCGAGAAACTCAAGCTCATGTTCATGGGATGTCCGCGGATAGGGTGACACCAGGACGACACGCCGTGCCTCCAGAACCTCAAAAGCCGTCATGGTCGCCGACGCCGTGGTCGCCGCCTTTTTTCCCGTCGCCGATTCAATGGCGCCGGCAATTTTCTTTTCGCCGGCCAGCCCCTCGGCCATGGAATTGGCCGTGCAATGAAAGACAATGGTGTCGCAGGAAGCATCGGCAAGTATTTCCGATGCCTCTGCCACTTTGGGCAGGAGCTGCTCCAACTCCATGAAATGGGGACCGGTCATGCGAACCCGTGTCGCATGGGCCACCACGCCCTGGGGATTGAAACGGGCCGCATGGGGTTCCGCCATGCGGTTTGAGGACGGAACGATCATCCCGTAACGGGCGCGGACGTCGGTTGTTTCGGTCATGGACAGGTTTCCTCGAATTTACGGGTCAGCAGCCCTTGAATTTAGCCCCACGCCTGCGTTTGATCCATGTAATTAGTTGCTGCGGGAGGCATTCAAACCTTGCGGCAAATTGGCCGCCTAGCTAGATTTCTTATATTCGCGTTTCAACGTCCGATCTCTGACGAAGACGCGGATTTTTTATTGAGTCTATTACTCCACGGGAGGAGCTACAGTAATGAAGCGATTGTCTAAAATCGGTACCGCGGCCATCGTTGCGGGTTCCGTATTCGCCGCTACACCGGCGTTTGCGGCCGATCAAATCACTATTCTCATCGGTTACGGCTTTGGTGGCACGTACGGCAAATATGCCCGCACCATGGCCGACCACCTGCGTAACCATTTGCCGGGTAAGCCCAATATAATTGTGCAATCCATGCCCGGCGCCGGCGGCCTCAAGGCAACCAACTATGCCGCCAAGGTCATGCCGAGTAATGGCGCCTATATTCTTGAACCCCCTGATACGCTGGTTATTTCACAGCTGATGCGGCCCAAGAGGGTCAAGTATGACGCGCGCAAATTTACCTGGATTGGTTCGGTCAACCGCACCAACACAATCTTCGTGCTGCGCAAGGAAGCAGGCATCAGCAAGTGGCAGGACATGAAGACGACCGGCGTCATCGCCGGCGGTACGGGTCCTGGCTCGACCTCCTTTATCATCCCGATGATGCTGAAACGCATGCTCGGACTGAAGGTCAAGGTGATCAGCGGTTACAAAGGCTCGCGCAAGACCGTCCTCGCCATGGAACAGGGTGAGCATCATGGTACCGGCTTTAACTGGCTGGCCTGGAGTTCCATCGCACCGCACTGGTTCTCGCAAAAATACGGTGGAACGGCGGAGCCCGGCAAGGAACAGGCTGTACCGCTTCTGCAGATCGGAACCTCGCCGGATCCGGCACTTCCGGACGTTCCCATGATGACCGACTATGTGAAGGGCATCGATCTCAAGATCGTCAAATTCATTTCCAGCCATGGCATCATCGGCCGTGGTCTGGCCTTCCCGCCCGGCGTCTCCAAGGCACGGATCGCGGAACTGCGTGGGGCCTACGCCAAGATGGCGAAAGACCCAACCTTCATCCACGATGCGGAGAGGCGGCGCCTGCGGGTTCTGTATTCATCTGGTAAACAGATTCAGGACGTCGTGAATTCATCATTTGCGGAAGCAGATCCGAAGGTTGTCGCGGCCGCTGCCAAGATCGTTTTTGGCAAGTAATCGACCGGACAATTGTCCAACCGTGAAGGAAGGGCCGGCTCATTTGAGCCGGCCCTTCTTCATTTAACAAATTTCAGGAGACCAGAATGTTGAGAGAGCGAATGATAGGCACATGGCGTCTCAGTGAATTCCGTTTCACCGATGCCGACGGGAACCCAGGCCGGCCGGAAGATGGACCCAAACAGGGTCGGATGGAATATACAGAAGATGGACACATGGCGACGGCCACGCGGCAATCCGACGGCACCTATTTCAGCTATTTCGGTGAGTTCGAACTGGATGGCGATGTGGTCCAGCATCACATTGAAATTGCCGCCGATCCCAAGCTCGACGGCACCACGACCCGGCGTGACGTATCCTTCGAAGGGGACAAGCTGGTTCTCACCGCCAACCCGCCCGTCCTGGGCGGGCCGGGCAGTAAAGCATCCCTGGTCTGGGTAAAAATCGAATAGGGAATCGGCCGGAATCAGGTTCCTTCCGGCGGCCAATACCCCTCCATTGACGTTGAAACAGAGTCTCCCCATTTTCATAATACCCCCGGGTTGAACGAAGGGACTCCGATGCTTCATGGTTTCAAATATATCGTCCCCATCGTTGCGTTAGCCGCCACCGGCTGCAACGCCATCATTGTTGAAGATCTTACCGGACCCCGTTTTTCCTATTTCGACGGCGATTTCGAGTTCGCGGCCAATAAGGGTTCGGTCCTTACCGACGTTTCCGGCAATCCGTTTAACATGGACCCCAAGCAGTTTGGTGCCCTGGTGCGCAGCGCCATGCGCAATCAGATTGATCTCGCCATCAACACCAATTTTGTTGCTGGCAGTGATGGCACGACGGTGCCTCCCTACAGGGTCGTTGTCGCCTTCAACCCGCCCAGCCACATCAGCAATCATGATCTTTGCGCTCAACGCGGCAGCACGCCCAGCGGGCCGGCAAGCGGCAAAGTGGAAGTCAGAATGGCGTTTTGTTACGGCGATTCCCTGAAGTCCGGTTCCGCTGCCTGGGTCAATGGATTATCCAGCGCGAACGATCCCAGATTCGGCCAGCTTGTTCGCCAGGCAACCCGCGCGCTGGTGCCGGCGCAGGACAACGAAGAAACCGGCGAAGGCGGCCGCCCACTTTAAAATCCGAGAAAACCGCTGGATTGGTTTGACCGAACCGGTCTTTCGCGCTTTTCTGAGGAAACCCGTTCAATCAGAACCTTCGAGGAATGGCATGCAATCTAACAAGAAAACACGCACGATATTCGCGACAATACTGGGGCTTTTCCTGCTGTCCCATGGCACCGGCACAGCCACAGCGCAAAACAGCGACTCACTTCCAGGAACCCAGACCCTGAATACATCCCACAGCTACCAGGATCTCATCAAACGGTTCGACCGTGCGGTGAAGAAAAACAAGATGGGGCTGGTAACCCGCGCCAGCGCCACTCTGGGCGCAAAAAGAGTCCTCAAGAAAACCATTCCCGGAAATATGGTGATCGGCATCTATCACCCGCGATTTGCCGTCCGAATGCTCGAGGCCAGCATACCCGCGGGTATCGAAGCGCCTTTGAGGTTTTACATCACCGAAAATGCCGACAAGACGGCGAACCTGACTTATCGCAAACCCACGAGTGTATTTGCCCCCTATGGCAGCGCCAAGCTGGATGCGATGGCGAAGGAACTGGATGGCATCTTTGCGGCGATCGCAAGGGACGCAACTGCCCGCTAGGCCTGTAATCGCCCGCTAGGCCTGAATCGTATGTGTCAGCCGTAACGCCAGGCTGTCTGGTTTCCGCACTCAACGGATTTGTCGCGATAAAGCTGAACGGCCTTGTCGTGACAGGCAATCGTCGCCGTATCATCGACCCCGCGCGGCGGCTGCTCGATGAGAGGATAATGACCATAATTATCCTCCCCTCTCACCAGCATGGCGCTCGCCTTCAGGTCAGTGGTCTGAGCAACATGAGGCGGCAGATAGCCGCCTGCGATCCCGATCCGCCGGTCGGCGCCATGATTGGGACGGGAGCTATGAACCAGGGCAACGTGGTGCAACGACATCTCGCCGGGCTGTAGTTCCATCAGGGCGATTTGCGACTCATCCACCGGGTAGCGCGTGGCCTGGCCGCTGGCCAGCAAATTATCATCGCTGCCTTCGGTGTAATCCACAGGGAGCTGGCCGGCCTTGTGGGATCCGGGCAGAACCTGCATGCATCCGGTTTCGGCCGTGGCCGGTGACAACGCGACCCAGCCACTCACAAGCTCCAGGGGATCCATGCCGTAATAGGTTGAATCCTGATGCCAGCTCACATAGGAGCCGGACTCAGGCTCCTTGATCCATACGCCACATTGATATTGCAGGATATTCGGACCAATCAGGTCTTCGACCGCATCCAGCACGGCATCGCTGGTAAATAATTCATAGGCCCAGGGAAACAGAAGAGAGCATTTCGTCTTCTGGGTGCCATGGATGGCCGCCCCCTGCGCAGTCTCGAATTCCTGCAGTTTTTCGCGAAATTTGGCCGCATCATCCTCTGATATGACCCTCACCGGCGAGACGAATCCATCGCGCTTATATTGCTCAACCTGCTGTTCCGTCAGTCGTTTTGGCATGACTCTTCAATCTCTCCCAGCGACTTTTACCCTAATGTTACACAAAGTATTATATAGCACATGTGATTACAGTGTTTGACTTCTGGCGGATTTGGGACCACATAGGGGCCGGGCGGCACCCTCAAAGCTAGGCATTTCAGTTACCATATGACATTCGAAGATCTCGGGCTGAGCCCGGAAGTCCTGCAGGCAGTGACCGACGCGGGCTATGAAACACCAACCCCAATCCAGGAACAGGCCATCCCCTTTGTGCTGATGGGCCGCGATGTGCTGGGATGTGCCCAGACCGGAACCGGTAAGACGGCGTCCTTCACATTGCCGATGATCGATATCCTGTCCAACGGGCGGGCCCGGGCGCGCATGCCGCGATCCCTGATCATTACCCCTACCCGTGAATTGGCGAGCCAGATTTCCGAGAATTTCGAAATCTATGGCAAGTACAACAAGCTGACCATGGCCCTGCTGATCGGCGGCGTATCCTTCGACGAACAGAACGCCAAGCTGGACCGCGGCGTCGATGTTCTCATCGCCACACCGGGCAGGCTGCTTGATCACTTCGAGCGCGGCCGGATTCTCCTGACCGACATCAAAATACTGGTGATCGATGAAGCTGACCGGATGATGGACA
>JABJKO010000027.1 GCA_018660305.1 Rhodospirillaceae bacterium
GGCCGAGTTCGGCTTTTTCGGCGTGGTCGTGTAGACCCTTGTACAAACGCCGCGCTTTTGCGGGCAGGCTTCCAGGGCCGGTACCTTGTTGCGGCTTTTGGGCTTTTGCCGCGGCTTGCGGATCAATTGGTTGATCGT
The DNA here is from genome assembly GCA_018660305.1 of Rhodospirillaceae bacterium. The sequence continues at coordinate 139 of JABJKO010000027.1, forward strand.
CGGCATGCGCTTTAGGTCCTCTGAATAATGTTGACGTCGCGTGATCGTCGAAAACTTGGTCGTCTAGATCTGGGTCGTCCAAAACAAAATCGGAAAGACAAACGAACTCGGCGGTCGACCGAAATTCCGGCCCCGCCCAGTTTCAACTGGTCTTAACAAACAACCGCGTCCGCGATGTCTTCCGTAATACCTGCCGCAGTGTTTAGCCGCTAATGGCGTAAGGAATTTCGCCTCATGCCATCAGAAAAACCGGCTACCACCTGCCGCGAAATGGTTGGCGGATACTATGTATGCGCCCCCCCTTCGTCAACCGAAAAATTACCCTGAATTCAGCCTTTTTTTGCAGTGCAGCAAAGCCAGACAATTGACCGAAAACTGCCAAATTTCAGACCGCTGCCGGAGCCGCAAAAGAAAGGCCGGCGCCAGGCATGTGCCGGCACCGGCCTCATTCGACCCAAAAAGGCCCGCTAGTCGTCGCCGGCGGCGGCTTCCATTTCCTCGCCCTCGGGCAGGGATGCGGGCCGGGCTTGTTCGATTTCCTCGTCCCGCTGCTGCGCGATCGTACGCAGTTCGTTCAGGTGAGCGCCCGTACCGGCCGGTATCAAGCGGCCCACGATGACGTTCTCCTTCAGGCCGATCAGATCATCCGCCTTACCCACGACGGCGGCTTCGGTCAGGACACGGGTGGTTTCCTGGAACGATGCGGCGGAGATAAAGGAGCGGGTCTGCAGCGATGCCTTGGTGATGCCGAGCAACACCGGCGAGGCCGTTGCCGGCTTCCGTCCCTCGGCCACATCCCGGGCATTGACCTCGTCTAACTCGACCCGGTCAACCTGTTCGCCCTTCAAGAATGTGGTCTCGCCACCATCCTCGATTTCCACCTTCTGCAGCATCTGGCGCACGATCACTTCGATATGCTTATCGTTGATCTTCACGCCCTGCAGACGGTAGACCTCCTGAATCTCGTTGACCAGGTATGCCGCCAGGGCCTCGATGCCCTGAACCTTCAGGATATCGTGCGGCGCGGGATTACCGTCGAGGAGGTATTCGCCCTTGCGGATGAAGTCACCTTCCTGGACCGTGATGTGCCGGCCCTTGGGCACCAGATATTCCGTCGGCTCCACGCCTTCGTCCTCGTGCCGGACAACGATGCGGCGCTTGGTCTTGTAGTCGCGGCCAAACTCCACATAGCCGTCGCTTTCGGCGATGATGGCATGATCCTTGGGACGCCGGGCCTCGAACAGTTCCGCCACGCGGGGCAGACCACCGGTGATATCCCGGGTCCGGGCCGAGGCCATGGGAATACGCGCCAGGACATCGCCGGCATGGACCTCGCTGCCGTCATCCACCGACAAAATGGCGTCGGGGGGCAGGAAGTAACGGGCTTCCATGTCATTGGGCAGCATGATGACCTCGCCCTTTTTGTCGCGCAGGGTGATACGCGGGCGCAGCTCGGTTTCCTTTTTGGGACCGCGATGATCCACCACCACCCAATAGGAGATACCGGTGGCTTCATCGGTTTCTTCCCGCATGGTCGTACCTTCGACCAGATCGCGGTAATTCACCAAGCCATCCCGTTCCGTCATGATCGGCCGGGTGTAGGGATCCCATTCAGCCAGCTTGTCGCCCTTGGCCACCTGATCGCCTTCATCGACCAACAGACGGGCACCGTAAGGAATACGATAGCGCGCCCGCTCCCGATCATTGGCATCGATCAACAGCAGCTCCATGGCCCGGCCCATGGCGACCAGCCGGTCCGTGGAATCCGTCAACACATCGCGATTTTCAATCCGCACGACGGCGTCATATGAAGCCTCGATCGAGGATTGATTGGCCACCTGGGCGGTACCGCCGATATGGAAGGTCCGCATGGTCAACTGGGTGCCCGGCTCGCCGATCGACTGCGCCGCGATGACGCCGATGGCCTCGCCCGCGTTGACCGGCGTACCCCGCGCCAGATCACGGCCATAGCATTTACCGCAGACACCGGTCTGGGTTTCACAGGTCAGAACGGAGCGGATCAACAGAGCCTGAATGCCGGCGTTCTCGAGGACTTCGGCTTCCACTTCCTCGATCATCTCGCCGCCGGAGATCAAGACGCTGTCGGTGACCGGATCGATCACGTCCACCGCCGCCGTGCGGCCCAGCACCCGTTCCGTGAGCGAGGAGACCACGTCGCCGCCTTCGATCACTTCCTTGATGGTAATGCCCGCTTCCGTGCCGCAATCTACTTCGACAATGGTGCAATCCTGCGCCACGTCGACCAGCCTGCGGGTCAGGTAACCGGAATTCGCCGTCTTCAGGGCGGTATCGGCCAGGCCCTTGCGGGCACCATGGGTGGAGTTGAAATACTCCAGCACCGAAAGGCCTTCCTTGAAATTGGAAATAATCGGCGTTTCGATGATTTCACCCGACGGCTTGGCCATCAGGCCGCGCATACCGGCCAGCTGCTTCATCTGCGCCGCCGAGCCGCGAGCACCGGAATGGGCCATCATCCAGATCGAGTTGATGTTGCCGTCTTCCTGACCCATGGAGGAGATCATGTTCATCATCTCATCCGCGACCTTGTCGGTGCATTGGGCCCAGGCGTCGACCACTTTGTTGTACTTCTCGCCCTGGGTGATCAGGCCGTCCTGATATTGCTGCTCGTACTCCTTGACCAGGTCCCGGGTCTCGTCGACCAGGGCTTCCTTGCTGTCGGGTACAACCATGTCGTCCTTGCCGAACGAAATACCGGCCAGGCAGGCATGGCGGAAGCCAAGCTGCATCAGCCTGTCGGCGAAGATCACGGTGTCCTTTTGGCCGCAATGACGATAGATCTCGTCGATCACCTGGCTGATTTCTTTCTTGGTCAGCAAGCGGTTGATCAGATCGAACGGCACATTGGGATCACGGGGCAGAATATCGGCGATCATCATCCGGCCCGGGGTGGTTTCCAGCAACAAGGTCACCGGCTCACTATCCGCGTCCACGGTCTCGTAACGGGCCCGGATTTTCGAATGAATGCCGACCGCGCCGGATTCCAGAGCCAGTTCGATCTCGGCCATATCGGCGAAGGCCATGCCCTCGCCGGCGCCGCCCGTCACTTCCGTGGTCAGATAATAGATGCCCAGCACGATATCCTGGGAGGGCACGATGATCGGCTTGCCGTTGGCGGGCGAGAGGATGTTATTGGTGGACATCATCAGGACCCGGGCTTCCAACTGCGCCTCCAGCGACAGGGGCACATGCACGGCCATCTGATCACCGTCGAAATCCGCGTTGAAGGCGGCGCAAACCAGGGGATGCAACTGGATGGCCTTGCCCTCCACCAGCACCGGCTCGAACGCCTGAATGCCAAGGCGATGCAGGGTCGGGGCCCGATTCAACATGATCGGATGTTCGCGGATCACCCGCTCCAGAATGTCCCAGACCTCCGGCCGTTCCTTCTCGACCAACTTTTTGGCCATCTTCAGCGTGGCGGCGGTGCCGTCCACTTCCAGATTGGAATAGATGAATGGCTTGAACAGTTCCAGCGCCATCTTTTTCGGCAGACCGCATTGATGCAGCTTCAATTCCGGCCCGACCACGATGACCGAGCGGCCGGAATAATCCACGCGCTTGCCCAGCAGATTCTGGCGGAAACGGCCCTGCTTGCCCTTCAGCATGTCGGCCAGGGACTTCAGGGGCCGTTTATTGGCGCCCGTGATAACCCGGCCGCGGCGGCCATTGTCGAACAGCGCATCGACGGATTCCTGCAGCATGCGTTTTTCATTCCGCACGATAATATCCGGCGCCTTCAGCTCGATCAGGCGTTTCAGGCGGTTGTTACGGTTGATCACCCGGCGATAGAGATCGTTCAGATCCGAGGTCGCGAAGCGGCCGCCGTCCAGCGGCACCAGGGGACGCAGTTCGGGCGGGATTACCGGCACCACCTCGAGGATCATCCATTCCGGGCGGTTGCCGGATTCGATAAAGGCGTCGATCAGCTTCAGCCGCTTGACGATCTTTTTCGGTTTCAGCTCGGACGTGGTCTCGGCCAGTTCCTCGCGCAGTTTGACGCGCTCGGCTTCCAGATCGACCGTGGAAAGAATTTCCTTGATCGCCTCGGCGCCAATCCCGGCGGAAAAGGCATCCTCGCCATATTCATCCTGGGCGTCGAGATATTCATCCTCGGTCAGAAGCTGCATATGCTCCATGGGCGTCAGGCCGGGCTCGACCACCACGTAATGTTCGAAATACAGCACCCGCTCCAGATCCCGCAGCGTCATGTCCAGCAGCAGGCCAATGCGCGAGGGCAGGGACTTCAAGAACCAGATATGGGCCACGGGAGAGGCCAGCTCGATGTGGCCCATGCGCTCCCGGCGCACCTTCGAAAGGGTAACTTCAACGCCGCATTTTTCGCAGACAATGCCCTTGAACTTCATGCGCTTGTACTTGCCGCACAGGCATTCGTAATCCTTGATCGGACCAAAAATGCGGGCACAGAACAGACCGTCCCGTTCCGGCTTGAAGGTCCGGTAATTGATGGTTTCAGGCTTCTTTATCTCGCCAAACGACCACGAGCGGATGCGGTCGGGGCTGGCGATCGAAATCTTGATCTGATCGAAGTTGTCAGCGGCCGACGTGGTGGCCGGGCCAAAAATTCTCATCAGTTCGTTCATGGGGCCATCTCCCATTTGCGGCCGCCCTAAATCTGTCAGTACGTCTGGCAGGGGCTGCCTGGTGTCATCAAAAGGCCGAAATTTGGCGGGCGAACCCGCCGGGTTTCGACTTAGTAAGTATTCTGCGACAGCTCCACATTCAGGCAGAGCGAACGCATTTCCTTCACCAAAACATTGAAGGATTCAGGGATGCCCGCCTCGAACGCGTCGTCACCGCGGACAATGGCCTCGTAGACCTTGGTCCGGCCGGCCACGTCATCGGATTTCACGGTGAGCATTTCCTGCAGCGTATAAGCGGCGCCATAGGCCTGCAAAGCCCAGACTTCCATCTCGCCAAAGCGCTGGCCGCCGAACTGCGCCTTGCCGCCCAGCGGTTGCTGGGTCACCAGACTGTAAGGTCCGATCGATCGGGCATGGATCTTGTCGTCGACCAGATGGTGCAGTTTCAACATATAGATGTAGCCAACGGTCACCTGACGTTTGAACGGTTCGCCCGTGCGGCCATCGTACAAGGTTGACTGTCCGGAGTTGTCCAACCCGGCCAGATCCAGCATGGCGTTGATGTCGGCTTCATGGGCACCATCAAAGACCGGCGTCGCCATGGGTACGCCGCGGCGCAGGTTATCACCCAGCTCCATGACCTGATCGTCGTTCAGATCGGCCACCGTCGCCTTGTACTGATCATCGCCGTAGACCACCTTCAGATGTTTCTTCAGGTCATCCTGTTTGGCGCCCCGGCGGACCTTGTCCACCATATCACCGATCTGCAATCCCAATCCGGCCGCGGCCCAACCCAAATGGGTTTCCAGGATCTGGCCCACATTCATGCGGCTTGGCACGCCCAGGGGATTAAGGACGATATCCACGTTGGTGCCGTCCTCGAGATAAGGCATATCCTCGATCGGCACGATGTTGGAAATCACGCCCTTGTTGCCGTGCCGTCCGGCCATCTTGTCGCCGGGCTGCAATTTGCGTTTCACCGCCACGAAGAC
>JABJKO010000148.1 GCA_018660305.1 Rhodospirillaceae bacterium
ACCAACCCCAAGACCCGCGAGTCGCGTTTATTCACCAGCATTCCGAAATTCATCGAACGCTCCGTTACCACGCTGCTTCGAATGTACGCCATGTATAGGCCACTCAGGGTATTCCTCCTTATCGGACTGGCCATGTCGCTGATTGGCTTCGCGCCCATCGGCCGCTTTCTCTTTTTCTACATGACTGGAGAGGGTGCCGGGCATATCCAGTCGTTGGTTATCGGGGGAGCGCTGTTGATCATGGGGCTGATGACGTTCCTGGTGGGGATGGTCGCCGATCTGATCAGCCACAATAGGCAGCTGGTGGAAATGACCCTGGAGAAAGTCCGGCGGCTGGAGTTGGCCCTGCCCGCCGAATCGGCACCCAAAGAGAATCTTTCCAGCCAGATCGAAGCCGAATTACCGGAAGCCGTCATCAGCGCCCGGGAGCGCACCCGCAATGCCGGATAAACCGCGCGGCCGAATTCTCTGTGTCACGTCTAACTTTCCGCGCTGGAAAGACGATTCGACACCGGAATTCGTCTTTCGTCTAGCGCAGGATCTGCAGGCTCTTGGCTGGTCGGTCGATGTCTACGCCCCCCATGCTCCGGGCGCCGCCATATCCGAAAAACTCGACGGTATTCAAGTCGACCGGTTTCGATATTTCTGGCCGCAATCGGAGCAGACCATCTGTTATGGCGGCGGGGCGCTCGCCAATTTGCGCAATAACCCCATCGACAAGCTGAAATTACCGGCCCTGGTGTTTTGCGAATGGGCCGGACTGGTTCGCCGTCTGCGAAACCGTGACTATGATTTACTTCACACGCACTGGATTTTGCCACAAGGATTTGTCGGTGCGCTGGCGTCACGGATGACAAAAACACCCCATGTTACGACAATTCACGGCTCAGACGTGCTGGCTCTAAAGGGTCCCGTTGTCGATCGCTTCAAACGATTCACCCTGGAGGCGGCCGACGCCGTGACCGCGAATAGCTCGGCGACCCGGAATGCCGCCATTGCGCTCGGGCCAGCCGCCAAAAATATTCAGACCATTCCCATGGGAGCGTCGGCGCAGCGTGAGGCAAACCCGGACACTGTCGATTTGCTGCGCAAGCGATACCGGCGCCCGGAAGGCCCTCTCTTGTTATTCACCGGACGGGTGGTCTTTGAAAAAGGCATCGAGGAGTTGATTACCGCCATCAAACAGCTCCGCGAAACCCTGCCGGATGTCACGGCGTTGATCGTCGGCGATGGTCCGGACCGTCTGGCAGACGGAACACGATGTCAAACGAATGGGACTGCAGCAGCAGATTTCCTTTGCCGGCTGGGTACCACCGGATGATCTACCCGATTACTTCGCCGCCGCTGATATGTTTGTCGGGCCGTCCTGGTTCGAAGCTCAGGGCCTTGTCTTCGCAGAGGCCATGCTGGCCAACCGGCCGGTGATCGCGAGCGATGTCGGCGGTGTCAGCGACACCGTCCGGCACGAAGAGACAGGCCTACTTATTCCAGCCAGATCCCCCCGTGATATTGTTGCGGCGGTGGAACGGCTCCATGGGGATCCGGAATTGGCCAAACGTCTTGCGGCCTCGGGCCGCGATCATGTCCGTGCGAACCTGATGCGTCCCCAAACCGCGCGGGCGTTTTCTGATTTATTCGAAACAACCCTTGCCGATCAGTCACGCCGCTCGATGCGGTTGGGTGAAACCGAAGACCTGCCGGAAAAGACCGTTCGTCAAACTTGACGCCCGGACCGGAGCACGCCCGATCATGATTTCGACCCTCGCCCACGTGTCCAATGGCCTGCAACAGCATCGCGCTGCACCCCATGACCGACTTTACGTTACGCTCTACTGGCTGACGGCCAGCGGCCTGATCGGCTGGCTGGGTTGGACGGTCTTTTCGTACCCGGTTTTCACCCAGTCACTGAACAATGATTTTTGGGAGCATTCAGCCGCCATAAGGGAATGGATGGCCGATTTGTGGCATCCAAAAAACCCGCACCTCGCCACCGACACCGGCTCGCCACGCTATATGCCGTTTTACTTCGCCCTGGCAGCCATGGGTAAGATGCTGGGGCTGGAGGCCATCGACACTCTCAAGATCGGGGCGGTTTTTAATGTGGCATTTCTGAGCCTCGGCGCGTTCCTGTTCTTTCGGCTCTATTTTCGTCATTCGCTAGCGCCCCTCGTCGGGCTGGTCGTTTTGCTGACCGGCTGGGGCATGGCCTGGACATGGTCCAATGTTTATCAATTGCGCGGGCTCCTCTATGTCGCGCCCTACCCATCCACTTTCAGCTTTGCCGCGACGCTGGTCTGCCTGTGGCTGCAAACCTCCCTCCTTCGAACCGACGCGCCATCGATCGGCAAATTTATAGGCCTCGCCGTTTTAATCGCCCTGGCCTTTGCCAGCCACCCGCTAACCGGGGCATTGGCTGTCGGGGCCGCCGGGCTGCTCGCCCTTACCCATCCGAACGTCCTCCCCCGGACCCGCATAACCGCCATCGCTGCCCTGGGGGCCGGCCTGTTGCTGGTCGAACTCTGGCCCTACTACTCTATTTTGCAGGTCACGCTGGGTGTAAGCGGCGGGGAGGCCAAAAGCTGGGTCAATGGCGGGAATTTCGCCTGGGATGCCCGGCCTCGCGAGCTCCTGAGCCACCCGTTCTACGCACCAACAACCGTACTGGCCGCCCTGGGCCCGGCTCTCGCTGGATTTCTGTGCCTGATTTTCCTCTGCAGGCAACGGGAGTACCGCTTCATCCTGTTTGGTGCGCTGAGCATGCTGCTGCCTTATTTCATCAATCTCATCTATCCCATTCCACTGGGGCACCGGTTTTTGCTGTTCGCCATTTTCTTTCTTCATCTCGCTATGATCTGGGCCGCCCTGGATCTAATTCAGCGTCTTGCGCAAACCGGGGCGGCGTCACTTGCGGTCAAGCTTGCCGCCGGCTTTATGGGGACGGTTCTTGCCGGTGGGCTGGCGTTCAACGTAGCTTTCGCACAGTTCGATTACCGGAGACACGTCGCAAACTGGCAACCTGTGCCGGCCACGATTGGCAAGGTGGTACAATCCGTACCTGCCAACGGGGTGGTCATGGCCCAGCCCATGCTGGCTTGGCCGATCCCGACTTTTGGCGGAAAGGTCATTTCGCTGTTCCACCCCAACCCCATGGTCCCGGATCAGGCGGATCGCAAACGCGACGTAGCACGATTCTTTGATGCGGAAACGCCGGTCGCCCAACGACGGCATATTCTGAATCAATACCGTGCCACCCATGTTTTAATCGACACGACGGATACGGCTGATTCTGTGCTTACCTATCTGTATCTGAACGGAACGATCACAGAAACAATGGACACGCTGCAACTCATCGCCCTCTCGTCCCCATCGTCCTAATCGGCGCCCTGGTCCAAAAACGCCCTGAGGGTCGCCGCACATTCCCGAGCATGGGTAAATGGAAGGCCGTGGCTAGTCCTGTCAAACTCATGCATTTCCGCATGGGGCAGGAGTTCTTTCAACTCCTGCATCACCCGAAGCGGAATAAAGGGGCTGCTATCCGGGGACAGCAGCAATGTGGGAATGTCTATTTGGGGTAGGAGTGCGCCCAAATCAGCGCCCAGCAACAGCCGGGACAGCTCGACAGTCACATGCAGAGGCCGTCGCGACTGGGCCGTATGGTACCAATCATACTGGGCCTGTGTGAGCGACCCTTTCGGGAAACGCCAATCCATCATTTGGCGCGACCAGCCGTCCGGCCCCAGCCGCTCGATCATCCGGCCCCAATCATTGACATTATCGACCCGCTGGCCGAGATGGGCGGCGTTACTGGCAGTGAGACTCAGGAGCGGTGTGTCGTTCTGCGCCGCGAGATAGAGCCCGACGGTCCCGCCCAGCGATTCGCCGACAAAATGAAACCGGTCGTGACCAGCAACACTGGCAACGGCGCACGCATTGGCCGCCAGCATTTCCACAGACCAGCCCGTGCCATCGGGAGGCGTGGTCGATTGTCCGAAACCCAGCATATCGAAGCGGATGAGACGATATCGGTCAGCCAGAATCGGCAGCCACTCAGTCCACACACCGCTATTGGTTCCGATACCGTGGTGAAACAGGACTACCTCCGGTGCGGCGACCCAAGGTGGTGTCAGATCGACGATTTCAAAATAAAGATCACCAAGATCGGTGGGTACAGAGGGCATGGGACGACGGGCACAACCGTTGGTTTCCGAAAAGCGCCCTTGTTTGTATGCTGGGCGGCTAGAAGAAACAATCGACAGGGATTGGCGCCAGTGATCTGAACCGGCGCCAAGCGAACATCGTCATGCGAATGATACGGGAAAGCACCGCCGCGTCGCTTCTGGAACTGGATGGCGTCTATGATTGTATCCGCCATGCACTGGCACAGCAGGCGGCGGGCCGCGTGGAACAATCAGATCCACGCAGCCTGTTCCTGAAATCGGAACCTCACAATAACCGTTATCACGTAAAGGGCGCCTACCTGATGGACGATCTGGTGGTCGGCTTCCGGGTGCGGGAGTTCACCCATGTGCCGGCGCGGTCCGACGAGATGCAGCTCATTCTTCTCAGCCATCTGGAGACCGCGGCGTTTCTCGGGCTGGTGAGCAGCGACCGGATCAGCGAACGCCGCTTCGGCGCCATGGCGGCGCTGAGCATTAAAACGCTGCGGGCTTCAGGTGCCACCTCCCTGGCGCTGATCGGCGCCGGTAATCTGGCGCGGGCCGCGGTGGAGGCGATCCACGCCGCCACACCGTTCGAGAGCATCAGGGTCGCTTCGCGCTCCCCGGCCAGCCGGCGGAATTTGTGCGACGACATGGGGGCCGCAGGTATCACCGGCGTTGCTCCGGCCCATAGTATCGAGGCTGCGTGTGACGGTGCAGATGTGATTCTCACCATCACCAACGCCGAGGCCGAGCTGATCCAGGCCGATTGGTGCAAACCGGGCTCACTAGTCGTATCCACCGGTGGCCGGCGGGAATGCAATCCCGACGTGATCCTGAACGCCGACAAGGTATTTATCGACGATTGGGATCAGTGCGTTTTGCTGGGCGATATCGCCGCCTTGCATCGGGAAGGTAAATTTGTACTCGAAGACGTGACCGCGACGTTGGGGGAGCTTATCGCCGGCACGCATCCCGGCCGGGAATCCGATGACGAACGCATCGTCGCGATCCCTCAGGGACTGACATCGCTGGATGTGGCACTGGCGAATTTCGTATACCGTGTGGCGCTAGAGAAGGATCTGGGCACCGAAGTCGAGTGGCCATAAACAAAACTTGGAGGTACTGGCATGTATGGATGGCGAGGACGTATCGGGCTGATTATTCCGGCGGACAATGCAGTAATGGAGCCGGAGTTTCACCGGCTGGTGCCGGAAGGCGTTTCAGCCCATTCGGCGCGGCTAAAGAAATGCCCGCGTCCGGAGATGCCCATCGAGGCGCTGGAGTTGGTCAAAACCTTCAACGAAACCAAAGTGAACTTAATCGCCTATATGTGCGCGGCCAGCAGCTTCGTCATGGGCCCCAAGGGCAATGCAGAGCTGTGCGACAAGCTGTCGGAGATAACAGACGGGTTGCCCTGTGTCACAGCGACCACGGCGATGGTCGATGGGCTGAAAGCGGTGGGCGCCAAACGGGTGGCCGTCCTGTCGCCACACCCGCCGGAGATTGCCGAAAAGCTAAAGGAATACCTGGAAGAATCCGGTTTCGATATCCCCTGTCTGGTTGGCCTTGGACTCGACATCCCAGCCATCAACAACACGTCGCCTGGCGATATCTACCGTTATGTGCGCGCCATGGACCTGAGCCAGGCGGATGCAATCTTTATTGCCGCGACCAATTTCCGCGCCATTGATGTGATTGAAGCCATCGAGGCCGATTTCGGTCTGCCGGTGGTGTCGTCCAACCAAGTGGTCATGTGGACCGCGCTTCGCAAACTCGGCGTCGCCGATAAGCCGCATGGCTTTGGCCGGTTATGGGACTATGAGTAGGGTTGGGGTGACGCGGGCTTTTGCCGTCAGATCCCCGGTGAACTCTATGGTTTCACAAACTGACCAACCTGGGTGTCCGCGACCTGGCCATTAACACAGATGGTCTGGCCCCGAAGGATAACGCGGTCCATGCGACCCGCCATGGCGAGCCCTGCGAAGGGTGTCCAACCAGCCCTGCTGAGTTGGTCTTCGTCGGTAATTTGAGTAGTAGTATTCTGGTCGACGATGACCAGATCGGCGTCAGAACCAACCGCAATGGCGCCTTTCCGCGGATAGAGACCGAACAGACGCGCCGGCTGTTCCGCACAGGCGTGGACCAGGCTCTCCAGGGACAACGCCCCTCTATCGACCAGTTCGAGCATTACGGACCCGAAGGTTTGTACCCCGGGGAGGCCAGGCGCGGCCTTCCAGATATCGTCTCGGCCGCGCTCCTTTTCGTCCCGCAGATGGGGTGCGTGATCGGTAGCCACGATATCGATCACCCCGTCGCGTAAGGCGCCCTGAAGGGCACTGCAATCGGAATCCGATCGCAACGGCGGAATGACAGCTCCGAACGGCCCGAGCCGTGCGGCATCCCGATCGGTTAGCAATAAATTATGCGGCGTGACTTCTGACGAAATGGCGTCATTTCCGGCAAAGCGGCCTAGCACCTCGACGCTGGCCGCACAGCTCATTTGACGGAGATGGATGCGGGCACCGGTTTCAGCGGCCATGGCGCAGGCCCGCCTGACCCCCGGCACTTCCGCCTCTGGCGGCCTGACGGCGTTAAAGGCCGCGATGTCGCACCGGCCGGACTCCTTGATCTCGCCAGACAATTTTGCGACCAGATCCGGATCGCCGGCGGTAATGCCGGCAACGCCATCGACCGCCTTGATGGCCAGTAAGAGGCGGCGAAAATCGGAATCGTCATTGACCTGAAAATCCGGCCGCCCTCCGGCGAGAAACAATTCAAACGAGATCGCGCCGAGTGCTGCCAGTTTCTCCACATCTTCATGATCAGGACCCACCGCAGCCTGCAACGCCACATCCACGTGAATACGGCCGTCCATGAGTTCGCGTTTTTGTTCGAACTCGGCGACCGTCGCTGTCCACGGGTCATCGGTGGGCATATCCATCAGTGTGGTCACGCCGCCAGCCGCGGCCGCCAGGGTACCGGTGACGAAATCCTCCTTATGGGTGAAGCCCGGTTCGCGAAGATGCACATGGGCATCCACCAGGCCAGGCAGAATTATCCTGCCCGTGGCGTCGATCTCCTCGCGGGCATCTAATGCCTCGCCGGGCTCAGCAAGCGCCACCACGCGGCCATCCTGGATAGCAATAGTTTTTCGCTTAATGCCGCTGGGCGAGACCACCTCAGCGCCCCGAATGAGCGTGTCGAACATTAATTCTCTCCTGTCGCCAAGAGAGAACCAAAACCCGCGACCGGATCGCCGACATCACAGGATTTCAAACAGCGCCATAGCAGCGCCTGGTTGGTCGAGATGACCGGCTTGCCAAGATCCTGTTCCAGCGTGTCCAGCACCTCAATGGAGCGAATGTCGGTGGCGAGAATGCAGATCGCGGCGGCCCTGTCATTATCCGCCTGTTTGGCCAAACCATAGACCACCGACGGTTCCAGCCGGCAGACCTCCAGCGAATCCTTCACCGCCACACTTTCAAGGGCGACAATTTCAATGTCAGCGGCGTTAAACAACGGCGGGAGCAGGTCATTTACACTGTCGGGATAGGGCGTCGCCAGGGCCACGCGGGAGGCCCCGAGAGATTGCAGCGCCGCAACGGTGGCGGTGGCCGCCGTGGTCGCCGGGCAGCCTGTGGTGTCTTCCACATGGGCCTCGAAATCAGCGGTCCAGCCTGGGCCCTTGATTAGGCTGGTGGCGAGACAGGCATAGGCCATGGCGTTCATGGCGCCGGCGGCTAGCTCCTCGACTGCACGGTGGGAATTCTTGACCATGCGCTCGATACCCTCGGCGCTGAGACCGTGGCTGCGGATCTTGGCGCCAAAGGCGGCGACACCCTCTGGCGCCATGCGCGCGAATTCGGGCTCGATGACGGTGTTGTTGGCCGGGATTACCAGCCCCAGTCGCGCCCGCCAGCCGTACATAATCGCCCCCGTCCGTTGTTGGCGGTCACTCGTTGGCGAGAGCCGCCAGGGTATCCGCCAGAATCCGCGCGCCTGCCGCGAGATCTTCCGGCTTGGCACTTTCCGCCTCGTTATGACTCACGCCATTGAGGCACGGCACGAAGATCATGCCTGCAGAACAAATGGGATTCAAATGCATTGCGTCATGTCCCGCACCCGACGGCATGTCGAGATATTCGTATCCGAGAGCGCGGGCACTATCGCGGATGGCGCCGATTACTGTCGGTTCGAAATTAGTTGGTGCCACATAGAGATTGTCCAGCACTTCGACACTACAGGGGGCGGCTTTCTCCGCCGCGATTTTTCTGATTTGGACCTGAAGGGACTGGATCACCGCCACATCTGGATGACGCAGATCGATGGTGAAATGCACGCGTCCCGGCACCGTATTGGGCGAGCCCGGCGACACATCGCAGCGCCCGACGGTAAAGCGGATAGTGTCATCCTCATCGGCGGTCATTTCCTGCAACGCGGCGATGATGCCAATGGCGACGGACAGCGCATCCTTGCGCGACCGGCGCGGCGTGGTTCCCGCATGGGCTTCCTCGCCGGTTACCACCACGTCGAGATGACAGATCCCCTGGATAGAGCCGACCACGCCGATCTGTAGGTCTTTGCTCTCCAGGACCGGACCCTGTTCGATGTGGGTTTCGATATAGGCATGCGGCGTGACACTCCCCTGTGCCCGAAACGGTGCGCCGGTAGCGGCAAGGGTCTCGGCCAGAGCATCTCGCAGGACGGTGCCTTCCACATCCACATTGTCGAGCACCGACTCCAACGTGCTGTGACCGGCAAAGAAGGCCGATCCGATTGCCCCGGGCGAAAACCGGCTGCCTTCTTCGTTGGTCCAGGCCACCACCTCAATCGGTCGGCGCGTCTGAACACCTGCCTCGTTCAACGCATCCAGGGCTTCCAGACCGGCCAGCACTCCATAGGCACCATCGAACTTGCCGCCGGTGGGTTGGCTGTCCAGGTGAGAGCCGGTCATCACCGGGGCGAGATCCGGCTCCGTGCCATCGCGACGCACGAACAGATTGCCGATGTCATCCTGAAATGTCTGAAAACCGCGTTCGGCCGCCCAGCGGATCACATGCCGCTTGGCGGCGGTATCTTCTTCCGATAGGGCCTGACGATTAACTCCGCCCTTTTCAGTCGCGCCATAGGCCGCCACATCCATAAGTAATTTCCACAAACGGTCTTCCGAAACGAAGGCCGCGGCCGATGACGAAGGGTTACTGGCGTCCATGCGACGCATCTCCATTTCAAGCAAACAAGGCAAAGGCCGCGCCCGGGAGAAGCGGCTGTAGCCAAGGGGTATCCAATCTTACGCCCGCCGCGTCAAGGGTTTGCGAATTCCCCCCGGAAACAAAAAAAATTGGGCGACGGGTTTCCCCGCCGCCCTAAAGCATTGTCATTGGAACGACCGGTAGCGACCGGCCGTCAACGGACTCTCAACTCACTTGCCCACGATCAGTTTTCGCGCATGCGCAACAATCTCGGGCGAGGCCTCATTGATCGCCTTGTTGACGATCTTCTGGATCTCGGCGCCATTCGCGGCAATCAGACGCAGACGCTTTTTCTTGAGCTCAGACTTGAACGCCCTATCGAGGTTCATCTTGTCATAGGCCCCGCGCAGCATGTTGATCACGCCCTTGTTGGTCTTGGGCGGCACCACGAGTCCGCGGCCCAGAAGACCGGCCACGCTGACAAAATCGACAGCTGCCTTATCCTTGGGATCACTCACCAACTCGTGCAGCAATGGAATGTTGTCGGGCAGATCGGGGTCGCGGAAAACACCAAGCTGAACGACAGCATTGGCGAACGGCTTGTTGCCTGTGAACCAGTGCGGCACTTTCGATGAATAGGCCAGCCAATTATTGCAGTTGGCTTCCACCTCGCCCTGCTCCACCGCGAAAGTAGTCGCGGTCGAACCCTTATAACCGGTGACGATCTTCAAATTGAACTTGAGCAATGAGCGGAACAGACTCATGGCGACATGGTCGAATCCCGCCTTGCCGGCGGCCGCCGCAATAGTGTTGCGACCACGCAGGTCCTGCCATTTGTTGACGCCCGTATCAGACCGGATGATCATCACCTGGTTGGTCTGATTGCTGGAACCCAGCCAAGTGTAGCCCCGCGCGTCATACTTGACCCGCTTCGGGCGTAGCAACTGGTTCACAACGGCATTATCCAGCGGGATTAGCAGCGTATGTCCGTTGGGTACAGCCACATTGTAATGCCAGTTCATGGCCTTGGTGCCACCGGCGCCGGGCATATGCTGCATGATGATGGTGGGCTTGCCGGGAATTTGTTTCCCTAGATGCTTGGAGAACGAATGCGAATATTTGTCATAGGTGCCGCCGGGCCCGTAAGGCACGATAATCTTAAGGGTCTTGCCGCTCCAATCCTGGGCGGAAACAGCGTTCGCCGATGCAGCCAATGCGGCTATCGCGACGAGAGAGGCGCCAAGGACGCGCAATGATGTCGAATTCATAAAACAGTCTCCCTGTGGTTTTGGATAATATTGATTTTTATCGGCTCATAGAAATTTCTATGGGCTGCAACGGAGCGTGCCTAATTGTCCGCCGCAAAGCAACCCCGTGCGTTACCCCGCTGCCACTGCAATTGGATCGCCGGTGACCTTGCCACGTTTTAGCAGGCGGCGCTGGTCGGCGGGGAACTCGGTACGAGCGTGGGCCTGGCACAGATTGTCAAAGATGATGTAATCGCCAAGCCGCCACTCCAGCGCGTAATCGGCGCGCTCGATATAGGGGAACAGGGCCTCGAGCAGCGCATCGCTCTCGGCCTCGTCATAGCCCTCGATGGCGGCGGTCATCAGCCGATTGCAATAAAGCGCCCTGCGGCCGGTAACCGGATGGGTAACCACCGACGGGTGCCAGGCCTGCGGCATCTCCGCCAGCCGGTCTTTCGACGGCCGCTCATTGACGTTGTAGTCATACACCTGGAGCACGCGCCGGCCATGAATGGCCTGGCGCAGATCTTGGGGCAGCGCGTCATAGGCGAGATAGCAGTTGCGGAACAGGGTGACGCCGCCAGTTGTCGGCAGCTCGACGGCCCATAAATAGGTGGCCTTGTCCGGGTCCTCGGTAAAGGCGTTGTCGTGATGGAAGAACAGATCGCTGTCGCCGAGATCGCCGATGGGCTCGCCGTTCTCGTCCCGGATATTGGAAATCATATGGATGTTCTCGCCGTCATCGCCGAACTTGTTGCCCGGCATGGTGATGGCGGCGCGCGATCCCAGCCAGTCGGCGCTTCGCAGCAGGGATTTCTCGTCGGGAAAATCCTGGTTCCTAAACAGCAGCAGGATGTGGCGGATAAACGCCTCGTTCAGGATGGCCACGGTGCCGGCATCCACCGGGCGCGACAGATCCACGCCCCGGATTTCTGCGCCGATGGCCTCGCTCAGCGGAATGATCTCAACCGTCATGACCGTTCATGGCCGCATCTCCTTGAGCATCCGGCGATACAGGAGCGACGGACCGTCGGGACCGTGGATATGTATCTCAGCCCCGAGATCGTCGGGCACTTCACCGGGCCGCTGGCTCTCGACGATGGCGCGGTCCTGCTCCCACACCGACAGGGTAAACTTCGCGAAGGTCTCCGACGGCTCGTCCAGTTTAAAATTTCGCGCTACCAGCATGAAGCGGATGCTTTCATGTTCGGAAACGGGCGTGCAGTAAAACAGATCGATCACTCGCTCGCCCGACGGCGTGACGTTCTCGTGGTACAGCGAATACGGTAGCACCACGTCATAAGTCAGCAGGTTCAGGGTCATCTTGTCGGGGTCGACCCGGTCGCGGCATTCCGACTCATATTCGAAATAGAAGCCGTTCTCGGATTCTTTCACATCGCGCGACGGGATCAGCGGCACATTCTCGGCGTTGCCCAGCATACCGGGATGAACCCAGGGCAGATGTGCCTCATCGATGAAATTCTCGAAGGATCGGGCCGCACCCGCCTGCCACTTTACGGGCCCAAGAATGTGGGTGAGGAAACCGTCCTGCTCGA
>JABJKO010000026.1 GCA_018660305.1 Rhodospirillaceae bacterium
GGGAGGGGGAGCGGGCTGGTGCGACCTTTTTTAATGAGGAAACCGTAGGCCGGTTTCCCGCGACAGTCTAGCGCAGCAGGATGAGCATCAGGATGGCGGCCAGGATAAGGACGATCCCGGCCATTTCCAGCCGATTAGTCTTTTCCTTGAAGAAAAACACCGACGCAATGAAGGTGAATATCAGTTCAATTTGACCGACGGCCCGCACATAGGCTGCGTTTTCCAATGTGAAGGCGATGAACCAGCCGGCGGAGCCCAGGAACCCCACCAACCCCACCATCAGGGAAGGCCGCCAATGACGCAGAACGGCGCTCATCTGTCCGGGCTCCCGGATAAGCAGATAAGCGCCCATGATAATGGTTTGCATAACCACCGATACGGCGAGGCTGAAGCCGGCCCGGTTGAGAACATCACCGTCCTCCAGCGACAACGCCGCACCGCGATAAAACACCACGGAAGCGCCAAGGAACGCACCACAGAGTAGGCCGATCATGGTGGGTTTTTCGAACAGGCTGGTGATCAGGTTTTTCCAGGTGACGCTGGTGTGGGCAACGGAGAGCGCCATGATACCGATCATTCCCACACCGATCGCAGCGGAGCCTGTAAGGCTGATGGTGTCTCCGAGTAGGATCAGGCCGAGTAGGGCAACCTGGACCACCTCTGTTTTGGAATAGATGGTACCAACGGCGAAATTGCGAAACGAAAACAGATAGACCAGCAGGAAGGTGAACAGGATCTGGCTCAGCCCGCCCAGCAGACAATAGAGCAGAAACAGCCCATTAATTTCCGGTACCGCCGCACCGGTATATTCATGGAGCCCCCAGTAATAGAGCAGGGCAAACGGCCATGCATAAAAGAACCGCACATAGGCGGCGCCCCCCGTCGAGAGACGGTCCTTGAGATGTTTCTGCAACGCCGACCGTAAATTCTGCATGAAGGCGGCGAAGATGGTGATCGGAATCCAAAGTTCGATCACGAAGAGGATCCTTGTGCGATAGCGGACCTAACCCGCCGTTTCCCTGGCGGCTTTCTGCAGGGCATCGAGACTTTGCTTCAGGACCGTCTGGTCCATGTCCCGGGTTATGAAGACGATACGGGTGCGGTGATCGTCGCTCGGCCATTGCGGCAGGCGGACCGGATTATGAAACACGTGCTGCACGCCGTGGATGGCGATGGGTTGTTCTTCATTGGTGATGTTGACCAGTCCCTTAATCCGCAAAAGATTCTCACCCTTGTGGGTAATCAGGGTCTGGATCCAGGCGATGAAGGCTGGCCACTCCAGGGGCTCGTCATAGGTCAGGCACAGGGCGTCGATGTCGCCATGGCGGTTTGTATCGCCGTGGTCGTGATCATGATCGTGGCCAGCGTGATCGCCGTGATACGCCTCTTCCCGCAGCCAGTTCTGGACGTCGAAGCTTTTGGTGGCGGGGTCGTAGAGACCACAGCCAAACAGATGCTCCGGTGACGCGTCGCCGTGCGCGGCCCGTATTTGCGGCGCCGCTGGATTGATCTCCCTCACCGCCGCCTCAAGTTCCGGCAGGACGGCCGCGTCGGTCAGATCTATTTTTGTAAGCACGATCCGGTCGGCGACGGCGGTCTGTTTGCGGCATTCGGCATGGCGGTCCAGCTGACCCAACCCATGAACCGCATCGATTGTCGTGATCACACCGTCGAGGAAATAACGGTGCGCCAAAATCGGATCATTGATCAGGGTGTGAAGAATGGGGGCGGGGTCCGCCAGGCCCGTGGTCTCTATCAGCACGCGCCTGAATTTGGTGATTTCACCCTTGGTGCGTTTGAGAAAAAGCTCGCGCAGCGCCCGCGTGAGATCCCCCTGAACGGCGCAGCACAGGCAGCCGGTGGTAAGCTGAACCAATTCCTCGTCCACCTGTTCCACCAGCAGGTGATCGATTCCGATATCGCCGAACTCGTTTACCAGAACGGCGGTTTCCGCCATATCCGGATGCTGGAGGAGCTTGTTCAGCAGCGTGGTTTTTCCGCTGCCCAGAAATCCGGTCAGCAGCGAAACCTGAATGCCGGGATCGTCGCTGTCGGCTGTTTCAGTCACTTGCCGTACAGATCCTTGGGATCGGTTTCCACATCGGCGATGATTTGAATCTTGTCATCTCGGATGGCGTTGAAAAAGCAATTATGCCGGCCGGTGTGACAGGCAACGCCTTTTTGCGCGACCTGCAGCAGCAGCGTATCGCCATCGCAATCCATCCGGAAATCGACCAGCGTTTGCGTCTGGCCGGAGCTCTCCCCCTTGCGCCAGAGTTTTTGGCGGGATCGCGAATAGTAACAGACCTGGCCGGTCTTCAGGGTCTCTGAGACCGCCTCGGCGTTCATCCAGGCCATCATCAGCACTTCCCCGGAATCGTGCTGTTGGGCGATGGCCGGCACCAGCCCCTCCGCATCGAACATTATCGCCGCGAGGGCTTTTTCGATAGTGCTGTCCGAATAGGTGTTCTGTGTGTCGGAAGACATTGAATCCCTCCCGCGGATCTTTCCCGCGCGGATCAGGCGTTGGCGTTCATGCGCTCGAAACCCTTTTCGAGGTCGTCGATCAGATCATCGATGTCCTCGAGCCCGGCATGGATGCGCAGGGTCGGTCCCGCGGTCTCCCACCGTTCCTTGGTGGCGACCCGAATGGCGGCCGGATCGGTCAGCAGGATCAGGCTTTCGAAGCCGCCCCAGCTTGCCCCCATGCCGTAATAGGCGAGGTCATCGAGCATGGCCGCGAGGGCTTTCTCCGGGAACGGCTTCAACAAGACGCCGAACAGGCCGCAGGCACCGGTGAAATCCCGTTTCCATAGCTCATGGGATGGAAATTCCGGCAGGCCGGGATGGAGCACCGCTTCGACTTCCGGGCGGGCCTGCAGCCATTGGGCGAGCTTCATCCCGTTCTCATAATGCTGACGCATGCGCACGCCGATGGTCCGAAGGCCGCGCAGGGCGAGATAGACATCATCCGGTCCCGCGTTCGCGCCGAGATCGGAGGCAGACTGCCGGACCTGCTGCCATTGTTCATCGGTGGTGGTAATCACACCCATCATCACATCGGAATGTCCGACGATGTATTTGGTGGCCGCGATCACCGACACATCCGCGCCATGTTCGAACGGCTTGAAGAACACGCCACTGGACCACGTATCATCGATGATGACGATACAGCCGCGCTTGTGCGCCTCGTCGGCGATGGCACGGATATCCTGGACCTCGAAGGTCAGCGAGCCGGGAGATTCCGTATAGACGATCTTGGTGTTGTCCTGGATCAGGGCGGCGATGCCGGCGCCGATGGACGGATCGTAATAGGTGGTTGTCACGCCGAAGCGGGCCAGAAACTTGTTGCAGAACGCGCGCGCCGGGCCATAGACGCTATCGACCATCAGCACGTGATCGCCGGATTGCAGATAGGCGAGCATGGCGGCATTGATGGCGGCCAGTCCGGATCCCATGGCGACCGCACGGTCGCCGCCAAGCAACGCGGCGACGGCGGTTTCGAAGCCTTCATGGGTGGGCGTGCCCTGGCGGCCATAGGTGAAGACGCCCGGTTCCCATCGGTGGGCGCGCCGTTCGCGGAACTCGGCGAGGGTCGGCGCGACGATGGTGGAGGCGTGATAAACCGGTGGGTTGACGATCCCGTGATTTTTTTCTGGATCGCGGCCGGCCGTTGTGATGAGCGTATCTTGCTTCATAATTCTGCTATCTATCTGGAAAATGAGGGCGTTATTGCCCGGATGTCATGGCGCATCATGGCATCGCTGCCGCCCTGTGAAAAGACGCTTGGCGCGGGTTCGTTAGCTGAGCGTCTCGATGGGGGTTTCCGTGCTGGTGCCCCAGTCGGACCAGGACCCGTCATAGATGGCGACGTCTTCCTTGCCCAGCAGATGAAGTCCCAGCGCCAGCACGCAGGCGGTGACACCGGATCCACAGCTGGTAACAACCGGCCGTTCCAGATCGATGCCCGCCTTGGCAAAACGCCCTTGCAGACAATTGGCCGGCAGGACTGTTTTGCTCTGGGGATCGACCAGATGATCGAAGGGTAAATTCTTACTGCCCGGAATGTGGCCCGGGCGGCAATTGGGGCGCGGTTCCGGCTCGGCTCCGGAAAAGCGTCCAGCCGAGCGGGCATCGAGAATCTGTTCGGCGCCGGAATCCAGATTGCGCAGAATGTCGTCCATCCGCCGTACCAGCTCCGGCCGGGGATTGGGTGAAAAACTTGCAACGCGTTCGGGAACCGGGCGGTCGGTCACCGGACGGCCTTCCGCGATCCACTTCGGCAATCCGCCATCCAGAATGGCGACGTCTTCATGACCAAAGGCGCGCAGCATCCACCAGGGACGCGCGGCGGTGAACAGACCCATACCGTCATAGACGACAACCTTGGTATCATTGCCGATACCGAGGGAGGCCATATGATTGGCGAAATCGCTCGACGACGGCAGCATGTGCGGCAGGGGACTATTGGGATCGGCAATGTGGTCGATATCCCAGAAGGCTGCGCCCGGAATGTGGCCTCCGGCA
>JABJKO010000089.1 GCA_018660305.1 Rhodospirillaceae bacterium
CACCAGCCGCCCGGCGCCGGCACCGCTGCGCCGATAGAGCAGTTTCCCCCGACCATCGCGAATCTCGAGGATACCGTAAGGCCAGGCCGGAAAGCCCCGGTTGGCAAGCACCGCGTAGGCGCCGGTTAACTCGAGAAGACTGACTTCGCTCGCGCCAAGCGCCACGCTGGGATGTCCCTTGAGGTTAGTGGTGATGCCGAGCCGCTCGGCGGCTCCAATCACCTTGCGGCGGCCGGCGCGCTCGGAAATCCGCACGGCCGCCGTATTCAGCGATTGGGCAAGGGCCTGGCGCACCGACACCCTACCGCGATATTTGCCGTCATAGTTTCTCGGCCGCCAGCCGTCGATGGTCACCGGCGCGTCCTGTACTGTATCGTCCGGCGCGAGACCGGTTTCCAGCCCGGCCAGATACACAAACAGCTTGAAGGCGGAACCCGGCTGGCGCTTCGCCTGGGTCACCCGGTTGAACTGGCTTCTGCCATAGTTACGGCCCCCGACCATGGCCCGGATCGCGCCATCGGGAGCAAGGGTGACCAGCGCACCCTGGCTGGCGTTTCGACGGGCCGACGCTTTGAGCGTTCGCCGCAACCGCCGCTCGCCGATTTTCTGGAGCCGCGGCGATAACGTCGTCCGGATGACCAGATCCTGATCCGAGCGCCCGACAAAGCCAGCCGCCCGCTCCAGCAGCCAATCGGAAAAATACCGGGCACCGGAACCTGCCTGGCGGGTGGACAAACGCAGCGAATCGCCGCGCGCCGCCTTGGCGTCCCTTGGGTCGAGAAACTCCGCCGCGACCATATTGGCAAGCACCTGATCCGCCCGCTTGGCGGCCCCCTTGGGATTGCGCAGCGGCGCGTAGCGCGACGGCGCCTTGAGCAAGCCCGCTATCACCGCCGCCTGACGCAACGACAGGGCCCGAGCCGGCCGGTCGAAATAATGGTGCGACGCCGCCGCGATCCCATAGGTCCCTGCCCCGAAATAAACCCGGTTCAGATAGATGGTGAAAATCTGCTTCTTGCTGAAACGGGCCTCGAGCCAGAAGGCGAGAAGAAGCTCCTGCACCTTGCGTTTCAGGGATCGTTCGGGGGTCAGGAACAGGTTCTTGGCAAGCTGCTGGGTAAGGGTGCTGCCACCCTGGCGGATGGCGCCGGCCCGCAGATTGGCGAAGGCGGCCCGGATGATCCCGATCCCGTCGACCCCGGCATGATCGAAAAATCGCCGGTCTTCGGTCGCGACGATGGCCTGCACCAGATAGGGCGGCACCTCGTCGAACTGCACCGCGCCGCCATGCAGATCGCCATAATTGGCGAGCACTGAATTGTCGGACGCCATCAGGGTCACGCTTGGCCGCCTCTGAGGCGTCTCCAGCTTTTCGAGATCGGGCAGATCGTAGCCGTAATAGGCCAGAATGCCCATGAGCGCCACGAAGCCCCAAATTCCGACCATCGCCGTCCAGCGCAGCGCCACCACCCAGGGTTTGCGTTTGCGCGGCGCGGCGTCCTTTGCGCCGGATTTTTTGCCGGCGCCCGACGCATTCCGCGGCCGCCCGGACGGGTCGGCGGACAGATCACCCTTCTTGCGGCCGGAAGCGGCGGATTTTGGATCCGGTTTTCGTGCCATGCCCTATCTTGAGGGCCTGCGTGATTCAGTGAAAGTCTCACCTTTGGGATAGGTCCCAAGAAGCAAGATGGGGGATAGGCCAGCGGCGACCTCCTCGGGTATCATCCCTCATGGCTTTTTTTGGCACCACGCGAGAAACAGACAGGCCGATGACCCCGATCGAGGTGCGGCCGGCCACCGCCGACGATGCCGAGGCGGTGGTCCGGCTGGCGCGGGGGTTAAGCATGACCGACGGCGGCCGGCCGTCGCAGCTGACCGAGGACGCCTTTCGCCGGGATGGGTTCGGCGAATCGCCGGCCTTTTATGTATTGGTGGCGGAGCGTGACGGCGCCATCGCCGGTTATGCGCTCTATTTCCCGGGTTACGACACCGACCGGGCAACCCGTGGCATCTATCTCGCCGATCTCTATGTGGATGAAGACCATCGCCGAAGCGGCATGGGCCGCGCGCTGATGAAGGCGGTAGCCAGGGCCTGCCGTGAGGCGGGCGGCGAATGGATGTTCTGGTCGGTGCTGAAACGCAACCGCGCGGCCAGGCGTTTCTACAAGACCCTGGCGCCGGAACTCAACGACGTGGTCCTCTGCGCCGCCCTGGGCGACAGTTTCGAGCGGCTGGCGCGGTAGTGTGGGGGAGAGGGCCGGGGCGCATCCACGCCAGTGGATCATATATTAAGCGTCCAGATTGACGACCTTCAGCGCGTTGGTCTGGATGAAGTCGCGGCGCGGTTCGACCACGTCGCCCATCAGGGTGGAGAACACCTCTTCGGCGTCGTCGCGATGGTCGATGCGGACCTGCAACAGCGAGCGGACGTCCGGGTCCAGCGTGGTTTCCCACAGCTGATCGGGGTTCATCTCCCCCAGCCCTTTATAGCGCTGGATGCCCATGCCCTTGCGGCCGAACTCCATCACCGCCTCCACCAGACCCAGCGGGCCGATGATTTTATGGTCCTGGTCCTTCACCCGCAGGATAGCGGGTCTTGCATAGACATGCTGCAATTCGGCGGCCATCTGATCCAGCCGGCGGGCTTCGCCGCTGCGGACCAGGGCGCCGTCGATGGCGTGCCGTTCGGTGACGCCGCGTAGCGTGCGGGCGAAGGCGAACCCGCCCCCCTCGATGATTTCAGCCTGCCAGCCCCGTTCGTTTTCGGCCGACAACCCGTCCAGCCGCCGGGCGATGGCCTCGGCTATCTGCCGTTCGGTTTCCTCGGATTCCAGCAATTCCGGGTTAAAAGCGCCCAGAATAGCGGCCTGTTCCACCACCATGGCGTTGGACAGTTTCTGGAGAATTGGCTGCATCAGCCGCTTGCTGACCAGTGCATCCTCGACCACTTCACGCAGTTCCTGGCCGGCCACTTCGGCGCCATCCTGGATGACCAGCACGCAGTCGCGCAGCCCCGCATCGAGCAGGAAATCCTCCAGCCTGGCGTCATCCTTGAGATAGACCTCTTCATTGCCCCGCTTGGCGCGGTAGAGCGGCGGCTGGGCGATATAGAGATAGCCGCGCTCGATAATTTCCGGCATCTGCCGGAAGAAGAAGGTGAGCAAGAGCGTCCGGATATGGCTGCCATCCACATCCGCGTCCGTCATGATGATGATCTTGTGGTAGCGCGCCTTCTCGATATTGAAATCCTCGCGCCCGATTCCGGTGCCCAGCGCCGCAATGAGAGTCCCGATTTCCGCCGACGACAACATCTTGTCGAAGCGCGCCCGCTCCACATTGAGGATCTCACCGCGCAGCGGCAGGATCGCCTGGTTTTTCCGGTTGCGGCCCTGTTTGGCGGAGCCTCCAGCGGAATCACCCTCGACGATGAAGATTTCGGATTGCGCCGGATCGCGTTCCTGACAATCGGCAAGCTTGCCGGGGAGCGTCGAGATATCCAGCGCCCCCTTACGGCGGGTCAGATCCCGCGCCTTGCGCGCGGCTTCGCGGGCGGCG
>JABJKO010000025.1 GCA_018660305.1 Rhodospirillaceae bacterium
AGATGGTCGCAAAGTTCTATGCGACCATATTCGATATGACATTTGAAAACAGGGCCTCCCGGAACGGCTGCACCGCGACGGCGCGCGAAGGCTATGTGGGGCTCAATTTCAACGCCTGCATGCCGGGTCGTCCCGGCCCGTGCGGCCTCGACCATTTCGGTATCGAGGTCGAGGACATCGAAGAGGCCTTCGCGGTGGCCGAGCAAAAATATCCCACCGTCGAATGGGTGAAACGGACCGGTGCGCGGCCCTATGCCCAGGTCGGCATAAATGACCCTGACGGCCAGGTGGTCGATATCAATCAGAAAAACATGAAGCAGGACATCAGCGAGGTCAAAACCAACGGGCTCTATCTGGAGGAGGACCGGGAACAGCCGCGGCATGTGGAGTATCTGGCGCTCCGGACGCCCAACCCGGCCTATTGCGCCGAGTTTTACCACGACGTCTTCAAACTGACGCCGCTCAACCGCCAGGAAGGGGATGAGGCCTACAGCCTGACCGACGGACGGGTAACGCTGAAGCTGATCCCCTGGAAGATCACGGATTTTGACGGCATGGATGTCGGCCGCCCCACCCTGGATCATATCGGCTTCAAGGTGGAAGATGCCGAGAAAGTCCACCAGGAAATCCTCGATTACAACAGCAATTGCCCGCCCATGGCCGCTCCGTGCTGGCTGTTGGACGGAAGGGAAGAAGACCGCAAGAAGGCAGAGATGCTCAGGAAGGCCGCGCCGGGAAGCAAGTATCAGTACTGTGATCTGAACGGTGTTTGTTTTGTCACCGCGGATTGATCCAAAATATAATGATCAAAGATGAGGGAGAAATTTCATGTCATCCAGAATTAGCCATATCACCAGCATGTCGAGCAACCCGATGGCGGTCGGCACCATGTATGAGGCCATATTTGGCCTGAACTTCGATAAAACGCCCAAGCCTCCCAGCTACGGCGAGATCCTCACCGATGGGAATGTCAATCTGAACCTTCATCACCGGTTGCCGGGACACCGGCTGGGGCTGGATCATTTCGGCATCGAAGTGGATGATATGGAGGCCATATTCGACACGTTGAAATCCAAATACCCCTCCGTGGGGTGGGTCAAACGGCCGCCCAGCTGTCCCTATGCCGGGTATCTGTCGCACGATCTCGCGGGCAGCATATTCGCCCTGTCCGAAACGGGTACCGCGCGGGGCGACGGTGAGTTCGTCAGGGAAACACCGGGCAATTTTTCCAGGTTTTCCGAGGGCGATCCGGCAAAACGCAATTTGCATCACTACGCCATCCGGACCCGCAAACTCGACGAATGCGCCGAATTCTATGCCGATGTCTTCGGATTTGCGCACACCAGTGGTAAGGGCGACGATCCCAACCATTATTTGTCCGACGGGACCATGACCCTGGTGCTGATTCCCTGGAGTATCCATGATTATGCCGGCATCAGCGTCACCGGCCGGGGCCCCGATCATATCGGATTCAAGGTCGATGACGCCGCCGTGGTTAGTGACGAAATCGATAAGTTCTTCCGGCATTTCTCGCCGGGACAGGCGCCGCTCTGGGTTCTCACCACGATCAATGAAAGATCGGATGAGAGTCAGGTCAGGGCCGCCATGATCGAACAGTCATGCGCCATCAGTAAGTACCAGTTTACCGATAAGGACGGCACTTTCGTCGTCGTCGCCGACCAGACTTTCGGAGAGGCCTGAGCCGGAAGGCGTCACGGAAGAACGCCACGGTCATGATCGAAATGTCATCGGGTCCTGAGAGTTAGGGAGGCTCCATTTGTCTGCACGGTTAAACGGGGTTGCCAATAAGCCCGCCTTCGCGCCGGGGTCGTTCCAGGCCGTCTTGCGTTCGGCATGGCAGTGGTTTGCCCGGTTCGCCGAAAACCGCATGGCCACGGCCGGGCTTCTTTTCGTGCTCTTTATCATTCTGATCGCGATCTTCGCGCCTCAGATCGCGCTCTATGACCCTGACGACGTCAATATAAAGAACCGCCTGGCGCCGCTCAGTGCAGCTCACCCATTCGGGACCGATGCGTTTGGCCGCGATCTTTTCTCCCGCGTGATCTATGGCGCCCGCATTTCGGTGATCGCCGGCGTCGGGTCGGTCGGCATATCCCTCTTTGTCGGCGTGTTTCTCGGTGCTGTCGCCGGCTATGCCGGCCGGCTGGCGGATAACGTGATCATGCGCGTCATGGATGCGATCATGGCGTTCCCGGGCATTTTGTTCGCCATCGCGCTGATGAGTGTTCTCGGCGCCTCCCTGACCAACGTCTGCATCGCGCTGGCCATTCGTTTCACACCGCACTTTGCCCGTATCACCCGCGGGGCGGTTCTGAAGGAGCGGGAAAAGGAATATGTCGAAGCGGCGCTGGTTCAGGGCGAATCGAACATGCGGATTCTGTTCCGCCAGATTTTACCCAACTGCTCGGCGCCCATTCTGGTCCAGATGACCCTGGATTTTGCGGCCGCGATCATTGCCGAGGCGTCGCTGAGCTTCCTTGGGGTTGGCATTCCCCCACCCACACCGAGCTGGGGCAATATTCTGCACGCCGCCAGAACATCCATGGAATTCTATCCGTGGGGGGCGATTTTCCCCGGAATCGCCATTTGCCTCGCTGTTTTGGGGCTCAATCTGCTGGGCGATGGGCTGCGCGATGTGCTGGACCCCCGCCTGAGCGAAGAACGGGGCGCCAATGGCTGAACCGCTTCTCGATGTGCGGGATCTGGAGACGCAGTTTCTGTTGCGCAACGGCGCGCTGACGGCGGTGGATAATGTGTCGTTTCAGCTGGCGGAAAAAGAAACGCTTGGGATCGTCGGCGAAAGCGGCTCGGGCAAAAGCGTGCTGGCCCTTTCGCTGATGCGCCTCGTGCCGCAACCGCCGGGCAAAATCACCAACGGCCAGGTCTTCTTCAAGGGCGAGGATCTGCTTACCAAGTCGGAAAGTGAAATGCGGTCCTACCGCGGCAAACGGATTTCCATGATCTTTCAGGAACCCATGGTGGCCCTCAATCCCGCCTTTACGGTGGGTGACCAGGTGGCCGAGGGCTATCGCATCCACGAAGGGATGAGCAAACGCGCCGCCTATGACGAGGCCGCGGAAATGCTGGATAAGGTCGGTATTCCCAATCCGCGCGCACGTCTCAGGAGCTATCCCCATGAATTCAGCGGCGGCATGCGCCAGCGCGTGATGATCGCCATCGCGCTGGCCTGCAATCCCGATCTTCTTATCGCCGACGAACCGACCACGGCGCTCGACGTGACCATCCAGGCGCAGATCCTGGATCTGCTGCGCAATTTGATCGACCAGCTTGGCAAGGCGCTGATCTTCATCACCCATGATCTCGGGGTTGCCGCCGTGCTGTGCGATCGCATCGCCGTTATGTATGCCAGTAACATCGTCGAGCTGGCCGATCGGGACTCTCTGTTTGCCAATCCGAAG
The DNA here is from genome assembly GCA_018660305.1 of Rhodospirillaceae bacterium. The sequence goes on from JABJKO010000025.1 coordinate 3,441, forward strand.
CATCCTTATACGCAAGGGCTGCTGCGGGCTCTTCCCCGGAGAGGCGAACGGCGTCACGCGCTCGACCCCATTCCCGGCACGGTATGTGACCTCCGGCATCCGCCGGCCGGATGCAATTTCTGTCCGCGCTGCGATCAGGTTGTGAAGCTGTGCGAGGCGGAACCGCCCCTCCTGCGACAGACAGACGGCCGTCATGTGGCCTGTCACCTGTATGAAGGGTAGGGGCTGACATGGCGGACACCATCCTGAAGGTCGAAAATCTGGCGAAGTATTTTTCCATGAATTCGTTCTTCAAACTGTTCGGCGGATCGGGGGACGTGCTTAAAGCGGTGGACGGCATCAATTTTGCCATTGCCAGGGGAGAAACGTTTGGCCTGGTGGGTGAAAGCGGCAGCGGCAAATCCACCACGGCGCGGCTCATAACCCGGCTGCTGGATGCCACGCGGGGCAATATCGAATTCGATGGCGAGGATATTCTGAGCCTGCCCAAGGCCAGTTTTCTGGCCGTGCGCCGCCGTATCCAGATGGTTTTCCAGGATCCCTATACATCGTTGAATCCCCGTATGCGGGTGCGGGAGGCTCTGGGCAACCCGCTGCGTCTGCACAAAATCGTACCGTCCGCAGACGTCGAGGGCCGGGTCGTGGACCTTCTGGAAATGGTTGGGCTGCAGGCCGATCACCAATACCGCTATCCCCATGAATTCAGCGGCGGGCAGCGCCAGCGCATCAGCATTGCCCGCGCCATGGCGCTGGAACCGGACTTGATCATCGCCGATGAAGCGGTTTCGGCGCTTGATGTCTCGGTCCGCGCCCAGATCCTCAATCTGTTCGGCCAGCTTCGCGAGTCCAAGCAGCTTACCTATTTGTTCATTGCCCATGATTTGAGCGTGGTTGAACATTTCTGCGAACGGGTTGCGGTCATGTATGGCGGCAAGATCGTCGAGATCGGAAAGGTCGACGATCTGTTCAATGACCCGCGGCACCCCTATACCGAGGCGCTGATTTCGGCCATTCCCGAGCCCGACCCGACGTTGGATTTCCGGCCCCAGGTCCTGGAAGGCGAAATGGTCAATCTGATCAACCGGCCGTCGGGATGCGTGTTTTGCGGCCGCTGCCCCGTGGCCGAAAAGATCTGTTCCGAGGTGGAGCCGGCCCTGGATGAAAAGGCGGATGGGCGCTCCGTCGCCTGTCACCTGCGCTAGGCTGGAGAAGCGAGAGACCGATGCAACGTTATATCCTTCATCGCATTCTGGTTCTGATCCCTGTCCTGATCCTGGTCTCCATCTTCTGTTTCAGCCTGCTGCATCTGATCCCTGGCGATCCCATCGATTTCATGTTCTCCGACGAAGATCTCGATGATGCCGAGACCCGGCTGAACCTCGAGAAAGAGCTCGGGCTCGATCAGCCCATCTACATCCAGTATTTTACCTGGCTGGGCGGCGTGCTGACCGGTGATTTCGGCAATTCCATCCATTTCGAACGGCCCAATGCGGAGCTCATTCTGGAAAGGTTTCCGGCGACCATCCTGCTGACCATCGCCGCCATGGTGGTTTCCGTACTGATCGCCATACCGGCAGGCGTTATCGCCGCCATCAAGCGCAACACGTCCGGTGATCACGCGGCCATGACCTTTGCCCTGCTTGGAATATCCATACCCAATTTCTGGCTGGGAATCCTGCTGATCATGGCGTTTTCCATCTATTTTCCCATCCTGCCGTCATCGGGTTATGAGGCATCCATCACCGATCCCATCGAGACCCTCAAGTTCGTGGTCCTGCCGGCCATAACGTTGGGAACCGCGGTTGCCGCCATATTGGCGCGCATGACCAGATCGGAAATGCTCGAGGAGATCGGCAAGGAATATGTCCGTACCGCCCGCGCCAAAGGTGTCGCTGAACGTACCGTCATTTTTAAGCACACGCTCAAGAATGCCATGGTGCCGATCCTCACTCTGTTGGGCCTGCAATTCGCCAATCTGCTGGGCGGAACCGTGATCGTGGAAACGGTTTTTCAGTGGCCCGGGGTGGGCAGTCTGGTGATAATTGCGATCTATGGCCGCGACTATCCGCTGGTGCAGGCATTGACGCTGATATTCGCCGTCATCTTCGTGACCGTGAATTTCTTTGTCGACATTCTCTATAAATGGGCCAATCCCAGGATTACGCTGGAATAGGCTTTCACAGCTTGACTTAAACAGCTGAGAATCAGCAGCGGGCTGACTCCATCGGTTATAAAAGAAGCGCCGCAGTTGGGGAAAAGGGACTGGATTATGTCAGATCGTACGGGAGAGCCGCAGGGGAGCGGGTGGGATCACGCGCGGGCCGGGTGCGATTTGGGCGGAATATCCATCGACCGGGTGGTCGATATGGAACGGCTGGCCTATCCCCACTCGATGCTGTTGCCCACATCGGATGCGGACGAGTTGCGGCGTCTTTCCGCCGAGATGGGGTCGCGGATAATCGATCCCGAAACGCTGGCGGTCGCCCTCAGCTTTCACTCCTATCTGGTGCGCACGGCCAACCATACGATCCTTGTCGATACCTGTTGCGGCAACGACAAGGAACGGCCGCAGCGCGTCGACTGGCACCGCCGCGACGGGGGCTATCTCAATAATTTGCGGGCCCGCGGCATCGAGCCCGAGGATATCGATATCGTCATGTGCACCCATTTGCATGCCGATCACGTGGGGTGGAACACTCGGCTGGTGGACGGCGGATGGGTGCCGACGTTTCCCAACGCGGAATATCTGTTCGCCGAGACGGAATATAATTTCTGGATGGCGCAACAGGCCCGCTCGGACGAGCGCCTGATGCATGGCTCATATGACGACAGCGTGCTGCCGGTCATGGAGTCCGGGCAGGCCAAGCTGGTGGCGAGCGATTATGAAATTGAAACCGGTATCTGCTTCGAGCCGGCCGTTGGCCATACGCCTGGGACCATTGTGCTCAATGTGGAGGGCGGGAGCAGCCACGCCATGGTGTGCGGCGATGTCATGCATCACCCGGCGCAGGTGGTGCATCCTGAATGGTCCTCCGGTTTTTGCAGCGATCCCGTTCAATCGGCCCGGACGCGGCGCGACCTCCTGTCCCGTCTCGCGGGAACCGGCACACTGGTCCTGCCGGCCCATTTCATGAGCCCTTATTACGGTTCGGTGGAACGCGACGGGGACGGGTTCCGGACGATTATTTAGGGTTACCTATTTTACGCGCCTCCCGGCGCGCGACCCCCCACCTAAACCTCCCCCTCAAGGGGGGAGGAAAAGGAAGATGAGCGTTCTGTATATATTACCCCCTCCCCCTTGAGGGGGGAGGGTTGGGGTGGGGGTGATAGCTCAATGTTAGTTGTAACCGCGCCTCAACTCGCGTCCTTGAATTCCACGCGCTGGCCGGCCTGGACCATCAGGGGCATGATCTCGTCGATCCATTGTTTGCATTCGGTCTTGTAATCCACCCACGACACAAGAATGCCGTCGATGCCCATTTCGATGAGATCGTTCATGCCATCGACGATCTGTGCCGGTGTGCCCACCAGAGGATATCCACCATGGCCGCCGATGAAATGGCGGCGGAACTGGTCGAGGACTTCCGCGGGCAGGGTGTCTGACTGCATGCCGAAGATTTCCAGCAGATTGTTCACTGCCTCGTGATCGCCTTTCTCGACGATGTAGTACTCGGCGTAATCCTGTGCTTCCTTTTCGGTCTCCCGGCAGACGATATAGGCATGGATCCAGACCTGGATCTCACGCCCCGCTTCGCGCGCCATGGTCTTCAAATGGCTCATCTGCGCCTTGCCGCCTTCGATATCGCGTTCTTTCAGCAGCACGAAATTCATGTCGGCTTGCGTCGCCGCGAATTTCTGCCCGGCCGGCGAGCCGCCGGCATTCATCACCGGCGGCATGGGTTTCTGGAGGGGCTTGGGTTCGCTCCAGACGTTTTTCGACTGAAACCAGCGCCCGTCGAAATTGAATTCGCCGTCGGTGGTCCATATCTGGCGAACAAATTGCAGCCATTCGGTGGCATATTCGTAACGAACATCGTGTTCGCGCCAGTCGGCACCGAACATCTCGAACTCGTTCTTGAACCAGCCGCACACCACGTTGAAGGCGAATCGCCCGCCGGAGATATGATCGATGGTGGCGCACTGCTTGGCGGCCGCCACCGGGTGGATCAGCGGCACATGGGCGGTGGAAAAGATGCAGCTATAGTCGGTGATGGCCGACACCGCCGCCGCCCAGTTGAAGGTCTCGAACGTCCGGTTATTGAAGTTGGTCGGGCCTCCGTAACCCTTCCAGCGCGCCACCGGCAACAGCACTTCAAAGCCCGCCCGGTCGGCCATGGTCACCACGTCCCTGGTGTCCGGCCAGTTCATCTCCCACGCATTTTCCGCCGTGGTGATGGTGGAGCCATGGGAACAATTCATGGCGATGATGCCAATCTTCATCCTGTTGACATTGTAAAGCGGGTTGTCGCTGACCGGTCGTTCTTGCATGGCGAAATTGATTTAAGGGCAAAAAATAACGGCGGGAGTCTAGTCCCGCCGTTATCGGTGTAACAAGTCGCCGCGTTACATTTTGCAGGGGATCGCCGGATGAGAATCCAGCAATTTCCACTTCTTGTTCTTCATGGTCATGATATAGCCCGGCAACTGGGCATCGCCGTTTTTCTCGAAACACACCTTGCCCTGCACCAGATCGTAGCTGATCTTGCCCAGCACATCGCGGATAGCAGTGCGTTCCGCCTTCAGCTTTTTGGGGTCGCCGGTGATCTTGGCGACTTCCATGGCCTTCTTGAAGACATAGACGATGTCATAGGCCGAGGCGTCCACGTGGTGCGGCCAGGGCTTATGGATGCCCTGGGCCTTGGCGCCGGCGACGAATTTCCGGGTGAAATCGCGGGTGCGGTCATTGAGGTCGTAATAGAAGGGCGCGGCGAATACGGAATCCTCGCCATCGGTTCCCATGCCGTTGACGATCTCGGGATCGGCCCAGATCTGCGCGCCGATGATCGGCACGTTGATGTTCTGGCGCCGCATTTCCTTGAGCACCCGAATGGCGACGGGCGTGATGCCGGCGAGACCCACATAATCGATGGCCTTGCCCTTGAGTTGGGAGACCTGCGGCGACAGATCGAACGCCTTGGTGGCGAACCCGATGGGACCGGTGATCTTGATTTTTTCCTTGGTCAGGATGGGCTTCATGATGAACAGCCCGACCGCCTTGGAGACCACGTCATCGGTGCCATACATGATGGCGACCGATTTCTTGAGGGCGTTGCGCTTTTTCATGGTCTTTACGACCCGGATGAACTGGAGGTATTCGCTCTCGGTCAGCCGGTAGGCGTAGGAAAACTTGTCCGCGAGTTTCGGTGCCGAAGACGCATTTGGTATCTGCACGATCTTCTCGCGTTCGCCGGCGGCAAAGGCGACCCGCGCCTCGCTGGAGGAGAACGGACCGATCACGCCCAGCGCGCCGTCATCGCGGGCGAATTTACGCACCGCGACCACCGCCTGCTTGGGATCGCCCGCCGTGTCGAATTTCACGATACGGAGCTTCTTGCCGTTGATGCCACCGGCCGCATTAATTTCGGCCGCCGCGATATCGACGGCAATTTCCGTTGTCTTGTTGATGGTCGAATAGAGACCGGTCTTGCCAAAGCTCAGCCCCAGAACAATGTCGGCGGCCTGTACCGGTACGGCCGAAGCTGTCAGACCGATCCCCGCAATGGCGCCAACTAAATACGCACTCCCTGAAAATCTCATAATCCGCTTCCTTATTGAAAATTGATGGCGTGGTTATTGCCGCGCAGCCTATATGACGCAGGCAGGGCGTCAATGGCGTGAGGGTTCGCAGTATTTACCCGCCACCGAGATACGCGGCCTCGAGCCGCGAATCCGCTTGCAGGGTATTGGCATCGCCCGACAGCACGACGGTGCCGAGTTCAAGCACATAGCCACGGTTCGCGGCCTGCAGCGCCATGTGTGTGTTCTGTTCGACCAGCAGGATGGTCAGCCCGTCGCGGTTTAATTCGCCGATCAGATCGAACAGGGTGGCGACCAGGATGGGGCTTAACCCCAGCGACGGCTCATCGAGCATCATCAGTTTGGGTTTGGCCAGCAGCGCCCGGCTAATGGCCAGCATCTGCTGCTCGCCGCCCGACAGGACCGAGGCGGGCATGTCGCGCCTTGCCGCCAAATTGGGAAACCGGTCATAGATGGCCTCGCATTCGCGGGAAATATCGTCGGCGCGGCAATAGGCCCCCATCTGCAAATTTTCATGCACCGTCAGGCTGACAAATATCTGTCGGCCTTCGGGCACCAGCACCAGGCCCTTCCGGACCCGCTTGGGTGCACTCCAGTTGCTGATATCCATACCATCGAACAGAACCCGGCCACCGGATTTTTCCGTACCGAGGATTGCCTTGAGCAGCGAGCTCTTACCGGCGCCATTGGCACCCAGCACAGTGACGATCTCGCCCTGATCCAGTGTTACATCCACCGACTTTACCGCGTGGTTGCGGCCGTAGCGGACATCAAGGCCTTGAACATCAAGAAGCATCATTTGCCGCCAGTTTGCTGTCGGTGCCGAGATACGCCTCGAGCACGGCCGGGTCGCCGTGGACTTCGTCGGCGGTCCCCTCGAAAATCTTGCGGCCAAAATTCAGGACCACGATGTGGTCGCACAGATTACGGACGAAATGCATGTCGTGTTCTACTACCAGGATGGTGACACCCTGGTCGGAGACCCGCTGGAGCAGTTCCTGAAGCTGGCGCGTTTCCGTCTCATTCAGTCCGGCGGCCGGCTCATCCAGGAGCAGCAGCTTGGGCTGGGAGACCATGGCGCGGACCACCTCGATCCGTTTCTGCACCCCATAGGGCAGATTAGCCACCACCTCGCCGGGGTAGGTCCCGATTCCGGCATCGCGCAGGGCCGCCTCCGCGGCATTCTTCCAGCGATTCCGGGGCAGCATTCCCAGCGGGTAAAGCAAGTCACGCAATGACCGGGCGCGGGCATGCTGGCCCAGCATGACGTTTTCCACCGTACTGAGATGCGGCATGAGGCGGATATTCTGGAAACTGCGCGACATGCCCACGGTTACCCGGTTCTGTGCCGGCACATGGGTGATGTCATGACCATCGAGCGAAATTGTCCCGGCATCGACCTCGTAGACGCCGGTCAGCAGGTTGAAGATGGTGGTCTTGCCGGCCCCGTTTGGTCCGATCAGCGCGGTGCGGCTGCCCCGGCGGACGTCGAACGACACGTCATCGATCACCTTGAGTCCGCCGAAACTCTTGTGCATCCCGGCGATGGTGAGGATAGGATCGCTCATTCGCCTGCCGCCCCTTCGTTAACAGCCGCCCTGCGGCGGAACAAATTGCCGCCGAGCCGGTCCTGCAGCGTGCGGGTCATCACGCCTTCGGGGCGGAACACCATCAGAAGTACGATAAAGACGCCAAACAGGATGAAGCGGCCTTCGGCGAGCCACGTCAGGCCGAGGGATTCCGCGATTTCACGCAGCGCTTCGGGGATTATTGTAAAGAAGGCCGCGCCGATCAGCGGTCCCCAAGCTGTCTGGGTGCCTCCCATCAGAACATAGAGCAGAATATAAATGCTCAGGAGCACGTTGAAAGTCTGTGCTTCGATATAGTTATAGTGATGGCCATAAAGTGACCCGCCAAGGCTCATCAGCATGGCGCCGAGGGTAAAGGCGGCGACTTTGGCGGTGCGTACATTGACGCCAAACAGGGTCGCGACGCTGTCATCGTCATGGATTGAGCGGAGCGCAAGGCCGAACCGGGTCGACATGATGTAGAAGCTGAAAAAGATGACAGCGATGGCGACCGGCACGATGACCGTCACATCGGCATGGTCGTCGACCGGAAATCCGGCGGCGCCGCCGACGAATTCCAGATTGATGGCGATGCCTGAGACCACCTCGGCGAAGGCAAAGGTCGCCAGCACCATATAGACGCCGCGGGTGCGCAGGATCGGAAGGGATATGGCGAGGCTGATGGTGCCGGTGAACAGCATGGCCAGAATGACGCTGAGCCACATGGGCAGTTCCGCCCCCGTGCTCGCGTTGAACCAGGCGCTGGCATAGGCGCCCAGCGTGATAAATCCCGCCGCGCCGAGATTGAGCTGGCCCGACGCAGCCGGCAGAAAGATGCCATAGGCATAGATCGTGCTGAGGCACAAAATTATGAGCTGCGATTCGAGATAGCCGCTCATCAGAACTTACCCTTGCCGATCAGCGTGTGGCCAAAAAGCCCGGTGGGCCTGACCACCAGGATGATCAACAGCAGCCCCCAGATCGGCACCTTGGCAAAGTCGGCCCCGACGACGTGGATGGACATGACCTCCAGGATGCCGACAAACAACCCGCCGACAATGGCGCCCCACACATTGCCGAGCCCGCCCAGCACCATGCCCGCAATGGCGACGGTTGCCACCGTGTCACCCACATAGGCGTCGATGGTGGTGTAGTTGATGGTGAACAACACCCCGGATATGGCGCACAGCAGCCCGGTAATGACATAGACCAGTGGCACGATGCGCCCCACTTCCACACCCATCAGGGTGGCGGTGTCGGGGCGTTCGGCGATGGACCGGAGTGCGCGGCCGAGCTTGGTCGCTTTCAGCATGACGCTCAGCAGGATCACCACCAGAAGTGACAGAGCGAGGCTGATGAGTTGCGGGACACTGAACAGGAGGGTGTTGATCTCAAACGTCGCGTTGCCGAAGGGCGACGTCAGGCTCAGCGGATCCGAGCCCCAGCTGCTAATCACCAGATGCTCGAAAATGATGAGAAATCCGAGCGAGCTGACCAGCGGCAGGGCGTGTTCGGTGGCGTCGCCGTATTTCGCCTTCATATAGCGGTAGGTGAAGCGTTCGATCACCAGCGAGATCAGGGCGGTCACGGTCAAGGCGACGATAATCCCCGCGATCCAGCGATATTCCGCACCGAAGACGGCCAGTATCAGGTCATTGCCGAACGGCAAATGGCCGGTCATGGTCGCCCACATCATGACGGCGGAAAACATGAAGAGCGCCGGGATGGTGAAATTGAGAAAGTTCAGCATCCCGATAATCAGCGTGAACGCCACCGCGACCATGACATAGACGCCGCCGAGCATGAGCCCGTTCACCAGCTGCTGAAGGATGAGCATGGGATCAGGCGCTTTGCGGCGTTATGTGGGAAGCATGGTTTTCCAGATACCAGTCGGCGATTTCCTCGCGGGTGGCCCACCAGACGTCATCGAAGCTATTGGCGTATTCGAGGAACTCGCGGGTTGCCCGGATGCGATAGGGATGGCCCGAGACATGCGGGTGCAGCCCGACGCTCATGAGTTTTCCGGTGTGCTCGCTTTCCAGATAAAGCTGGTCGAACTGTTCCTTGAGCACGTCAAGGGCCTCGGTGGTCGACATGCCGCGCCGGTGGAAGAAGGTAAAATCGTTGATCTCCACTGAATATGGCACCGACACCAGCGGCCCGTGGTCGGTCCGCATCAGATAGGGCTGCTCGTCATTCATGTAATCGCACATGAAGGACAGCCCGTTCTGCGTGAGGATATCCGGTGTATTGGGCGTGCTGCGCAGGGACGAGGAGAGCCAGCCCCGTGCCTTACGACCGACAACCTCTTCGTACACATCAAGCGCGCTCTTGATCAGCGCTTCTTCTTCTGCCCGGTCGAACTGGTAGTTGGTGAGGAGATCACCCTGCTCATAATTATGCGCCACCAGTTCCCAGCCGCGTTCCATGACGGCATCGAGGATATCGCGCCGCTCCAAACCGATCTTTGCATTGATGGTACAGGTTGCTGGCACGCCGACGCTGTCGAACGCCTCGATCATGCGCCAGATTCCGACCCGCTGTCCGTATTCCCGCCAGCTGAAATTGGGCACATCGAGAATGCGTCCCGCTATGGGATCGGGGATCACCGCCGGCCCGCCGGCGTAATAGGGCGAATCCGTATCCTTCAGCATGTCCCAATATTCGAGATTGAGTGTCACCTGAACGGCCAGGCGCTTGCCGTTTGGCCAGACCAGCGGTTGGCGCTTGGGCGGTGGTACGAAGTCGTATCGCATAAGATCCCCTGAAGACGTGTTTTTGATTGTGGCCCGGCACTCTACAGGGGCAGACCGTGCGGTCAACGGGAGCGACCGGCGGGAGGCTTCAGTTTCTCGAAGTATTTCGCATCACCCTTGCCAAAAATGGCGACCATGTTCCGTCTATTCGAGGACTGATATTGCCCGGACCTCCGGAAGATCGTTAACGATACATAATGGTTTTCTGGCATAAAATTTTCACCAGGCGGGCTGTTTGTCCCCTAAGTAAGTGAATTATATAATTGTTTTGCACCCTTAAAGGGTAATTACCGAATGATCGTGACGTTGTCACGACCCGTCTCTCCATTAACGAAGGCAGACAGAGACATGGAAAATTTACCGGACAGCACCGAGAAAACGGAGATTACCGACGATTTACCGCCAGGAGCCGAGCGGCGTCTGGTGCAACGTTTGTTGGCCCATTGGCGGTCCATCCGCCATGAGGGTGCCTTACCCCGATTTTCAGACGTGGATTTTTCCGATAATCCGGATATAGAGACCCATAGTTTTGTTGTGGATCTGGAGGGTGTGACATCCGCTCCGACCTTTGTCGGGGTTGGCGAAGAACTGGCGGCCCATCTCGAGGCACCCTTGGTCGGTCGTCCGGTCAGTGCCGCTCCGAATGATTGTCTTCCTGGCGCCGCCATCGCCTATATGGATGAAATTCTGGACAAAGGGGCGCCTGTTTCCCGGGGCGGCGAGTTGGTCACTGCCGATGGGACGACGTTGTTATATCGCAGCATCCTTCTGCCCATGAGCGACGATGGCGAAACCATCACCGGAATCCTCGGCGCGGCCAATTGCCGGATCGTCGAACACGCCGAACTTCTCGCGCACTGATCTCACGTTAGCGGTTCTGTTATGCGCGCATACGAAATTCATACGTACAGAGACAGAGTCTGGAAAGTCGATTCTGTCTTCGATGACCGCGAGCTTGCTATCTTCGAAGCCAAGCGGGTCGTGGAGGGCAACCGTTACTCCGGTGTCAGGGTTGTCGAAGAAAATTTCGACGAAGTAAGTAACCTGACCAAGACCCGCACGGTGTTCCGGGGCGGTGCGGCGAAAAGCAAAAGATCCGTCCCGGCTGACTCCAGATCTAAACCCAAGCGCGCCGGACCGGGCGGCGGCACGGGTAGGGAACCCGCGCGCAAGGGCGGCAGGCGCCCCCAAAAAAAGGAAACGAATGTCGTGGTTCCGGTTCTCGTGACCCTGGTTTGTCTGCTGGGTGGTCTGGTCGCGCTTCTCGGTCTCAATTATCTGTCCGGGCTAAAGTAGTCGGGTCTTAAGAACCTCAGAAAATACCCGCGCGATAGCGTTCTCTGCCGCTTATTACATTTTTCTTCGCGAAATGGCGGGATCTCCAGCCAGTTGGGGGTTGTGTGCCGTGCGCCTTGCGATCATGCTTTTGCGGGTCTGCCATCCTTTGGTATCGCGTTGAGGAATTCCTAAGAATGACAAATCGGCCCAATTTTCTGTTTATCATCACCGACCAGCACCGCGCTGATTATCTCGGCTGCAGCGGACATCCAGTCCTCAGGACACCGCATCTCGACAGCGTCGCCGCGCGCGGCCGGCGTTTCGACCGGTTCTACGTGGCAAACCCGGTGTGTCAGCCTAACCGCGCCACCCTGATGACCGGTCGCATGCCGTCGCTTCATGGTGTGCGTCATAACGGGATATCGCTTTCGCTGCGGTCCAATACCTTTGTGGATCTGTTGCGGGCCAATGGCTATCGCACGGCACTTCTGGGCAAGAGCCATTTGCAGAATTTCGAAACCCGTGAGCCCATCATGCAGCGCGATGATCCGCCGGCGGGGCAGACATGGCCTACCGGTGAGTTTGCCGAAGCACTAAAGCCGGCGCCCGAAGAAGAGCGCTACGATCAGGAGCAGCCGCCGAGCTGGAGCACCGATCCCAACTACCGGGTCAATCTCCCGTTTTATGGCTATGACCACGTGGATCTCTGCACCAAGCATGGTGACGAGGTTGGTGGCAATTACGATCACTGGCTCCGCGAACGGGTTGAGAATGCCGATGGTCTGCGGGGGCCGGACAACAGCCTGCCGCACGATTATATCTGTCCGCAGGCCTGGCGCACCGCCATCCCCGAGGAGTTTTATCCCACCAATTATGTGGGCGATATGACGGTGGATTTTCTCGACCGCTACGCCGCCGATGACGGCGACGCGCCATTCTATGCCGCCATGTCGTTTCCCGACCCCCATCATCCTTTCACCCCGCCGGGCAAGTACTGGGACATGTACAGTCCCGACGACATGACGCTGCCGGATTCCTTCCATCCCGGTAATCGCACGCCACCGCCCCATGTGGCCTGGGCCCAGACGGCGCGCGATGACGGCACCGCGGTTATCCATTCGCAGAATGCCTTCGCGGTACGGGAGCGGGAAGCGCTGGAAGCCATGGCGCTGACCTGCGGCATGATCACCATGGTCGACGATGCCATCGGCCGGGCGTTGGGCAAGCTGGAAGAATTGGGTCTAGCGGACAACACGGTGGTTATCTTCACTGCCGATCACGGCGATTTTCTCGGCGATCACGGACTGATGCTAAAAGGCCCGGCCCATTATGAGGGCGTCACCAACGTGCCGTTTATCTGGGCCGATACCAAGGATGCCGCGAAGCCGGGCGTGTGCTCGGCGCTGGCCGGCACCATCGATATCGGGGCGACGGTGCTCGATCGGGCCGGGATCGCTCCCTATAACGGCTATCAGGGACAAAGCCTGCTGCCGCTTGTCGAAGGCACGGCCGACAGGATCCACGATTCCGTGCTGATCGAAGACGACCAGCAGCGGTCTTATTTCGGCTATGACAGCCCGCCACGCATTCGCACGCTCATCACGGAGCGCTGGCGCATGACCATGAGCCACGGTGTTTCCTGGGGCGAGCTTTACGATCTCGAGAACGATCCGGATGAAATGGACAATCTGTGGGACGATGCATCGCACGCCTCGGTGCGGGCCGAACTGACAGAACGGCTGGCCCGGCGACAGATGGAACTGGTCGATCGCAGCCCGCTGCCGACCGCGGTCGCTTAGGATAATTACAACTCGATAACAGGGGAGAAAATCATGGCCAGAGCGCCCGTGAAGAAGAAGGCACCGGCAAAAATCCGCCGGAGTAAACCGGTGGTGATCGATTTCCACGCCCATATCGCGGTGCCGGAGGTGCTTGAAATCACCTTCGGGCAATCCCAATTTGCCCGCGCCATCGCCAAGACGAAGCCGGGCGCGAAGGGCATCGGCATACCCAAGCCGGCACTGGACCGCATGTCGGATATGAAGCTGCGGTTCAAGGAAATGGATCAGATGGGGATCGATATTCAGATCATCAGCCCCAGCATCCTGCAGCAATGCACCTACTGGGCCAAACCGCAGGCGGCGCTCAAGATGGAGCAGCAAAGCAATGACCGCGTTGCCGAGGCGGTGGCGGAACATCCCGACCGGCTCGTCGGCATCGGCTCTGTGCCGCTCCAGGATGTGAAGCTGGCGGTGAAGGAGCTTGAACGCGCCGTCACGAAAAACGGGCTCAAGGGCGTGATCATCGGCTCCAACGTCAATGGCGACGAGCTTGGCAACAAGAAATTCAAACCGTTCTGGCGCAAGGCCGAGGCGCTGGGCGCGGCCATTTTCATCCACCCCACGGGCAGCACCGATCCGCGCATGCGCCCCCATTACCAGCTCATCACCGTCGGCCAGCCGCTGGAAGAGGCGCTGGCCCAGGGCTCTCTGGTCTATGACGGGGTGATGGACGATTTTCCCAAGCTGAAGGTCGCCATCGCCCATGGCGGCGGCTATCTGCCGTTCTATACCGGGCGCCATGATCATGTGCAGCGCATGGGCCATACCGGCGGCCAACTCAAGGGCAGTTTCAGCTCGTATCTGAAACGGTTTAATTACGAGACCGTGCTGTTCAACCCCGACATGCTGGAATTTCTGGCGAAGAAAGTGCCCACAAAGAACATCATGATGGGCACCGACTATCCGTTCGGTGAAAAGAATCCGGTCAAGTTCGTGCGCAGCGCCCGCAACATTTCGAAAGCCGCCCAGGATGCCATCCTCGGCGCCAACGCGGCGAAATTTCTTGGAATCAGGATTTAGCGGAAATTAAGGACGCGGAAATCACGTCCGTTTTTAGCCATTGCTGCTGAAGGACTAAGCCAAAAGGTGATAGGGGCAATATTGTCATTACATTAGCCATCCGGTGATATTCTCCGGCCAAATAGAGGTTCACCAGCAGCTGAGGTTTCCCGCGGATGAAACAGCATCATTTATCAAAAATTCTGGCCATTGGGACCATGGTTTTTCTGTCCGGTTGCATGGATGCAGGGGACCGTGGACTGGGACCCTCCTGCCAGTCCGGCGTTGTGGCGGCCGAGCGTGCGTTAGGCAACGCCAAGGCCAACAATCTGGGGCGTGCCATAGATTGGGCCAAGGCGGCGGGCCTCATTGCTGCTGCGCGAACGCAACAGCAATTCAGCGAATATCAGAATTGCGCCCTAAAGGCCGCCAAGGCCCGGGAAATCATCGGCCGTCATAAATAACACAGCTCTAGTTGCCGACGCAGACCTCGCCGGAAAGCGAAAACTGGTTTTCGTTCTCCGCGGGACAGAATGAGATATAACCATCCGCCTTGATATTGACGCTTTCCACGTTGGAAAATATCCCCGTGCCGGTGGAAATATGGGAAATTGTTTCGTCAATGAAGAAGGAACAGGGGATCCCTTGCGCATCGACGGCACGGATACCGGTAACAATAGCAAGATCACCTTCGGTGACGAACGAACTGCCGGCAAAATTTGCGGTATGCGACAAAATTGTGAAACCAAACCCTCCGCTGGTCACGGTCCCGACGAGGTTCCCTTTTTCCTTGAAGACCCTTTGGCCCGCCCCGTTGACGAGGTCCAGTCTGATCGTACCCACCTGTGCCGTTGGCGAGACGTTGATGGTTTTGACTTTGCTGCTCTCTGCATTTCTGACGGCATAGCATTCAGTGGCCGATGCCCCACCCGACAAGGGCATAAGGCAGGCAGCAAGAATCAACGCCGGTAGAATTGTCAGTTTTTTCACAATGGGTACCCCTTTTTCTAAGTGAATTGGTTAGATTATTTAGGGTATTTAGAGTCGCGACAAATCCGAATTAGGTGAATCATCCTTAAGGAGTACGCGGAAATCATGAAACGCCAAAATCCGAAAGCCTTATTGGGCACTCTTTTAGTGGCGGCCTTCGCGTTGAGCGTCGTCACCAGCGCGCTGGCTCATCACCGACCGGGCCATAACCCACCCGGCCATTCCAAAAAATACAAGAAATCGCACAAAATGAATCGCGGGGGGCCACCGGCCTGGGCGCCCGCCTGGGGCTATCGCGGTAAACGGACAGTTCGCTACAGGCATCAGGGGGTCGTTCATGAGGCAGGCCCCACGGATCTGATCAAAGTACCGGAATCCGGCTTGGGTCGATGCAACCGCGACGTCATCGGCGCCATACTCGGCGGCGCGGTCGGTGCCGCCGCGGGCTCACAGTTCGGCAAAGGCGATGGGCGGACACTCGCGACCCTTGGCGGCGCAATCGTCGGGGTGCTGGTCGGTGGCAATCTCGGGCGGGCCATGGATCAGGTCGACCAGAACTGCGTTGGGCAAGCGTTGGAACGGGCGCAGACCGGCAAGACCGTGGTCTGGAAAAACCCGGACCGGCAGGGCCAATATAAGGTCACGCCGACACGCACTTACCAAACCAGAAACGGTACCTATTGCCGCGAATATCAGACCCAGATTGTCATCGGCGGTAAATTGCAGAATGCCTATGGTAAGGCTTGCCGTCAGCCCGACGGGACCTGGAAAAAAATCTAGTTCGAACGGGCCGCGCCGCGTTTGGCGGTGGCGGCGACCTTGGTGTTGACGTTCATCCCGGGCCGTTTTGCCCCATGATTACCGGGATCGAATTTTCCGGTCTGAAAAGATTGTTCAGGCTGGGCCGCGTTGGCGGCTCGTTTTTTGGCTTTTTCTCCGGCTTTCGCCTTGGCGCGTGCGCGGGCTTTTGCTTTTGTCATGGGATGATCGCCTATTTTGCCGGGTTTCTCATTTTGCAAGCAGAGCCATCTTAACCCGGCTCGCCCCCTGTGGCGAGCGGCGGCTACACGTGTGATTCGCCGTCTGCCTGCTATTATTGATGTCTTGTTCGGGTATCCCCATCCAGTCAGGGAGAGAAACCATGCCTTCATTCGATATTGTATCGCGTACCGATATTCCGGAGGTCGATAATGCTGTCCAGAGCGCCATGCGCGAGATCGGCACGCGTTACGACTTCAAGGGCAGCATGTGTGCGGTCGAACGGAAAGAGGAGACGCTGGAGATCAAAGCCGATGACGAGCTGAAGCTGAAGCAGGTCCAGGAACTGCTGCGCGGGCATCTGGCCAAGCGCAAGGTCGACGTGGGTTCGCTGGATTTTCAGAAAGCCGAGGCGGCTTTCGGTAACTCCATGCGCCAGACAGTGCTTATCAAGCAGGGTGTCGAGCGCGAACTGGCGCAGAAAATCGTCAAGACTATCAAGGGATCGAAGATGAAGGTCCAAGTCGCGATCCAGGGTGATGAACTCCGGGTCACCGGTAAGAAGCGCGACGATCTGCAGGATGCGATGGCCTTGATCAAGGAAAGCAAGATGGGCCAGCCGCTGCAATACGTCAATTTCCGCGACTGAAGGAAAAGCCCGCCATGGCAGACGCGCCGCAAGACCGGGTGCGGAATCCGCGCGGCGGTCCCGATCCGGACACTAAAAAGCCGAATTTCGTTTTGCCGCCCGGCGCCTGCGATTGTCATGTGCATGTGTTCGGTCCCGCCGAAAAATTTCCGTTCCCGCCGGCCAATGCAAAGCGGGGTTTCGACGCACCGAAGGAAGACCTCCATGCCATGCATGGGACAATCGGTGCCGACCGTTGCGTGATCGTCCATGGTGGCACCCACGGCACCGATTTGTCGGTCACCCTCGATGCTCTTGCGACCAGTACAAGGCCCATGCGGGCGGTGGCTCTGGTCGATGACGACATAACCGACGCGCGGCTTGAAGAACTGCATGCGGCGGGATTTCGCGGCATTCGCTATAGCCCGGCCATGAGCGGCATTCCGCTGGAGGATTATGTGGTCCGGCGCATGGCCGACCGGCTGGCGCCCCTTGGCTGGCACATTCTGTTTCATTTCAAGGGTGACATGATTCTGGATTATGCGGATTTTCTGAGGGACTTGCCGGTGCCCCCCGTGCTTGATCATTTCGCCGGAATCGATCCCGCGGCGGGCGGCACGGATCAGGATTCCTTCCGGTCTCTTATAGGGCTGCTCACCGAGGGCGGTGGCTGGGTGAAAACTTCCGGAATCGACCGGATCTCGAGCCAGCCCTATCCCTTTGCCGATGCCGCCGAGATCGCCCGTGCCCTGGTAGAGGCAGCGCCCGACCGGGTGATCTGGGGCACCGACTGGCCACATCCGGGTATCGGACCGCAAGGCGCCACCAACGACGGCGATCTGGTGGATCTGATTCCGACTTATGCGAGCGACCCGGCCCTACGGAAGAAGCTGCTGGTGGATAACCCGGCACGGCTCTACGGCTTCGACTAAGGGCTGGCCCCGGCTAGTCAGGCGGTGGCTCGGAAGATAGAGTCACCTCTGCGCATTCGGCGAAAACCGGGGAGGGCGGAATGGCGACATCAGAGATCGAAAGCGATCCGGCAGACGCGATCACGCAATTACCGGACTTGGTAAACGGCGATGATTTCCTGGTCCATCGTGGCCGTTTTCTAACGGTCGATTTTCTGGTCGAGATCGGCGATGCGCCCTTTATGGTCAGTATCGAAAAAGGCCGCGTCGCCTCAGTCGAGCGCGGCCCGTTTCCGCTGCGTCCATACGCGTTTGCGGTGCGTGGTACAGTCGAGGGTTGGCAGCAATTCTGGTTGGCTATCCCACCGCCGCAGTCCCACGATATTCTTGCCCTGGTCAAGCGCGGGGAGTTCTGTATCGAGGGCGATTTACATCCCTTCATGGCCAATCTTCTCTACATCAAGGACGTACTTGCCGCGCCACGGCAGCCGCAGACAGAACCGGCGGCCAACCCGGTCAAGCCGGTCCGGGATTCGATGATCGAACCCATCACGGGACGGTATATCCATCTGACCCTGGGCGGGCGCGACAACCGCGTCTATTTCGAGGAGGCGGGCCAGGGTATTCCGCTGGTCTGCCTGCATACCGCGGGGGCCGACGGGCGCCAGTACCGCCATCTCATGATCGATGAGGCCATCACCGATAATTTCCGGGTTATCGCCTTCGATTTGCCATGGCACGGCAAGACCCTGCCGCCGGCCGGCTGGAATCACGAAACCTATCAACTCACGGTCGAGAGCTATGTGGAGGTGATCCGTGCCTTCTGTCAGGCGCTTGAACTAGACCGGCCGGCGGTCATAGGGTGCTCCATCGGCGGGCGCATCGTGGTCAAACTCGCCATCGATCATGCCGCCGAGTTTCGCGCGCTGATCGGGCTGGAGGCGTCGGATTATCAGCCGCCCTGGGGCAATCATAGCTGGGCGAGCCACCATCCCAACATTCATGGCGGAGAGGCTTCGGCCGGCATGGTGTCCGGCATGATGGCGCCGCAAAGCCCCGAGGAAACCCGTTGGGAGACATTGTGGCAGTATATGTGCAGCGGTCCTGGTGTGTTCAAGGGCGACCGCTTTCCCTATGACTTCCGCGATCAGGTGGCGTCCATCGATACCGACCTGTGTCCGCTGTTCCTGCTCACCGGCGATTACGACTTCACGGTCCCGCCGGAGACCACCCGGAAGATCGCCGACAAGGTGCCGGGCGCCGAGTTTACCGTGATGACCGAAATGGGACATTTCTGCATCAACGAAAACCCCGCGAGATTCCGCGAGTACCTGCTGCCGGTGCTCGACCGTATCCGTACCGCGTCGTGAGGCCGGCGGGATACAGACCCTAGGGCGGCCATGGCTGGCGCATCAGCCTTGGCTATGCGGCGGCGGGTTGTGGGCCATCCTGTTTGGATACTACGACCAGGCCAAGCACATCATATGGCACGCCCCGCCGCTGTTCAGGTTGGAAACGGACTCTTCTGGATGGATTACCCACCATTTACCGATCAGTGATCAGGCCGATTGTGCAATGCCATCGCTGCTTACAGTCCGATCAACTGGCAGCTTCACTGTGACTGTCGTGCCTTTGTCGATCTCGCTTTGCAGGTCAAGCGTGCCGCCGTGAAGTTCGACCAAGGACTTCGTCAGCGGTAGACCGAGGCCGGTGCCCTCCTGTTCGCGGCTCAGGGTTCCATCGACCTGCTGAAATTGCGCCAGCGCCTTCGGAATGTCATCGACAGCGATCCCTATTCCCGTGTCTATACACTGGATCACATGGCCACTAACAGGATTGTGCCAAACCTTGATCGTGACCGTGCCAGCCGCCTCGGTGAACTTGACCGCGTTGGACATCAGATTGATGAGTATCTGCTTCAATCGACGCGGATCAGCCCGCAATGAAGGGACCGTGCCATCGATACCATCAGTCATCAGGGCAATACCGCCTTTGTGGGCACGCTCCTTGATCATGGTGGCGCAGGAACGGACTATGTCCGCGAGATCGACATTGTCTTCATGCAGTTCCCCTTCGCCTGCTTCGATTTTCGATATATCCAAAATGTCATTGATCAGGGCAAGCAGGTGTTCGCCGGAAGAATGAATGTCACCGGCATATTCGCGATATCGGGGGCTTCCCACCGGACCGAGAGCCTCTTTCTTCATAATATCCGAAAAACCAATGATCGCGTTGAGAGGCGTGCGCAACTCATGGCTCATGCCGGCGAGAAATTCTGATTTGGCGCGGCTGGCGAGTTCTGCGTCATCCATGGCAGCCTGCAACGCGGATTCTATTTTTTTACGTTCTGTGATGTCGCGACACACCACCTGAGCCGCAGGTTTGCCGTCCCATGTCAATCGCGCTGCGGCTATTTCCGCATAATATTCGCTGCCATCGAGACGCAATCGCTTCACTTCCACCGGTGCAATCGGCTCATCGCTGGCAAACATATTCTTGCGACGTGCAGAGACTTTTTCACGCTCGTCAGGATGAATAAAATCATACAAAGATTTTCCGATCACCTCATCAAGGGAACCGGCTCCGACCTGACGCAGGAAAGCATCGTTGGCGAATACCAACTTGTAATCTAGCTGGATAAAAGTTGCATCGGGGGAAAGGGTAACTACCCGCCGATAGCGCGCCTCGCTCTCAAGCAGTTTTTCTTCGGCAATATGACGGTCGGTGATGTCGCGACATACAAGCTGAATGGCGGGTTTACCATTCCACAACAATTGGGTGGCAGCCACTTCGGCAGGATACTCGGTGCCATCCAACCGCAACCGCCTTATTTCTGTCAGCCCGATTGGTTGGTTGCTGATCAACATTTCTTCGCGCCGTGCCTGTGAGGCTTCCCTGTCGCCAAGATGAATGAAGTCTTCCGAGAGCTTTCCCAACACCTTATCAAGGGAGGAAGCACCCACCTGATCCAGAAACGCCTGATTGGCAAATACCAGCCTGCGGTCAACATAGACTATGGCCGCCTCAGGAGACATATCGACAACGCCGCGATAGCGTTGTTCGCTCTCACGCAATTTATCTTCGACGCGCTTGCGGTCGGTGATGTCGCGACACACCACCTGAGCGGCCGGTTTGCCCTCCCATGTCAATCGCGCTGCGGCTATTTCTGCATAATATTCGCTGCCATCCAGACGCAGTCGCTTCACTTCCACCGGTGCAATCGGTTCATCGCTGGCAAACATGTTCTCGCGGCGCGCAGAGACTTTGTCACGGTGGTCGGGATGAACAAAATCAATCAAGGGTATTCCGATCACCTCATTAAGGGAACCGGCTCCGACCTGACGCAGAAAGGCATCGTTGGCGAATACCAACTTGTAATCGGACTGGATAAAAGTTGCATCGGGGGAAAGG
>JABJKO010000215.1 GCA_018660305.1 Rhodospirillaceae bacterium
GAGAACCTTGCGCCGCGCGTGCCCTGTTCATGCAGTTTTTCAAGTTCCGCATCGGTGGTTTTTTCGTTGAACCGGATGACGGCGCGCATATTGCCGTCGGAGCGCGCCACCGCATCGAGGATCGCCGAATTGTCCATACCATGGGCTGTCGGCTGAACCGCGATGGCCCTGGTCAGCCCGGTGATCTTTTGGACCTTCCGGTAATTTTCCAGCGGACCGCCGGGCGGCGTGTAGCGCCGCGTTTCGGCAAACGGAAACTTGTCGGGCGGCCCGAAAATATGGAAATGCGTATCGCAGGCGCCGTCCGGCAGCGTCCAGCCTGGCGCGCGGGTGTTGGGATCGGGGCCTAGGGCGTAAGGCAGATCGTCGGGCATGATAACGTCCATCACAAGGGCAACCGTGAACAGAGAGGGTAGCGCATTTTATTCGTTGTAGAAAATGCACCAGTTCCGGCACTCACCAAGCAGTCATCCTCGGACTTGATCCGAGGATCTCCCAACAATGGAGTCTCACGGCGAGAAAGATCCTCGGCCATGGGCGTGAAGCGCACTTGGGTCCGAGGGTGACGCGTATTGTATGGGTGAAGCGGCCCAGAAACTGTCGTAAAACAGACCGGCAACAGGGAGAAAAACATGCGGCATCGCGATACGGGAATTCTGCTCAACAACGAAGATAAAGCGACCTTCGGCTACAATCTGATTGTGCCGCTGGTGGGTAAGGAAGCCTACATCGTCGGCATGCGGGGCGAGGTGCTGCATCAATGGAATTTTCCGCTGACGCCGGGGAATTACGCCTATCTGCTGCCCACCGGCAATCTTCTGTGGTCGGGAAGGACGACGGAGGGCCCGCCGCTGCGGCGCGGCAAGGGCGGGCTGATGCGCGAATATGACTGGGACGGCAATGTTGTCTGGGAATATGAGGACCATGCCCAGCACCATGATTTCCGCCGCTGCCCAAACGGCAACACAATCTATATCGGCTGGGAGCCGTTGCCCGATGAGGCGGCGAAGCGGGTGATCGGCGGCATTGCCGGCTCGGAACATGAGGGCGTGATTTATGGCGATTACATCCGCGAAGTAAATCCGGCCGGCGAGACCGTCTGGGAATGGCATTTCCATCTCGATGAGGACATCGAGGCGCACCCGCTGATCGAGGTCTGCGACCGCGAGGAATTCGCTCACGCCAATGCCTGCTTTCCGCTGGAAAACGGCGACGTGCTGGTGAGCTTCCGGCGCACCCATACCCTGGCCATCATCGACCGGGCGACCAAGAAGTTCCGCTGGATGAAAAAAGACGTCATGTGGGGCACCACCCACGACGTGCAGATGCTACCCAATGGCAATCTGCTGTTCTTCGCCAACGGCATCTACACGCCGCTTAACCCGTTCTCCCGGGTCATCGAACTCAACCCGGAGACCGGCGAGGAGGTGTGGGATTATCGCGGCCAGCCCACCTGGAGTTTCTTCAGCCCCAACATCTCCGGCGCCCAGCGGCTCAGTTCCGGCAATACCCTGATCTGCGAAGGCCAGATGGGCCGCGTATTCGAAGTCACGCCGGAGCAGGAGATCGTCTGGGAATATGTCTCGCCCTACTTCGGCGGCTATAACTGGTTCGGCCTCGAGCGCGGCGGCTCCGGCAATTCCCTGTTCCGCTGCTATCGTTATGCCCCCGACTCACCGGAGATTGCCGGGCGGGTGAAATCGCCGTATCTGGGGTAGGTCTTGTCAAAAAAAAGCCCCGCCACGAAGGCGGGGCTGTTGCGATTTGCCGTCAGGTTACTTGACCCCGAAGAGGTCGAAGCAGGTCATTTGCGAGGCGTGACTGCACATCGCCCGGCTCTTGCCTTTTAAGCCCGTGCAGTCATCGGCGATCAGCGTCGAAATGCACTCACCCAGTGTTTCGAATGTGGGCGCCGGCTCGAAGTCGTAGCTGGCATCGGCGTTGGTGCCGGCAATGGTGACATTGTCGAAATAGCCGACCTGCCCCTGATTGTAGCTCCCCACGCCGATACTAACGAGGACCAGAGAGGCGCCTGCAAAATCGGTCGACAGGGAGGAAAGATGAGCTTCCCATTGCGCCAGAGTCCTGTTTGCCGGACCGCCGGCCTGGTTAGGTGAGCCAAAGCCGCCGGTCCACCACCACTTGCCGCTGGTGTAGTCTACCGATGACGTATTCCAGGTATCCTCTGCCGGATGATTTCCAAAGCCATTCTGGTAGGCCTCGTAGACCAGCGCGCCAAAACAATCCTTACCGGGATTGTTCGAAACATCGACACAACTGGGGTTAAAAAACGACAGTTTGAGCGACGGTGCGGCGTTGGGGTTCTGTCCCGCATTGGCCGCCTTGTGCCAGTCGTAGGACAGCTGGAGAGAGGAAAGAATCCCAGCGACCTTGCCATAATTGTCCGCCACGCCGACCTCTGCCTTCGCGGCATTGGTGAAGTCCGTGGTGATTTTCGCGGCGCCGACCGGAAGCTGCAGATCGTTCTCGAGATCTCCGGTCACGCCCGTCAGGTCGGCGATACTCGCCGTTCCTCCAGGTCGAACATCATTCTCGAACCACACACCGGGGGGCTTGTTTGTAGATGGTGCAAACGACGTGACTGTTGTTTGGGCAAGGGCCGAAGAGGCGAGTGCTATTATCCCCGATCCGAGTGCCGCTGTTACAATTGATTTGACTGTACTCATTGTATCCCCCTGACACGTTAAAGTTTTGCGATCATCAACCCCAGGTAATTAGGGTGGATAGCATAGGGATTGTCAACGTGAGGCAACCTGTAAACAGCCACCTGTATGGGGGCGGGGAAAGTCCGGCCCGGTTCAGAGATCAGGCCCCCCATACCTCCTGTGACACCTGCACGAAAAGCGCCAGCTTGTCGTGCAGGTGCAGGCGTCCTTGGGCGGCTTATTCTGCCAGTTTGAGACGGCCCGCGATTTCCGGAGACCCGACGCCATAACGTTGCGCCCGGAAAATCTGGCGGGTGAGGCCATCGCCTCTGACGTGCTGGTAGGGGGAGACGAACTCCCAGACAATGTCGCCCTCGGGCGTTACCTCGAACAACCGTCCGTGGCGGCCTTCGCAGATAAAGGTGTTGCCGTTGGGCAGACGCTGCGCCCCGCTGATGCGCGAGGAGAAAAACGTATCGACCGGTGTCCCCTTATATTCCCAGACGATCTCCTGCGTTTCCGGATTCAGCTCCAGCACCCGTGAAAATTCCGGCCCCACCTGCTCGCTGCCATTGGCGAACAGGGTGACGTTTCCGTTCTCCAACAACCGGGGGTCATGTTGCCCGCCCCACCGGCGGTCTTCCATCTCCCATATGAACTGGCCGGTCTCGCGGTCGATCAGGGCGATGAGGTCGAGATCGCGCCAGCTCACAATGACGTTCCCGTCAGGTTGAACGAAACAGGCGTTGGCGTGGGCAAATTCCTCGCGCGGCCGGTTGGGGCGAAGAGGAAACCGGTCGAACGGAAAATGATCCGCCATGCGCCATTCCCACACCAGATCGCCGTCCGAATTCACTTCTCTCAGCACGTCATGATAGATGCCGCCATCCTCGTGTTCGGTGCCGGCCATACCGCCCTGGGCTTTTGATTCCCCGATCGGGATCCGTTCCCACGCCAGATAGACCGTATTGCCGTTGGGACAGCGGTTGAAATCATGATGCTGAAAAGGATCGGCATGATCCCAGACGATTGTACCGTCCCAATCGATTTCCAGGATGTGTCCGCCACCGGGCATAAAGTCCGGACCCTCCGGTGTTTTGAGCGTTACCAGGAGATTGCCGTTGGGCAGGAGCTGTCCGTAATTGCCCAGCGTGCCCGGCAGGTCCCATTTTTTTCTTATCTCGCCCCGCATATCGATCAGGAAGCATTCCTTGCCGCCGGAAGGGGCGAACATTGTGAAGCCCGGAAACGCGCGTGCGGGGTCAAACTCCGTAACACCGAATTTTAATGGTCGCATGATGGATCCTCAGTCGTCCCAGATTTCCCACGATATTTTTACCACAAGCGCCCGCGTATGAGCCTGTAATTTCAGCGCGGCGGGGTTGGCCATGCCGGCGTCCGCTATTCCAGATTGATGTATTTGGTAGTTTCCGACGTCCGTTGCCCAATCAATTCGGATATGAAATTGTGCGGTGAAACGATGCGTTGAGAGGGGGCGGTGATCGTTTGTCAGCAACAAACCGAGAGGGTCGACACTCATGTTGAAAATTCTGGGCCGGAGGAACTCCTCGAACGTCCAAAAAGTACTGTGGTGTTGCGGCGAACTTGGCGTTCCGTTCGAGCGCGAGGATTACGGCGGCGTCTTCGGAAAAACCCGCGACGATTCCTATCTGGCGATGAACCCCAATTCACGGGTTCCGACCATCATCGACGACGATCTGGTGCTTTGGGAATCAAATTCCATCATCCGGTATTTGGCCAATAAATACAGTGACGGCGCGCTCTATCCGAGCGATCCCGCGGCGCGCGGACAGGGCGAGCGC
>JABJKO010000181.1 GCA_018660305.1 Rhodospirillaceae bacterium
CGAACACGCCGCCGAATGCGGAAACCGTGAAGGCGGCACCGAATGCCCTGGCGGCCTGACCCTGCTGCGCCAGCGGAAACCCATCGAGAATTGTGGCCTGCGACGCCGCCGTCCCCGGTATCCCAAGAAGGACCGACGCAATCGTATCGCTGGTGGTGGTGACCGCGTACATGCCGAGCAACAAAGCAAAGGCCGAGACAGAATCCATCCCGAACGTAAAGGGCAGTAAAAGCACGAGCCCGATGATTCCGCCGAGGCCCGGGACAGCGCCAAGCCATATACCGAGGAAAACTCCGAGTACAAGATATCCAAGCGCAGGCCATTGAAAGACTGCGATCAGCCCGGCAAAAAATGGGTCCATTTCTGTCTGGAAACTTTACTCACGAATCAGGGAAAGGCTGGCCGGCCCGATCCACGGGCTGGCCAATACCCGTATCACTTAAGCCCGGCTTTTACGTGGGCCTGGATGGTTGCCTTTACCTTGGGGTCGATGCTCGCCAGTTTCTTGATCGCCTGAACCGCAAGCGACAATTCGCGGTGAACCGGCGTGGTTTTAAAGCGTTTGACGGCTGACGCGAGATATTTTTTGTCGCGGGCGGTTGCATAAATCCCCTTGCTCAGCGCATCCCGCGCCGTTTTGTTCATGGTCGGCGGGCCGAGATAGAAATGCGACGCCGTACCATAGGCTTCGAGGATGAATTTAAGAGCATCCCAGGTCGCGCCGGAGGGGGCCTTCCCGTTGATGCTGCGATAAACGTCCGCCACGGTCGGAATATTGGGTGTTGCCGCTACGCGACCGAGCTTGCCAGAGGCATCCGGAACAGGATAGGTCCAGAGCGGAATCGCCTTGCCGGTTGCGACCATGGTCGGTTTGATCGCGCCGAGATAACCGCGGATCGAATCGCCACCGACATCGACCTCGCCATTGAGAACGGCGGCCCGGATCTTGGTGCTGCCACGATAGCCGCGAACGTAGTTGTAGTTTACACCGAGAAGATCGAGAGACAGCCTCGCTCTGGCGTCCATCGGATTTGTCGGGTGCGAGCCGGCGAGCTTGAGCCCCTTGACCTTGACGATGTTCTTGGGATCTTTGCTGCCGCCGGGGAGAAGAGACGCCCGACCGTAGAATATCGCCTGGCCGGCGGCCATAGCGGCAATTGCGGTGAATTTCTCATAGCGGAATCGGACGCCCGGCGCTTTCACGATCTGGGCAATGGGAAACCAGGGACCGAAAAACACGGTGGTTCCATCCGGGCGGGCCTTTTCATACACAAAATTCTGCGCCTTGATCGACGCAGCCCCCGACATGTTTTTGACGATAACATCCGGCTTGCCTTCAATATGCTTTGACAGATGATCGGCCATCACGCGCGCCGATGCATCAACGCCACCACCGGCCGGAAAGCCGACAATGAGTGTAATCGTCTTGCCTTCGTAATAACCGGCAGCGTTTAGTCCGGTCGTTGTTATCAGTCCCGCGGCCATCAGCGTCGCAGTGCCGATTACCGAAACTCTCAAACTATTTTTAAACATGGCTTACACCTCCCAAAATGCGCGGATGTATGACGACCGCGTCGTTGCCTGGATTTCTATTAATCTTGCGCGCCGCAGCGGCGCGATTTCGCCAGCGAGAGAAAACATCCTCGCCCAACATGGTTATTATGTCCGTGCCAGCGGCCCCTGACAACGCCGGGTCATGCCAACCGGCATTAATCACGCCGCAGCGGCCAGTTGAGCGCGAAGTCGGTCGGATTCCTCGTGATTGATCTCCAGCGTCTCGCTGTCCAGCAGGACGCCGTAATTTGCCTTCGCGCTCTCAAGCGTGACATAGCCCTGACGGACATCTTCCTGAACCTTTTCCGCCGGTCGTTCCCAGGGCGGGCCGAACCCGCCGCCACCGCCGCCGCGCACCCGGAACAGGTCTCCGGCCTTGAGCCGGGCGGTAAATACCTTGGCGTTGACCATCTCGGGATTGTCGACCCCGACCATGTCCAACTCCACCCGATTCCCAAATCCGTCCTGCCCGCCTTCAAGACCCCAGGGCGGGCATTGCATGCGCTCGATGCGGGTCGAAAAATTGAGATCCTTGCGCAGACGAACCGCCAATTGAGACCCTAACCCGCCACGAAATGTGCCAGCGCCGCCAGAATCCGGCACCAGGCCGTACCGCTCATAAACAATCGGATATTTGGTTTCCATGAGCTCGACCGGGCTGTTATGCGTGTCGCCGTCATTGATGCAAACCGTGGCGCTGACGCCATCTTCGGTCTTTTTTGCGCCCCAGCCGCCACCGATAGGTCCGGTAGACGTAATGATCATGCGACCCTCATCGGGAACGAATCCGAACATCGTTGCATTGCCGAGATCGGCAAAATGCCCGGCGATCACCCGGTCGGGAATGGCCGGCGCCAGGGCTTTGAAAATCGTGTCGACCACGGTCATGGGGATGGTCATCCAGCTTCTCATCGGCGCCGGCCGTACGGCGGAAACCACCCGACCGGGCGGGTTGATGACCTCCAGCGCCCGGAAGCTGC
>JABJKO010000095.1 GCA_018660305.1 Rhodospirillaceae bacterium
GGAACAGATTGCGCACCAGCTGAAGCCCCGGCCGCTTGGGGATGAGGAGGCGCCAGCCGCGCGGCGCCATGATGATGGTGATGGCGATGAGCCCGATGAAGGCCCGGAAAAACAGCAATTCTTCCAGCGCGATGTCGGATTTCACCGCCCGGATGCTGATGGACACCCCACCCAGCCCGGCCACCATGCCCAGCGCCCAGACGGCACCGCGCAGATTGTCTCGACGGCGTTGTTCGGGGGTTTTCTGGTTTTTCTCTGACACGGATGAACTCATTTTCTACGCGTCATGGTCGGCGAAGGCCGACCATCCACGTTCTTCTGTTTTTGTTTTGGAATCGCAAACTGCATAAAAAGTAAAACTCGTGGATGGTCGGCCTTCGCCGACCATGACGGTACAGAAGAATTTTTAATTTGCCAGTGCTGGGCACCGACAAGTTGCGGGCCGGTGCTACCGAGCCCCGCCATTTACAGCGGCAGTGCCACGGCTTAATTTGACCTCACAGGCCAGAATATCAGGAGAAGACGGCAATGGATGGCGCACCGATCAGCAATTTGAAGCACAATGTCACCTATGACGACCTTCGGGAATATATCGCGGAGGTCGACAAGCTGGGTGAGCTGCGGCGCATTGAGGGCGCCTCCTGGGAAGAGGATATCGGGCTTGCCACCGAGCTGCTGCAGCATAGCGAAACGGCGCCCTGCGCTCTGTTCGACGATATTCCCGGCTATCCCAAGGGTCACCGGGTGTTCACCAATTTCTTCGGCGGTCAGCGCCAGAACATCACCCTCGGTTTTCCGCCCCATCTCACCAAGTTCGAGCTGAGTATGGCCTTCAACGCGGCCTTCAAGGAAATTATCCAGAACCCCCTCCCTTACGAGGTGGTGGATACCGGTCCGGTAATGGAAAATGTCATGGAGGGCGACGACGTCAATGTGCTCTCTCTCCCGACACCCTTGTGGCATGCCGAGGATGGCGGACGTTATATCGGTACGGGATCCTTTAATGTCACCCGCGATCCGGTGGAAGACTGGATCAATGTGGGCACCTACCGGGTGATGGTGCAGGATAAAAAGACCGTCGGGTTCTATATCTCACCCGGTAAGCATGGCCGTATCCACCGCCAGAAATATGAGGCCGAGAACGAACCCATGCCGGTTTGCGTGGTGGTTGGGGTCGACCCGCTGAGCTTCCTCATGTCGTCCACCGAAATACCCTACGGCATGTGCGAATATGACGTCATGGGCGCCTATCGTGGCCGGCCCACTCAGGTGGTTGTTGGTAAGCACACCGGGCTGCCCTTCCCGGCCAATGCGGAGATCGTCCTCGAAGGGTTCTGCTACCCCGAAAACCAGCGCACCGAAGGCCCGTTTGGCGAATGGACGGGCTATTACGGCAACCCCGAACATGCCGGGCCGGTGATTGACGTCAAGGCGATTTATCACCGCAACGACCCCATCATGCTGGGCTGTCCGCCGCAGCGGCCACCAGAGGAACAGTCACGCTACCGCGCCGTGGTGCGCTCCGCGTTGCTAAAAGAACAGATCGAGGCGGTCGGCGTTCCCGATATTCAAACCGCCTGGTGCCACGAATGTGGTGGTGGCCGCATGTTCACCGCCGTGTCCATCAAGCAGCGCTACCCCGGCCACGCAACGCAGGCTGGTCAGATCGCCAGCCAGTGCCGGCTTGGCGCCTATGCCGGCAAGTTTGTCGTGGTGGTTGACGAAGATATCGATGCCAGCGATCTGGGTGATGTGATGTGGGCTCTCTGCTTCCGTGCCGATCCGGCGACGGACATCGATATTATTCACAATGCGTGGTCTACCGGCCTAGATCCCTCGATCCATCCCGACCGAAAGGAAGACGGGGATACAACCAATTCGCGGGCCGTCATCAATGCCTGCCGTCCGTTCCACTGGAAGGACAAATACCCCAAGGTCAACATGCCCGACCCGGAATTATGGGCGAAGGCTAAGGAAAAATGGGGCTGGCTTCTCAACAGCAACGAGCCGCCTTCTCGTTAGGGGCTGGCGCAGCGTTTCATGAAGCCGCCTTGTGCTCCTGCCGTGTCATGAAATAGGCGGCGGCGATGATGATGGCGGCGCCGATCCAGGTCCACATGTCGGTGGTCTCGGCAAACAGCAGCCAGGCCAGGCCGGCGGAGATGGGTAGCCGGAGGAATTCGATGGGACCGACGACAGTCACCTCGATATGGACAACGGCGCGCACGAAACAATAGGGCGCCGCGGTGCCCGCCGTGGCGAGCAGCGCAAGTGCCGGGATGTCCGAGACGCCCGGCATCACCCACACATAAATCGCCGGCACCACGGCAAACAGGGACAGCATGGATTGAAAGTAAAACGTGGTGGTCGCCGGCGCGTCTGTCTTGCCGAGGGAGCGGGTGAAGATACTGACCCCGGCGTAACAAAGCGCGGACCCCAGGACAAGCAGGGAGGGCCAACCGATGGGCACCATGCCGGGGCGTAATATGACCAGCACGCCACTGAAGCCCACCAGGGTCCAGATCACCCGTGTCACGGGTGGCCATTCGCGCAGAAAGATGATGGCGAGGGGTACGGCCATCAGGGGGATGGTGAAGTGCAGCGACACCGCCTTGGCCATGGGCAGCAGGGAAATACCGTAGAACCAGAACGACATCCCCACGAAGAGCAGCAGGTTGCGCTGGATATGGGCCCCCAGACGGGCCGTTCGGATAAAACCAAATCCCTGCCATGAGACGATGGACAGGAAGAACAGAAGTCCCAGGAAATTGCGGAAAAACACCAGCTCGATGGGCGGGATATGCGGCGACAGCAGTCGCACCGCGATGGGCACGATGGAATGACAGGTCGCGGCCCCCAGGCCCCAGGCGACGCCGATGATGATATCGCGGGTGGTCATGCTGTGCGGGGGGCGAGGGGATGATGTCTCCATGGCGCTACCTTACCCCGCCCTTGGCGACTCTGGTATCGGACCCGGGCCTGTAGCCCGGCGGTTCTTTATCCTGCTGCCTTGTGCTCTTGCCGGGCCATGTAATAGGCGGCGCCGACAATCACCACGGCTCCCACCCATGTCCATCGGTCGGTCGTTTCCGAAAAGATGATCCACGCCAATGTCGCGGTGATGGGCAGGCGCAAATATTCGATAGGGCCGATGATTGTCACCTCCGCATGCACCATCCCGCGGACCATACAATAGGGTGCCGCCGTTCCGGAAACGGCCAGCAGAACGAGCGCCGGTATATCGGCAACGCCGGGCGTAACCCACACGAACAAGGAGGGGACCAGCGCGAAAACCGACAGCATGGCC
>JABJKO010000305.1 GCA_018660305.1 Rhodospirillaceae bacterium
CCCGCCATAAATTAACGGATTGCGCTACCCTCAGATCACGAGGCGTAAAAAGACGCGAACGGCTCTTTTTGCGACCTAAGACGCGCATAGTCATCCGGCGTATCCACATCAAAGGCGAGCGAGTCACGGCGGATGATGATGGGTTCGATGCCGGCCCGCCGGGCGGCCGCGATATGCATCCTGAAACTACCGGTGCCAAACGCGAAAGCCAGAATGTGCGGCGGCGATATGAGCAGCGCGTTGGTGCCGCTGCTGGCTTCGTCGGGCGCGATGACGATATTGCCATCCACCAGCTTTTGTTTCAGAGCGGCGATGTCATCGGCGGTGAGCAGGGGTAAATCCACCGGCAGGACAAGGAGGGCATCGGCGCCCTGATCGACGGCGTGGCTCGCCGCCAGGGACAGCGCGCCATTGAGGCCGAGGCTGGTTTTTTCCTGAACCGCGATCGCGCCAAACGCGCGGGTTTTCTCCAGGACCTCGGTGTCCTGACTGACCACGATGGTCCGTTCGGCGCCAATCCCCTTGATGGTCACGGTGAGTACGTGATCGAACAGCCGCTCGTTGAGTTTCTGCCGCGCCTTCTGGGACAGATTGTCCTGAAGCCGGGTCTTGCCGTCGGCCAGGGGTTTGACCGGTATGATGGAAAAAAGACTCATAATTTCTTTTGCCCCAGTAATTCGGCAAAAGCCAGGGTTTCTTGTGCCAGATGAATTTCATCCGCAGGGGTTTTCATGAGCGTGGCGGCGATGCGTACCCGTGTTCCTGTCTCTTCGATGGGCCCCACAAGATCCCCGTCACAGATGTCGATCACCAGCCCATCCATACGGCTGCCATAATGGGCCGCGATCGCTGCGGCGGACGGGTCCACCCCCAGCTCGCCAAACATCTTGGCCGCGGGACCTTTTACGGCCGAGCCGCCGATGATGGGCGATACGGCGACGATGGGGACGGTGCGGGCATCCATCGCCCTCGCCACTGCCGGCAGGGCGAAAAACGGATCGATGCTCACAAAGGGATTGGATGGGCATATGACGATGGCGGTCAGATCGTCGTCGTTCAGCGCCGAGAGCAGGGCGTCGGCGGGTCGGGCAGACTCGGCGCCCTCGAAGGTAAAACCGGTCACCACGGGCGCGCATTGCAGGCGGACGAAATAATCCTGAAATGGCAGGGGCCCGTCTTCCGTCGCGACCATGGTTCTTACCGGGTCGTCCGACAAGGGCACTATGGGGTGATCGATGCCGAGCGCCGTGCACAGGGTGCGCGTGACCTCCGACAGGGAGGCTCCGGCGGTGAGCATGCGGGTCCGTTCCACATGGGTCGCCAGATCCCGATCGCCGAGATTGAACCAGGTCTCGCCGCCCAGCCGTTCCAGCGCCGCCATGAATTGCCAGGTCTCATTGGCCAGTCCCCAACCACGATCGGTATCATTGAGCCCGGCCAGCTTGTACATGACCGAATCCAGATCGGGCGATATATGCAGCCCGAGATGGTCGAAATCGTCAGCAATATTGACGGCGATCAGCAACTGGTCGGGCGGCAGGATCCGGGTAAGGCCGTGGGCGAGCTTGGCCCCGCCGACGCCGCCGGCCAACGCCAATATCAACGAAAGAGATCCTGATCGCGGGGGCGGACCAGATCAGCGGCGGTTCCCTCGCCTCGGCCACCCGCCAACCCGCGGATCAGCACGGCCGGGCGGCCTTCGTCGGCCTGGCCCATGACAAGCGATGCGGCGGCCGCCAGCTCGTCGGCGAGCCCCACCTGGGTGCTTTGCAGGGGACGGTCGAACAAATCCGGCCGTCCATTGAGATCCAGCAGGGCTTCGATCCCGGCGGCGCCAATGGCGGCGCCCACCGTGCCGTTGCGCCACGCCCGGCCCAGACTGTCATTGATGACGATACCAATATGGGCGCCTGTTCTTTGCCGCAGGATCTTGCGCAGCGCGGCGCAGGACCGGTCCGGATCTTCGGGCAGCAGCAGAATGGATGTCCCCAGCTCATTACCGTCGTCGGGCTGGTCGATGTTGGACCGGTCGATGCCGGCATTGGCCAGGACCGCGCCGCAGCGATGGGCGACCACCAGCACGCCCTTGCGGTAGCGGACGATGTCGACGGCTTCGGACAGGATTACCTCCACCAGCCGGGGGTCCTTGTCGACCTCGCCCGCCAGTTCCAGCGCCCGGGCCGATGGCGTGACATCCGCCAGATCCACATAGCGCCCTTCGGATTTGGAGACGATTTTCTGCGCCAGAACGAGAATATCGCCGTCGCGGAAGCTCTCTCCCATGCCCTCGAGCGAAGATAAAAGAAGACCGGCGAGATCGTCCCCCGGCTGGACCAGAGGTATGCCATCAAGCGCCGTGATGGTCAGCTTCGCCGCATGACGGGAAAACAGATCTCGATCTGATGATGGCTGGCGCGGCTGATCCATGGTGGTCCTAGCCGGGATCCTTGCTCGGGGTCCCGGTGATCTGGAAGCCGGACCCCTCGATTCCGTAATTGCGATTGATGAACAGCAGAAGCGACGTGAGCGCCTCGGCAGCGGCCGAATTGGCGATGGGCCCGCCGTGCCAGCCCTTCATGCCGGCGGCATCGGCCAGCTTGATAACTTCCGACCGGGCGGCCTTGTTGTCGCCGCACACCAGCACGTCGCAGGCGATCTCATGGTCGGGGTCGCGCAGATGGGCGGCGGCGATGTTCTGGAACGCGGATACCACGCGGACGCTCTCGCCGACAAATTCCTGAAGGTTTGCCACCGCCGAGCCGCCCTCGGGCAGCTGCACACGCAGAACCTTGGGCGGGACCAGCGGCACCGTCACATCCACCAGAATTTTTCCTGCGAGCGCGCCTTTCAAGGCCTCTACGGTCGGCTGCTGCGCTGCGTACGGTACCGTCATTACGGCAATGTCGCAGGCGGCCACCGCGTCGCTATTTGCCATGCCCTGAACCATCACTTGTTCGGCCACAGGTCTGGCGGCCCGCCGTTCCAGCTCCGCCCGATCAAAGTCCAATTCGCTCGGCGTAAGCTGTTCGCTGGCAATGGCACCAATCTCGGCGGCCGCCTCGGCGGCTTTTTCGGCCGAGCGCGAACCGATAATCACCTTATAGCCGGCCAGGGCCCAGCGCAGCGCCAGTCCCCATCCCTCATGTCCCGTGCCGCCGAGCACGGCGATTGTCGGCAGCGAGTCCGTCATCGGATCGGCGCTCCTCTGTTTTGTGTCAAATGATCTTACGCAACGATGGCGTGTCTGGGCACCCCTGCCGTGGTCGGTGGCAAATCGGCCAGTGGCGCGGCGGCCAGGGCCGCCACATGGCGGTCGTCGGGCGCCAAATCGTAGAGTGTCGTGCGCTGCCGCGGCACCCGGCCGAGATCCTCGATCACATCCTGCATGGAAGACGGCGCGAATTCCTGGCCATGAACCGTGCCGGCGGCGCGGGTGATGCTTTCATTCATCAGGGTACCGCCGAGATCGTTGACCCCGGCTTCGAGACAGGCGGCAACACCGTCGGTACCCATCTTGACCCAGCTTGTCTGAATGTTGGGGATCAGGGGATGCAGGGCGAGACGCGCGACGGCATGCATCAGCACGGCCTCGCGGTAGGTCGGCCCGCGCCGCGCCCGGCCCTTACGGTAGAGCGGTGCCTCCATATGAACAAAGGGCAGGGGGACGAATTCGGTGAGGCCGCCGGTGCGCTGCTGCAGTTCCCGCAGGGCCACCAGATGACGGCCCCAGGATTGAAGACCCTCAATATGGCCGAACATGATGGTCGCTGTGGTCTTGAAGCCGGCCTCGTGGGATTGTTCGACCACGCGCAGCCACTCGGCGGTGGACAGCTTGTCGGGGCACAGCTCGGCGCGGATGCCGTCATCGAGAATTTCCGCCGCCGTGCCCGGCAGCGAGCCCAGACCGGCTTCACGCAATTGCTCCAAAAACACCGGGACGGAAATCCCCAGCGTCGCCGCGCCCTGAGAGACTTCGAGGGGCGAGAAGGCATGGATATGAATGTCCGGCGCCGCGCTCTTGACCGCCTCGCAGATGGCCAGATAGGTCTCGCCCGTGAAATTCGGATGGATACCGCCCTGCATGCAGACCTCGGTGGCGCCGCGGTCCCAGGCTTCCGCCGCGCGGCGTGCGATCTCGTCCAGATCCAGCAAATAGGGCGCCCCCCCCAGCGACTCGCTGCGCCGCCCTTTTGAGAAGGCACAGAACTTGCAGCCATAGGTACAGATGTTGGTGTAATTGATGTTGCGGTTGACCACATAGGTGACGGCATCGCCGGAAACGGTCTGGCGCAAGAGGTCGGCGGCCTCGCAGACCGCATGAAAATCGTTTCCGCGCGCACTGAACAGGGTAGCGATTTCATCGGCATTTAGCCCGTCGCCGGAGACGGACCGGTCGATCAGCTTTCCAATGTGACGATCGCGGGGCGTGGCGCCTGCAATAATTTCCGGGACGGGAAGATCGAGACCCGGCGCCCAGTCTCCGGTGCGCGCGAAGCCGGTGGCATCGATGGCTTGGCGGACAGAGGATGCCATCGCCTTGTCCTGCCAGCGGTCGCAATCCAGCGCGTGAGCGGGATAGACCGCGAGCCGTTCGATGAGCCGCTTGCCCGCCGCTGCCGTACTTCGATCCAGCGCTTCGATCTCCGGCCAGGGCGCTTCCGGATTGACGTGATCCGGTGTCACCGGTGAGACGCCGCCCCAATCGTTGAGACCTGCGGAGACGAGTTGTGGATAAACATCCGGGCTCAGGTTGGGCGGTGCCTGAATATTCATTTCCGGACCGAACAGGATGCGGGCGACGGCGATGGTCCACAGCAGCTCCTCCAGATCAGGTTCCGGCGCGGCCGCCATGCGCGTCTCCGGCTTGGCGCGGAAATTCTGGATGATGATTTCCTGAATATGGCCATGGCGTTCATGCAGCGCCCTGATGGCAAGCAGCGACTCGATGCGTTCGGCCCGTGTCTCGCCGATACCGATGAGAATGCCGGTGGTAAACGGTATCCGCTGACGCCCGGCTTCTTCGATGGTTGCCAGACGGATCACCGGGTCCTTGTCGGGTGAGCCATAGTGAGCACCGCCCGGCGCGCGCAGTCGTTTCGATGCGCTTTCCAGCATGATGCCCTGGGAGACGCTGACATCGCGCAGGGCCGCCAGATCGCTTTTTGTCAGCACGCCCGGATTGGCATGGGGCAGAAGCCCGGTCTCCTCGAACACCAGCCGGCACATGGCAACCAGATAATCGATGGTCGTCTCATAGCCCAGCGCCTCAAGGGCCTCGCGGGCCGCGCCGTACCGCAGTTCCGGCTTGTCGCCGAGGGTGAACAGGGCCTCCTTGCAGCCCGCCTTGGCACCGGCATGGGCAATGGCCAGGACCTGCTCGGGCGACAGAAAAGCCGGCTCTCCCTTGCGGGGCGGGTGGGCGAAGGTGCAGTAGCTGCATACATCGCGGCACAGCTGGGTGAGGGGGATGAACACCTTGCGCGAATAGGAGATCAGGTTCCCATGCCCCGCATCGCGCAGTTTGCCGGCCTCGCGCAGCAGCGCGGGGAGGGGCGCGTTGAGCCGTTTGGAAATATCTGGGTCCACGCTTGTGCGTTCCAACAATATGATCCGGCGTCAGGGTTGATGCATCGCCGCTTTGCCCGGACAATAAAGCCTAACCGGACGGGGGAAAAGGCCAGGCCGGTGGAATAAAGACGGGAGACAGGAAAATCCACACCATCGCCATCATGGGAGCCGGCCACGGCGGGCTCGCCGCCGCCGCCGATCTCGGCAAGCGAGGCTTCGACGTGCGGCTTCATGCCCGCCGTGACGAGAGCCTGGAGCCCATCCGTGAGCAGGGCGGAGTCCGGGTCAAGGGCGTGCAGACCGGGCTGGTGCCGGTGTCGCTATTGACCACCCATGTGGCGGAGGCGGTCGAGGGCGCCGATCTGGTGATGCTGGTGGTGCCCTCGGTGGCCCACGAATTCTATGCCGAGGCGCTGGCGCCCCTGTTGCGCGCCGACCTGCCGGTGTTCGTCAATCCGGGCCATACGGGGGGCGGACTTCATTTTGTGAAATGCCTCAGGGAGGCCGGGTACCAGGGAGACGTGCGGACCTGCGAATCCGTCACGCTGACCTACATATGCCGCAAGACCGGCCCGGCCGAGGTGGATATTTTCTCCTATGTCAAAAACCTCAAATTCGCGGCCTTTCCCGGCAAGCATGCGAACGCGCTATATGAGGCCATCAAGCCGCTCTATCCCGAGATCGAGCTGCGGTCATCCGTGCTGGAGACCGCGCTCATAAACATAAACGCCGTGTTCCATGCGCCGGGCATGCTGATGAATGCCGGCTGGATCGAGGATACCGGCGGCGACTTCCTGTTCTACCGTGAAGGCATCACCCCGGCGGTGGGACGGGTTACCGAGGCGGTGGATCGCGAAAGGCTGGCGGTGGCGGCGGCGCTGGGGATCCCGTCATCGAGTTTCCTGGAGAATTTTCTTCAGGCCGGGCTCACCACAAAGGAGGCTGCGGACAGCGGCGATATCTCGCGCGCCTGTGTGGAAAGCGAGCCCAATAAATCCATCAAGAGCCCGCCCAGCCTTGATCACCGCTATGTGCATGAGGACGTGGGCTACGGGCTGGTGCCGTTTGCCGCCTTTGGCGATCTTGGAGGCGTGGAGACGCCGACCATCGATGCCATCGTGCATTTGTGTTCGCAATTGTTGGGTATTCCGTTTTCCGAAACAGGGCTCACGCTGGACAAGATGGGGCTGGGCGGGCTGAAACCCGCGGATCTTGAGCGCTTTATCAGGGAGGGCGCGTGACATGGCGGTTACGGAGTCTCCGGTGAAGCGTATCGCCATCTTCGGCGCCGGCGGCGGTGGTACGTCCGCTGCGGCGCATCTGGCGACCCAGGGTTTCGAGATCCGGCTCTATAGCCAGGACCCGGAAGCGTTGGCGCCGCTGCAGGAGATCGGCGGCATCAACTACACCGCGCCGTTTGGCGACGGGTTCGCGCCTTTGCATCTGATCACCGATGATGCGGAAGCGGCCATGGACGGCGCCGAACTGGTGATGATCGTCAGCCCGGCGCATCTCCATGAAAAATGGGTCGGCGCGGCGGCACGCCATCTGACTGACGACCAGGTGCTGTTCATCTCGCCGGGCCACACGCTGCTGCTGATCCCCCATGTGCTGCGCGAGCACGGCATCAGGCATCCGGTGTTCTGCGAGACCGCGACCCTGCCCTATCTGTGCCGCCGCATCGAGCCGACAAAATGCAAAATCTCGCGGGTGTCCGACTTCATGGTGTTCGGCGGCTTCCCCGGTAAGGAGACCGAACGGCTTTATGATGTGGTGAAGACGGTCTACCCGTCGGTGCAGTTGTTTTCCAACGTGCTGGAGACCGTGTTTCCCTATGGCAACGCCATCCACCATCCGCCCGCCGTGCTGTGCAACGTGGGGCGCATCGAGGCCACCGGCGGCGATTTCCGGCATTATTATGACGGCATCACGCCATCCGTAGGCCGGCTGATCGATCAGGTGGATAAAGAAAGAGTGGCGGTCGCCGAGGCGCTGGGCGCCAAGACCATGCCCTTTGTGGAGCTGTTCTGGCGTATGGGCTACACCACCGACGCGGCGCGCGACAGCGGCATCGCCTATGAGGCGTTTCACCAGAGCGAGCCGGACAAATGGATCATGGCGCCCACCAGTCTGGATCACCGCTATCTGCTGGAAGACGTGCCCTACGGCCATCTGATCTATCAGGAGCTCGGTCGTGTTGCCGGAGTACCGACGCCGACCATCGATCATATCATCCATCTGGCGTCGGTGATCATGCAGCGCGATTTCCGCGCCGAGGGGCTGACCCTGGCGCGCATGGGATTTGGCGACATCACAAAAGAATCATTTCTGAATCTGCTCGAAAACGGGTTCGACGATTAGGGGAGCGGGAGCATGGCTTTGAGACTGGGGATGCGGTTCGACGGGTTCGATCCGGTGAGCGAGACCGTCGAGGTGGCGACACAGGCCGAGGCGGCCGGTGCCAATACCATCTGGATGGCGGAGCATCTCGGCTATCGTGAGGCCGCTGTCTCCTGCATGGCGTTTCTGCAAAAGACCAGCCGCGCCATGGTCTGCCCCACCGCGGTGATGCCCTATCTGTGGCACCCCATGCCCACGGCCATGCAGTTCGCCACCATGGCTGAGCTGGCGCCGGGCCGGGTCGGGATCTGCATTTCGGTGGGCAATCTGCTGAATTTGAGAGAGTCTGGTGTCGAAAAACCGGAAAAACCGGTCAGGGTGATCCGCGAATATGTGGAGGCGCTGCGGGCCTTGTGGGCCGGTGAGACGGTCGAGCAGGAAGGCGTGATCTGGCAGCTGCGCGGTGCGCGGCTGGCCTTTACGCCGCCGGAACCCATCCCCATCTTCGTGGCCTCCACCGGACCCCAGGTGCTGGGGCTCGCCGGGCGCATCGCCGATGGCGTGCTCTATTCCGGCGGGCTGTCGCTGGCCTCCATCAGAAAAAGTGCGGTCTTCGCCGAAGAAGGGCTCAAGAAAGCCGACCGCGATCCGTCGGCTTTCCGGAGGGCCGGGTTCGTCTATTTCGCCTGTTCCGAGGACGGCAAGACCGCCATCGAATCCAACCGGCGCAAGATCGCCTTCCTGTTTCGCAAC
The DNA here is from genome assembly GCA_018660305.1 of Rhodospirillaceae bacterium. The sequence continues at coordinate 8,662 of JABJKO010000305.1, forward strand.
TCGGCCCAGGCCGACAACATCGCCTCGGTGGATGTGTCCATCGATCACGGGGCGATCATGGATCTGGTCAAGCAGCGCAAGCTGGAAGAGGCCGCCCAGATGGTGCCGCCCGAGGCGGTGCCCCAATTCACCGTCGCCGGCACGCCAAAGGAATGCCGCGACCAGCTCCAGGCCTATATCGATGCCGGTGTGGACGAACCGGTCATCGAGGTCAGCGGCAGCGAGGAAGAAAAGCGCCTGGCGCTCGACGTGATCCGCGAATTCACCGGCGGCTGAAATGATTTGTACGCATCGGAACCGACGGAGGGTTCCCACCTCACCCCAACCCTCTCCCCCCAATGGGCGGAGAGGGAGTTCAGCGAGACCTTGCAACGGCGTCCCCCTCCGCCCTACAGGGGGGAGGGGTCAGGGGAGGTGGGTCTTTACCGCCACTCAACTTCAACAATGGAATCCAAAACCATGGGCATAGGTATCCGGTTCGACGGGTTTGACACGGTGGGCGAGACCATCGAGATCTGCCGCCTGGCGGAGCAGGCCGGGGTCACCGGGCTGTGGATGACCGAACATATCGGTTATCGCGAGGCGCTGGTCTCCTGCATGGCGTTCGCCGGCGCCACCGAAAGCGCAACGGTCTATCCGGCTGCCGTCACGCCTTACCTGTTCCATCCGACGCCGACGGCCATGTCGCTCGCCACCATGGCCGAGCTCTATCCGGGACGTGTGGGGGTCTCGGTGGCGGTGGGCAATACGCTTGATCTCAAGGAATCCGGCAAGGAACCGGGCGACGGGGTGACGGCGGTGGAAGATTATATCGCCGATCTGCGTGCGCTCTGGACCACCGAGCCTACCGAAAGCACGGCAGAATCCTACCGGCTCAACGGCGCCCGCATGTCCTTCGCGCCTCCCGACATCCCCATCTTCGTGACAGCGCTGGGCAGTGACGTGGCGAAGGCCGCGGGCAATACAGCCGATGGTATTTTGTTGTCCGCCGGTTTTTCCACGGCGTTTGTGTCCCACTGTCTGTCAATGTTTGAGGAGGGCGCATCGGAATCCGGGCGCGATGCCGCAAAGCTTCGCAACGCCGGCAACATCCATTTCGCAGTGTCCGGCGACGGCAAATCGGCCCGCGAAAACGTTCGCCGAAAGCTGGGTTTTCTGTTCCGTAACCGTCTGATGGCGGAAAACATCGTTGCCGCCGGTATCCCCATCGATCAGGATGCCATCGTCGACGCTGTCGCGGCGCGTGATCTCGACAAGGCGGCAAGCCTTGTGCCGGACGAGGCGGTTGAAGCGTTCGGCGTTGCCGGAACACCCGGTGAATGCGCGCAACGTCTTCAGGCCTATATCGAAGCCGGGCTGCAGGAGCCGGTGATACAGGTCAGCGGCACGGAGGAAGAAAAACAGCTCGCGCTGGAGGTTATCCGTGAATTTACGGGCGGTTAGCCGACACATGTGCGGCAATGGACACCGAGGCTCCGATGAGTGACCCAACGAAGCCAGGCCAACCGGACGGTCAAAAAATAGCGACGCTTCTCCAACAAGCGGTGGGGTTTCATCAGGCCGGGCGTGCCGCGGAAGCCGCACGGCTTTACAACGACGTATTGAATTTTCAACCGGACAATCCGGATGCATTGCATTTGCTTGGCGTCCTGGCGCACCAGAATGGCGATAACCTGGTGGCCGTCGATCTCATAAAGCGCGCCATCGAGATCCACTCCGACCAGCCCCTGTACCGCAACAACCTTGGTTTGGCCCTGGCGTCGCTCGGGCGACACGAGGAAGCGATCCCGCATTACCGCAACGCGTTGGCAGGCGCCTCCAGCGATCTGGGCGTACATTGCAATTTGGCGAACGCCTATCAGGCCCTTGACCGGCACGCGGACGCGGTCGAGGCGTATCAGAACGAATTGACGCTCTCGCCCGACAACATTATGGCGCTGGCTAATTTGGGCATTTCATTGTCCCGGCTCGGTCGCCACGAAGAGGCGGTGTCAATATGGCGCAGGGGACTCGCGATTGCGCCCAACGACCCTGACCTGCTTTGTAACGTCGGCATTGCCTTACAGGAGTCGGGCCGTTTCGAGGAAGCCATATCGAGTTTCAAGGGGGCCTTGTCAGCCGCGCCGGAAAGCGTCGACGCGCATATGTGTCTGGGCAACATATTACAAAAGCTGAACCGCCATGAAGACGCCATTGCCTGCTTTGAGCGCGCCCTTTCGCTTGCGCCGGACAATAGCGGCGCTCTGAACAATCTTGGTTATTCCCTGGTTGCTCTTAACCGGCCGCAGCGGGCCGTCGAGCTTTATCAGCAGGCCATCGCCATCACGCCGGAAAATGCCGAATTTCACAACAATCTCGGCAATGCCTATGAACAGCTGCGCCTGCCAGAGAAAGCCGTCGCAAGCTATGAAAATGCTCTGGCCCTCGATCCGTTGCATTCAAACGCGCTGAGCCACCTGTCGTCGGGCAAGCGCAAAATGTGCGACTGGGACGGCATGGAGAAAATTGATGAGACAATAATCGACCACGTTAAAGGTGACCGCGTTGCGATCTCGCCGTTTTCCTTTTTAACGGTGACCGACGACCCCGCGCTCCAACTCTCCTGTGCATCACAGTTCCAGAAAAGTCATCAGACCGGGAAACCATTCCCGTCGCCCACGGTCACCGCTACGGGTCGAAAGAAACTCCGCGTGGGTTATTTTTCGGACACATTTCGCAGGCACGCAATATCCTATCTTATCGTTCAGCTGCTGGAGTTGCATGATCGATCCAGGTTCGAAATTTGCGGCTTTTCGTACTCTCCCGACGATCAAAGTCCCATCAGACGCCGGATCGAGGCGTCGTTCGATGCGTTTCACGATGTCAGCCAGCAGGGCGATGATGAACTGGCGCATTCGCTCCAGGCGAGCGATCTCGATATTCTGGTGGATTTGAACGGCCACACCGATGGCAGCCGTCTTTCGGTACTGGCGCGCCGGCCAGCGCCGATCCAGGCGCATTTTCTGGGCTATCCGGGGACCTTGGGCGCCGATTTTATCGATTATCTGTTCGTGGATGAGTATCTGGTGCCGCGGGACCAGGCACATCGTTACGCTGAAAACCTCATCTGGTTGCCGGACAGTTATCAGGTCAATGACCGGAAACGCGCAATTGCCGAAACCACGCCAAGTCGGGCGGACTGCGGCTTGCCGGCGGACGGGTTCGTGTTTTGCTGTTTCAATCAGACCAGCAAGATCACGCCGTCGCAGTTCGATATCTGGATGCGCCTGCTGCAGACCATCCCGGGGAGCGTCCTGTGGCTATTGCATGACAACGAGATGGCGGAACGCAATTTGCGTCGCGAGGCGCAAACGCGACATGTTGATCCCACCAAACTCGTCTTCGCGCCGCGCGCCGATCTGCCCGAGCATCTGGCGCGTCATCGGTTGGCGGACCTGTTTCTCGACACCTTGCCGTACAACGCCCATACAACGGCAAGCGACGCCTTGTGGATGGGTCTCCCGGTTTTGACATGTTCGGGCCGAAGTATGGCGGCGCGGGTTGCGGGCAGCCTGCTTCGTGCCATTGGTCTGCCCGAACTGGTGACCGGTAATCTTGACGATTACGAAGCAAGCGCACACCGGCTTGCCACGGAACCCGATACGCTGAATGCCATAAGATCGAAGCTGGAGGCCAACCGACTAAAAGAACCGCTCTTCGATACCGACCGATTCCGGCGCCATATTGAAGAGGCCTATGAACGAATGTGGACCATGAAACAAAGCGGTGAACCGCCGCGGTCCTTCGCCGTCTCACCTGTTGCCGACGTCAGCCCAGCCCCACCATGACGAATTCCCGGAAGGCGGGACGGTCGGTGAGCTGGTCGTACCATCGTTTCAGGTTGGGCAGGTCCTTGCGTTCGATATCCTCGAAGGCGTGCCAGCGGTAGCCGTAGATGCCGACCGGGATGTCTCCCATGGTGAAATCGTCGCCCGCCACCCATACCCGGTCGGCCAGATTGGCGTCGAGCATCTCCAGATGCCGCTCGGTGTTGTCGCGGGACTTGTTGATGGCGTCCCAGTCTCGGTCTTCAGGCTTGTGGCGCACCAGCCCGTGGAACATGTTGGTGAAGGCGGGGCCGAGCGCGCTCAGCTGCCAGTCCATCCAGCGGTCGGCGTCGGCGCGGACACGCGGGTCGGCGGGGCACAGCCCGCCCAGATCGTGCTTGGCGGCGAGATAGCGCACGATGGCGTTGGATTCCCAGAGCACGAAATCGTCCTCGATCAACACCGGCACTTTGCGGTTGGGGTTGAGCGCGAAAAATTCGTCGGTATCCACGACGCCAAATTCGCGCCCGGCATCCTCGCGATCATAGTCGATCCCCATTTCGGCGCAGGCCCACAGGACCTCCTGGACGTTGGACGAGCTTTTGCGTCCGATGATTTTCAACATGTTCTTTCTCCCTTGCCGCAGGCGCGTAGAATGCGGCTAATCTGGTGTCCTGTCACCCCGCACACCGCTGCCAAACCGGAGCCTGTTTTGTCTGAAATCCTGTCGGTCATCGCCTTTGTCGGGCCGGAAACGCTGCCGCTCCAGGTGGCATCGGAACAGGGTTTCTTTGCCGATCAAAGACTGGACGTTCAGTGGACAGCCGCGACCGGATCCGTCGATCAGATGACCCGGCTTATGGATGGCCGCTGCGACATCGTGATGACTGCCATCGACAACGTGATCGCCTATGTGGAGGGTCAGGGCGCGGTGATTCCCGACACCTCGCCTGATCTGGTCGCCTTTCTCGGCTGTGCCTCCGAACCCAGGCCCCTGGTCGCCCGGCCGGACATCGGCACAATTGCCGACTTGCGCGACCAACGGATCGCGGTCGACGCGCTGAATACGGGGTTTTCGTTTTTGCTCAGGCACTGTCTTGAGACAGCAGGGCTGGGGAGGACGGATTACGATCTGGTCCCGGTCGGCGCCCCGCCCGCCCGTTGGCAGGCCATGGAGTCGGGTGACTGCGTGGCGGCGCTGTTGAGCAAAGCCTATGCCGAGACTGCCACCGCTGCAGGGTATCATGAACTCCGGCCCGAGCCGGATCCGTGGAAGACGTATCAGGGCGGCGTCTTCGCGGCACGAAAATCCTGGTTGAGGGATCGCCCGGCCGTCGCGTCGGGTTTCATCCGGGCGATGCTAGAGGCTACGGACTGGATGCTTGAGCCGTCGCAGGCGCCGACTCTTCCTGACATGCTGATCAGGCATCTGCCGCATCTGTCGATCTCAGGCGCCCGGGCCGCCGCCACGGCGTTGCCCACGCTTCTTCAACCGGGACTACCGATCAGTGGAGACGGTCTCCAAACGGTGCTCGCGCTGCGTCAGAATTATGGAAAACCGGCCACCGTATTGGGTGATGCCAATAAATATCTGGATATGAGATTGTATGCCGAAGTCACGTGAACAGAGTATGATGGGCGCGCAGCGCCACTGCGGAAAACAGATCGCTGGAACGCCAGGAATAGCGACGCTAGAGTCGGTCCTCTTTAAAAGGAACATGCCATGCTTTCACCTGAAGAGAACCGGCGGCTCACGGAGGTCGGGCCAGGGACACCGGCCGGCGAATGGCTGCGTCGCTACTGGCACCCCATCGCGGTTTCCGACAGGTGGGACGGCATAAAGACCCATTGGGATTATGACGCGCCGATCACTTTTGATGGCGAAGCGGGCACCGTCGGCAGCTGGGCCGACCGGCTGGCCAACTTCAAGGGCGCGCCCACGCCCGTTCGCATCATGGGCGAAGACCTGGTGCTGTTCCGCGACGGCGCCGGCAAGCCCGGTCTGATCGGCAAGTTCTGTCCCCACCGTGGCACGTCAATGGAATTTGGCCGTATCGAGGACGACGGTATCTCATGCTGCTATCACGGCTGGACATTTGACGTGGCGGGCAATTGTCTCCGCATGCCGGCGGAGCCCGCCGACAGCACTTTCAAGGACAAGGTGAAACACAAGGCCTACCCCGTGGAGGAAATGGCGGGTTTGCTGTGGGCTTATATGGGACCCGGCGAGCCACCCCTGATGCCGCGCTTCGATGTGTTTGCGCGCGAGGATGGCGTGCGGGCGGTGGAGAATTTTGGTCTGTGGCCGGCAAATTATTTCCAGATCTGCGAAAATTCCGTGGATCAGGCCCACACCACCATCCTGCATGGCGGCGCCGGCGGCGAGCGGCGCGACATCTGGGGCGCGGAAATGCCACAGACCAAATGGGAGGCCATGGAACTCGGTATAAAGGCCACCGCCGACCGTCCAGGGCTCAACTACAAACGGGCCTCCTACTATATATCGCCGACTATGAACCGGCTGCCGCAGCCCTGGCCGGGCGGCAAATTCAAGTGGCCGCGCATGTCGGCCAACTGGCGCACCCCGGTGGATGACCACCATACCCTGGTCCTCAGCGTCTGCTTCACGCCCGAAGTGGACGGAAAGCTGCCCGAACTGCCGGAAGGGCTTACCTTCCACGTGGGCGACAATCTGCTGGTTCACCGCGAGCAGGATTACCGGGCCATGGTCAGTCAGGGCCCCACCTTCGATCGCTCGACAGAACGGCTCGCCACCTCCGACGAGGGGGTGATCCTTTTGCGAAAAATGGCGTTCGACGGGATCAAGGCGGTGGAAGAAGGCCGCGATCCGCTTGGCGTCCGCCGCGACGGCGATCCGAAAGCGATCATCGACCTGACCGGCGTCGTCCATGACGCGCTGAACGAG
>JABJKO010000024.1 GCA_018660305.1 Rhodospirillaceae bacterium
CGGAATACGCCCGCGACGTCACCTATGGCACCAACAATGAATTCGGCTTTGACTACCTGCGCGACAATATGAAGTTCGAGCGTCCGGCAATGGTACAGCGGTTGTTCAATTTCGCCATCGTCGACGAGGTAGACTCAATTCTGATTGATGAAGCGCGGACGCCGTTGATTATCTCCGGTCAGGCGGAGGATTCATCCGAATTGTACAAAACAATCGATGTCCTGATGCCGAAACTGGCGGAAAGCGATTACGAAAAGGACGAAAAGGCCCGTACGGTAAATTTCACCGAGGATGGCGCCGAATCCATTGAAGACTTGCTGCGCGAAGTAAATTTGTTGAAGGGCGAGACCCTGTACGACATGGAGAACGTCTCCGTCGTGCATCACGTCAACCAGGCCCTGCGCGCCCACCAGATGTTCCAGCGCGACGTCGATTATATGGTGAAGGATGACAAGATCATCATCATCGACGAATTCACCGGCCGCGCCATGGAGGGGCGGCGCTATTCCGAAGGCCTGCACCAGGCCCTGGAAGCCAAGGAAAACGTCGAGGTTCAGCCCGAGAACCAGACCATGGCCTCGATCACCTTTCAGAATTATTTCCGGTTGTACCCGAAACTGTCGGGCATGACCGGCACGGCGATGACGGAGGCCGGCGAGTTTCTGGAAATCTACAAACTGCCCGTGGTCGAGGTGCCGACCCACCTGGACATGGTGCGCGACGATCAGGACGATGAGGTTTACCGCACGGAAGACGAAAAATTCGCCGCCATCGCCGAACTGATCGCGGAATGCCAGGTAAGGGGCCAACCGGCCCTGATCGGCACGGTTTCGATTGAGAAATCGGAAGTGCTGTCGGAATTGTTGAAGACGAAAAAGGTCACGCACAACGTCCTCAATGCCCGCCACCACGAACAGGAGGCCTTTATCATCGCCCAGGCCGGCCGCTTGGGCGCCCTGACCATCGCCACCAACATGGCCGGGCGCGGCACCGATATCCAGCTTGGCGGTAACCTTGATATGCGCCTTGCCATGGAGGCGACCGCCGACGACGGTACGGTGGATACTGCCAAGGCCGAAGCCATTGAGGCCGAGATCGAGGCCGAGAAGGCAAAGGTGCTGGAAGCCGGCGGCCTGTTTATCCTGGGCACGGAACGGCATGAAAGCCGGCGCATCGACAACCAGCTGCGCGGCCGTTCCGGCCGCCAAGGTGATCCCGGCGCATCGAAATTCTTCCTCAGCCTGGAAGATGACCTGATGCGGATCTTCGGTTCGGAACGCATGGACGGCATGCTGCGCAAACTGGGCCTGGAAGAGGGCGAGGCGATCATTCACCCTTGGGTCAACAAGGCCCTGGAGAAGGCCCAGGAAAAGGTCGAGGCGCGCAACTTCGATCTGCGCAAGAACCTGTTGAAATACGACGATGTCATGAACGACCAGCGCAAGGTGATCTACGAACAGCGCCTTGAACTGATGGATGCGGAAGACGTCGCCGAAACCGTTGCCGATATGCGCCGGGAAGTGGTCGAGGGCCTGGTGGCCATGCATATTCCCGAACGCGCCTATGCCGAACAATGGGACGCCGATGGTCTGCGCCAGGATGTGGGCGAGATTTTCGCCCTGGACCTGCCCATCCCCGAATGGTGTGCGGAGGAAGGCATCGCGGACGAGGAAATCCGCAAACGCATCTACAGCGCCACTGATCGGCGCATGGCGGAAAAAGCCGCTAACTACGGCCCCGATGTCATGCGCATGGTGGAAAAGGGCCTGCTGCTGCAATTGCTGGACCAGACCTGGAAGGATCATTTGCTGACCCTGGATCATTTGCGTGGCGGCATCGTGCTGCGTGCATACGGCCAGCGCGATCCCCTGAACGAATACAAGACCGAGGCCTTCACCCTGTTCGAGACCATGCTGGGTGATTTGCGTACGACCACGACCCGCGTCCTGGCCCATATCGAACTGCAGGCCGACACGGAAAACAATCTATTCGCTGAAACACAGGCCACCCCCATGATGCTGGAGGAAGAGCATCTCGATCCCATGACCGGCCACAATGAAATGGCCGAGGATGATCTGGTCATGGCTGATGGCGAGAGCCACGGTACCAATGGCGCCCACGCCCCCCTGCCGGCCCGCACCCGCCAGGCGGCGGCAACCATGAACCCGGATGATCCCGCGACCTGGGGCAAGGTGCCGCGCAACACCGCCTGCCCTTGCGGTTCCGGCAAGAAGTACAAGCACTGCCACGGTAACTAGCGCGTTTCCGAGATCTTGTACGACGGATCGCCCTAAACGATGTCCTCGGAATAGAGCTCCGACAAAGTATCGGCCGACTGCTTCAGATCGGCGGCCAGTGAAGCCAGCGCGCCGCCTTTCAATTGTTCGGACAACCCCAAACCGGCAATGGCGCGGTTGGTGCCGGCGATGGCTTCACGGACCGGGGCCGCGACAACAGTGACGCCGCCGATATGGTGGCCGGCATCGATGGCATAGCCATTCTCACGGGCGTAGGCGACATCATCAAG
>JABJKO010000329.1 GCA_018660305.1 Rhodospirillaceae bacterium
AACGTGATCGTCCTGCCGCTGCTGTTCGGGCTGGGGGTGGCGAGCGCTATCCATCTCGTCATGCGCGAACGGTACGCCGAGGATCTGTCCCAGGTTCTCCGCAGCAGCACGCCGAGGGCTGTCATATTCAGCGCCCTGACGACAATCGGCTCGTTCGCCAGCATCGCGCTTTCCAGCCATCCGGGCACGTCCAGCATGGGAGTCTTGCTGACCATTGCCATCGGGCTCACCCTGATCTGCACCATGATTGTTCTGCCGGCTCTCATGGCGCTGTTCACCGCTAAAAATTAGGGAAGAGCGCGTGCGCATCCTTCGCTGGATATGTCTGCTTCTGGGGGTCGGCCTCCTGGGAATCATTGTTGCCAACACAAACATCGAAGAGGCGGCTCATCTGGTTGTCCGGATGGAATGGGGAATAGCCCTGGTGCTGCTCATATATTTCGCGACTTTCCTGGGTGATACGGCATCCTGGCATATCACGCTCCGGTCCGTTCCCCTGGACGGCGGCTGGTTTTACCGGCTGTGGCTGATCAGGATGATCGGCGAGGCTTTCAACAATACCCTGCCGGCCGGCGGCGTCGGGGGTGAACCCATCAAGGCGGTTCTTCTCAAGCAGCATTTTGACGTCGCCTATGATGATGGCGCCGCGTCTCTGTTCCTGGCCAAGACCGTCAATATGATCTCGCTGACCGGTTTTCTGGCCATCGGTTTTATCCTCATGCAGTCCGCCCACGGCGTCCCCGCCTATTTCCCGCTGGTCGCGGGGATCGGGCTGGGGGTTCTTTGTATGGCCATTCTGGCCTTTTTTCTGATTCAGCGGTTTGGCGCGTCTTCCTCCGTGGCTTCATGGCTGACACGGTGGTCGCGCGGGCGGCGTCTGGCGGCCGCCATTGAGCACATCACCGGGGTCGAACGGAAATTCGAGGTATTTTATGCGCGCAGTCCGGGGCGTTTCGCGGCCGCCCTCGTGGTTGCCTTCTCGGTCTGGGTTGTCAGTATCGCCGAGGTCTATGTCGCGCTGTGGTTTCTGGGACACCCGGTTTCCTGGGCCGAGGCCTGGATCATCGAGGCGGGGACGCAGCTTGTCCGAACGGGAACGTTCTTCATTCCGGCGAGCCTTGGCACGCTGGATGGGGCGCTCCTCCTGCTATGTTCCGCCTTTACAGGGTCTCCCACGGCGGGAGTAGCGGTGGTCCTGGCCCGCCGGTCGCGGGACATTCTCTGGATATCGCTTGGATTCGGTCTCAGCCTGGTGCTCGGCAGGGACAATCGGTCCCGTGCGCCATGACATTTCGGTTATCTCGGCTCAACTTTGGCCGGTTTTTCCGCGAGCAGAGTGTTCGATTTGCTCTCCAGGAGTTGAGTCAGCTCTTTGATCCCGCCGGTGCTGAGGGTCGATCGGTATTCTGATCGACGGACCGCTAGTTCGCTGATGCCGTCATCCAGCAAAACATCGACAATTCGCCAGGTTTTGCCTGCGGCCCGGGTGACATAGGTGATGGCGACGGGCGTGTCGTCGGGGCGGCGTATCTGGGTTCGGACCAGTTGCGTTTTTCGGGGGCCCGCTCGGACGTCGAGTGTCCGGAAGGTTTGACCGGAAAATCCGGAGAAACGAGACGCGTAGGTCGCCGCGCTAAACCGATGAAAGGCCGCGGCAAGCCGGCGCCGGTCGTCCGGCCCCGCCGTTCGCCAGTGCCGGCCGGTGGTCAGCGCGACCATCAGTTTGATATCGAACCGCTCGCCCACTTCCGGTTTCAGCGTCTGGTAGCGGCCGCCGACCCCCAGCGTCTCGGCGCGTTTCATGACATCGAGCAGGGTGACATGGAAGCCATCGACCAGTTTTCTTGCGTCGTCCGCCGGTGATGCCAGCAGAGCGGCTGGTTGCAGGACAAATCCTGAGATTGTGATTAACAAGGCGGCAATCAAAGAATGAAATTTACTCAAGGGTCGGTTCCGTCTGTCCGAAATGTTATCCAGATGTATGGTGGCACCCTTGATTACGCAACCTTTATGGCGGTTCCGAGGCACTTGGATTCCGTGCAAAATCAATTATTTGTTAACGATATCCGTTAACTTATTCTATTGCGCTATTGGAGTAGCTTCCCTAATATAGTTGTGAAATCGTCGCGTCGGGGAAGGCGCAGGATCGGCAATCCGCGTATTAAGGGTGCCGACTGGAAACTGGTTTGGCGGTAACGGGCGAGTAATATGCGGCGTTTAGTGCGGGGTTCAGAACGGCTTGTCGCGTTGTTTTTGGCGGCTTTCTTCCTATGCGCCACCATTGACAGTGTGGCGATCGCAGCGGATTACACCGCGCATGCGGATTTTACTCAAAAGTATGAGTCACTTGCCCAATCCGTCGATAACGATGTTAACGACCCCCTCGAGCCGCTAAACCGCACCATTCTTGAATTTAACGAGTTTATTACGGCCCTAATCCTGCGGCCGCTGGCGCAAATTTACGTTCTGATGCTGCCGGATTTTGCCCTTGAGGCGATCGATAATGCGCTCCAGAACCTCAGCGCGCCGGTGGTTCTCGCCAATGATCTGCTGCAATGGGAACCCGAGCGTGCCTGGGACACGACCCGCCGATTTTTCATCAATTCCACGGTTGGTGTCGCCGGATTGATCGATGTTGCGGAAAAAATGGGTATCGAGGGCCATAGCGAAGATCTGGGACAAACTTTTGCCGTCTGGGGTGTGCCGGAGGGGTTCTATATTGTTATCCCCATCTTCGGGCCATCCAACCCGCGTGATGCGGTGGGCAAAGTTCTGAACTCTTATCTGGATCCGTTGTCTCACTGGGCCCAAAACACCGACCGGGATGAGCTGAATACCGGGCGTACCCTGGTGGGAGGCGTCGACGAATTCTCCCGCGTCATGGACGATCTGCAGAAGCTCAAGGACACGTCAATCGACTATTATGCGGCCTTGCGGAGCATCGCGCGGCAGAAGCGTGCGGCAGATATCTCCAATGGGGTACCGAAGGAAGGCGCGCCGCTTCCCGACCTGAAATACGATTTCAACGCCGAATTTACCAATTAACGCAAAGCGGCCTCCAAGGGCGATCAACGCGGCGTCTGACAATTCGGACGCCGCTTTTATTTGACTTTCCCGGAAAAAGTCCGACTTTGGTGTCGCAGCACCTACTCAGTGGAAAGACGCCATGTTTATCCAGACAGAAGCCACCGCCGATCCCCATATTATGAAGTTTTTGCCCGGCCGCGACGTTTATCCCGCCGGTCCCCTTAGCTTTGACAGTCCGGACGCCGCCGCGCGGGCGCCTCTGGCCATAAGACTGTTGAATATCGACCATGTGACGGCGGTGGAACTCGGCGCCGACTATATTTCGGTGACGAAAAGTGATGAGGCTGAATGGCTCCATCTCAAGCCTGCGGTGCTCGGGGCGATTATGGACCATTTCGTTGCCGGCCTGCCGGTGGTCGACGATCAGATTCCAGGTGCGGCGGACGTGGATACACTGGAGGCGCCGGATCTGAAGCTTGACGATAACGATCCCATTGTCGCTGAAATCAGGGAATTGATAGAGACCCGTATTCGCCCCGCGGCAACGCAGGGCGGTGGCGACGTGGTGCTGCGCGGCTATGCCGAAGGCGTGGTCTATGTGGAATTCCAGGGCGCTGCCCATCAGTTCCAGGGCGGTGTGGAGAATATGCTGCGTCATTATGTGCCCGAGGTGCAGCGGGTTGCTGACTGGCGCGATGCGCTGCCCAAACCCGGTCTCGATACGCCCGAGGCCCAGGCCATTCATGATATTCTGGAAACCCGCATAAACCCGTCCGTTGCTGGGCATGGCGGGCATATCAGCCTGATCGATGTGGACGGCGCCCGCGTCTATATCCGCATGGAAGGCGGCTGCCAGGGCTGCGGCATGGCGAATGTGACCCTGAAGGAGGGGGTGGAGGTCGAAATCAGGAAGGTTGTGCCCACCATCCGTGAAGTGCTCGACGTGACCGACCATGCCGGCGGGACCAACCCCTATTATCAATCGGCATAACGGCCGATTGGCGAATTGTTAACAACGCCATGAAATCCTGCGAAACAAGGCTCTGCGGCCTTACGGTCTGATCGCGTAGGAGCAGGAAGTGTCAAAATATCTGGTTACCGGCGGTTGCGGGTTTATCGGGTCCCATTTGGCGGATGCGCTGGTGGCGGCTGGACATGGCGTACGCATTCTTGACGATTTTTCCACTGGCAAACGTGAAAACGCACCGTCCGCCGCCGAGATCATCACAGGCGATGTGGCCGATACGGAGACAGTGCGCTTGGCGATGGCGGGGATGGATGGGTGTTTTCATCTCGCGGCGATTGCTTCTGTCGTCCGGTCCAACGAAGAATGGGTCCGCACCCATCAGGTCAATCTGACCGGCACCGTCAATGTCTTTGACTCCGCCCGGGAAACCCGCATGCCGGTGGTCTATGTATCTTCTGCCGCGATCTATGGCGACAACGACGACGTGCCGCTGGCCGAGACGGCCCGGCCGCGCCCGCTGACGGCTTACGGCGCCGACAAGCTGGGCTGCGAACAGCACGCGCGGGTGGGACACGAAGTCCATAATATCCCCAGCACGGGATTCCGGTTTTTCAACATCTATGGTCCGCGCCAGGATCCGGCTTCGCCCTATAGCGGCGTGATTTCCATCTTCGCCGACCGTACGTCCAACGGCCAATCCATCCAGATCCATGGTGATGGCGAACAGACCCGCGACTTTGTCTACGTGGGCGATGCCGTCCGGTTTTTGTTGAAGGGTATGGAGAACCTGCCCGCCGCGCCTGATGTCTACAATGTCTGTACCGGCAAGGGGACGAGTATCAACCGGCTGGCGGAGATCATCGCCGAACTGGCCGGCAATCCGGTGGACATCAGCCACGGAGAGCCCCGTGTCGGGGACGTGCGCGCCTCTATCGGCGATCCGTCCCACGCCAGCAAGACCCTCGGCATAAAGGTGAAAACCGCCATTGAAGACGGGCTGCGCCTGACCCTTAACCCAACCAAACTGTCCCGCGCCGTTTAACCGTTTAACCGGCTGCGGCTTCTTTTTCCGCCAGCAGGCGCGCCACCGGCTTGTCGTCGATGGGCCAGTGCAGCAGGGCTGCGACAAATCCAGCGACGATAATCATGTACCAGGCGTAATCGTAGCTGCCGGTCTGGGTGCGGATGATGCCGCCGAGCCAGACGCTGGTGAAGCTGCCCAGCTGATGGCTCAGGAAGACGACACCATAGAGGGTTGCCAGATAGCGCGGCCCAAAGACCTGCGCCACGATGCCCGAGGTGAGCGGTACGGTGGCAAGCCACAAAAACCCGACCGTACAGGCGAAGATGATCACGGATACTTTGCTGACCGGGACTATGAAAAAGATCAAAAAGATGACCGACCGCGCCATATAGAGATTGGCTAATACGTACTTCTTGCGCAGCTTGTCGCCGATCACGCCGGCGGTCTGGGTGCCGAACATATTGAACAGCCCGATCAGGGCGATGGCGGTAGCCGCCATGGCGCCGCCGACGATGGTGCCGTCGAGATAGTTTTCCAGATGGTTGTTGATGAATTGGACCTGGAAGCCGCAGACATAGAACCCCATGACCAGCAGCCAGAAACCGCGATGCCCGCCGGCTTCTCTGATGGCCTGACCCAGGCTTTGCTTGTCTTTCTTGTTCAGCGTGCCGCTGGCGGCATGGGAAATGCACAATGTCAGCGGCACAACCATGAGCGCCATGGAGGCGAGCACGATGGTGGCAAACACCCAGCCCTCGCTGCCG
>JABJKO010000242.1 GCA_018660305.1 Rhodospirillaceae bacterium
ATCCCGCCGCTGCTGTCCTTCTCGGCGCCGCTACTGAGCCGCGCGAGGGGATCCATGGCCGAAGCGGTGCCGGTAGGATCAGCCGCCGAATAGATTCAGCGGAATCTTCAGATATTGCGTGCCGTTGTCTTCCGGCGGCGGCAAGTGGCCTGCCCGCATATTGACCTGGATAGCCGGCAGGATGAGCCGTGGCACCGATAAGGTCGCATCGCGCTCCTCGCGCATGGCGACAAAATCATCCTCCGCGGTCCCGCCCCCCACGTGGATATTGTTAGCGGCCTGCTCCGCGACCGTGGTTTCCCAGGCGAAATCCCGGCTGCCGCCGGCGCCGTAATCGTGATTGATGAACAGACGGGTGTCCGGCGGCAAAGACAGGATTTTTTTAAGTGACTGATAAAGTTGCGTCGCGCTGCCACCGGGAAAATCGCACCGCGCGGTCCCGGAATCAGGCATGAAGAACGTGTCACCGGAAAAGGCGGCGTTGCCGATGGCATAAGTGACACAGGCCGGCGTGTGACCGGGCGTATGGATCACCCTCGCCTCGAGATTTCCGATCCGAAATTCTTCGTCCTCCTCGAAGAGATGATCGAATTGCGATCCGTCACGGACAAAGCCCCCTTCCACATTATAGATAGCCCCGAAGGTTTCCTGGACCAGGGTCACGCCCGCGCCAATACCCATGTGGCCGCCAAGCCGCTCTTTGACATAAGGCGCCGCCGTCAGATGATCGGCATGGACATGTGTTTCGAGAATCCAGGCCACCGACAGCCCTTCGTCCTTAACATAGGAAATCACCCGATCCGCCGGTTCGGTGGAAATTTTTCCCGCGGCGAGATCGAACCCCAGCACCGTATCGATCAGGGCGCAGGCGCTGCTATCCGGGTCGCGAACGACATGGGTTGCGTTGTTGGTCGCTTCGTCGAAAAAGGTTTTCACGTCAGGGGACATTTCCCGGCCTTTTTTCTGCCCAGTAAAATGATCTCAGCATTTTGCACCTGAATCAGCAAAGTTCATTTGACCACACTGTGGATAAGACAGGCGAATTTGACGGCGCAGCCGATCTCTCTGGACGGCGCAGCCGATCTCTCTATAAGTATCTCGATCGAAAAAACGAGCGACCCGCGAATTCATGCCCAACGACTATTTCAATCCGACGGAGAAGCTGGATCTGTCGCCCCGCGTTTCCGACGAGGTGAAATGCACGACCTGTTACATGTGTGCCTGCCGCTGCGGCATCAAGGTTCATATGCTGGATGGCAACATCCGCTATATCGAAGGCAACAAGGATCATCCGGTCAATAAGGGGGTTCTTTGCGCCAAGGGGTCCGCCGGCATCATGAATCAGTATTCGCCGGCACGCCTGACCAAGCCGCTCAAGCGGGTCGGCGAACGGGGCAAGGGCGAGTTCGAGGAAATCGAGTGGGAGGAAGCCCTCTCGCTGGCCGCCGGATGGCTGGGCGATATTCGCGGCGATGACCCGCGCAAGCTTGCGTTTTTCACCGGCCGCGACCAGAGTCAGGCCCTGACCGGCTGGTGGGCGGGCCAGTTCGGGACCCCGAACCATGCCGCCCATGGCGGTTTCTGTTCGGTCAATATGGCAACCGCCGGGATCTATACCATCGGTGGGTCGTTCTGGGAGTTCGGCGAACCCGACTGGGAACTCAGCAAATATTTCCTGATGTTCGGAGTCGCGGAAGACCATGACAGCAATCCCATCAAGGCCGGCCTGTCAAAGTTGAAGGCCAACGGCGCCAAGTTCGTCTCGGTCAACCCCATCAAGACCGGCTACTCGGCGGTAGCCGATGAATGGCTCGGCATCCGGCCGGGAACCGACGGCAAGTTCGTCCTCGCCCTGGTCCATGAGCTGCTCAAAGCCGACCGCATCGATCTCGACTACATTGTCCGCTACACCAACCTGCCCTGGCTGGTGATCCAGGATTCCGGCGGGCCGGAAGACGGGTTGTTTGCCCGCGGCGAGGAAGGCGAACCCCTGTGCTGGGACGGCAAATCCGACGCCGTGGCCAGTGCCCTGCTGCCCGATGTAACGCCGTCGCTGGCAGGCGAGCGCACCCTGCCGGATGGCCGCAAAGCCATCCCCGCCTTCGAGCTTATGGCGCGCCGCTATCTGGACCCGGCCTATGCGCCGGAGGCGGCAGCGCGCGAGACCGGTATTTCAGCGACGACTATCAAGCGCATCGCCGCCGAACTGGCCGACGTGGCATTCGAACAGGAAATCGAAATCGACCAGCCCTGGACGGACTGGGCCGGCCGCCATCACGCCACCATGAAAGGCCGCCCGGTCGCCATGCATGCCATGCGCGGCATCTCGGCCCATTCCAACGGATTTCACACCTGCCGCGCGATCCATATGCTGCAGATCCTGCTCGGCAGCATCGATTGTCCCGGCGGGTTTCGCTACAAGCCGCCCTTCCCCAAGGCCGCACCACCACCGCTGAAACCCACCGGGAAGCCGGGCCAGATTAAGCCGGACACACCGATGGCCGGCCCGTCGCTGGGTTTTCCCGCCGGCCCGGAAGACCTTCTCGTCGATGCCGACGGCACACCACGGCGCATCGATAAGGCGTTTTCCTGGGAAGCGCCCATCGCCGCCCACGGCATGATGCACATGGTCATCAACAATGCCTGCAAGCAGGATCCCTACAAGGTGGATCTGCTGTTCATGTATATGGCGAACATGAGCTGGAACTCGTCCATGAACACGGCGGGCACCATGGAGATGCTCACCGAGAAGGATCCCGAGACCAGCGAATACCGAATTCCCAAGATCCTCTATTCCGACGCGTTTTTCTCTGAAATGGTGGCCTATTCCGATCTGGTGCTGCCGGACACCACCTATCTTGAACGGTGGGATTGCATTTCCATGCTGGACCGGCCCATCTGCAGCGCCGACGGCCCCGCCGATGCCATCCGCCAGCCCGTCATAGAGCCCGATCGCGATGTCCGGCCGTTCCAGGATGTCCTGATCGATTTGGGGTCCCGCATAGGGCTTCCCGGCCTGACCAAAGAGGACGGCAGCCCGAAGTATCCCGGCGGCTATGCCGACTATCTGGCCAATCACGAACGGGCGCCCGGTGTCGGCAGCCTGGCCGGCTGGCGTGGCGCCGAGGGCGAGTTCGAACTCACCGGCCCCCCCAATCCCAATCAGCTTGAACGTTATTTGGAGAATGGCGGGTTCTGGCAGCAAAAGTTCCCGCCGGAACAGCGCTATTACAAGCACGCCAACCGGGACTATCTGAATTTTGCCCATTCCGCCGCCTTTATTGGCAGCCCCGACCAGATCATTCTGCAGGTCTATTCCGAACCGCTGCAACGGTTCCGCCTTGCCGCACAGGGGCACGGGCCGGTTCAACCGCCCGATCAGCACCGGCAACGGGTCGAAACCTATTTCGATCCTCTGCCCATCTGGTATGCACCGTTCGAAGGCGAAGCGGTCAGTACCACCGACTTTCCCATACATGCCCTGACCCAGCGTCCCATGGCCATGTATCACAGCTGGGGATCCCAGAATGCCTGGTTGCGCCAAATCCACGGCACAAACCCGCTCTATGTAAACCGGCGCACCGGTGAGCGGCTGGAACTGGAGGACGGCGACTGGGTGTGGGTGATCAGCCATCACAGCCGGATCAAAGTGCCGATAAAATTCATGGAAGGCGTCAATCTGGACACGGTCTGGACGTGGAACGCCATCGGCAAACGATCCGGCACCTGGAACCTCGACCCCAAGGCACCGGAATCGCAGACCGGCTTTCTGTTGAACCACGTCATTTCCGATCTTCTGCCGCCGAAGGGAGACGGCCACCGTTATGCCAATTCGGACCCGGTAACCGGACAGGCCGCCTGGTATGACCTCAAGGTCCGTATCGAAAAATGTGATCCCGAGGAGGCGGCCCTCAGCAGCCCGCAATTCGATATTCTCACCCCGCCAAAGGGTCTGCCCGAGCGACCGAACATTCTCCGCTACGGCCGCATGTTCTCGCACAAGAACGGGGAGGAAACCGGCGAATGACGACGATCCCTCCCAATACCACCGGCAAGCAGCTGGGGCTGGTCATCGATCTCGATACCTGCGTCGGCTGTCATGCCTGCGCGGTCAATTGCAAGGAATGGAACACCGGCGGGCACTCGGCGCCCCTGCCCGATCACGATCCGTTCGGTCAGGATACATTCGGGGTCTGGTTCAACCGGGTGCATACCTATGAATGCGGCGAAGGCGCCGACAGCCGCACCGTCCATTTTCCGCGCTCGTGCCTGCATTGCGAAACACCGGCCTGTGTCGAAGTGTGTCCCACCGGCGCTTCCTACAAGCGGGAAGAAGACGGCATTGTCCTGGTCAACGAGGACATCTGCATCGGATGCAAGCTCTGTTCCTGGGCCTGCCCCTATGGCGCCCGTGAATACGATTACGATTCCGGCGTCATGAAGAA
>JABJKO010000023.1 GCA_018660305.1 Rhodospirillaceae bacterium
AAGATCTCGCTGGGCAGCCGGGTGATGGCAAAATCCCCGCTCGGGTGCCCGGGCTTGGTGAAACGCCGGAAATAATAGTCATACTGCTGCAGCAGGAACGGCGCCCAGCCGATCTCGCCCTCCACCACCACCGCCTTTAATTTGGGGTGACGGTCGAAAACACCGGACCAGATCAAATCATAGACCGTGGTGAAAATGTCGTGGGTCTTGGTGTTGACCGAGCCGCGTACCTTGTCGAGCCCCTCGCGCTTGAAGCGGAAATAGTTGAACCCGGTGAGGATGTGGAAATGGAGCGGCTGGCCAAGCTCCGCCGCCGCCGCCCACAGCCTCTCGTAATGATTCGAGGTCAGCGGCAGGTCCGGGTGCGGCACCTGCCACATGAGACCGCCCAGCATACCCATGTCGTTGCAGCGTTGCATTTCGGCGATGGCGTGATCGATGTCATAGGTGGCGAGACAGGGGATGGCGAATAGCCGGTTGGGCGAATGCTTGCAGAAGTCCGCCATCCAGTCGTTATAGACCCGGAAGGCGGCTTCCTGCTCGCGCTGTTCCTGCGAAAACAGCCCGAGCACGAAGGTGGGATAAAGCACCTCGGCGGCGACGCCGTCGAGATCCATGTCCACGATCCGCACCGCGGGATCGACGCCGCCCTTGGGACGCTCATCCAGCATGATCTTGGGACGATTGATGCTGTCGCGGATTTCCGCCGGCAGTTCGTCAAACATATCCGGCGGCTCATCCACATGTCCGTCGGCCGATATAATGAACTGGGGGACTTTCTCAGCCGCTTTTTTCATCTCGTCGGTCGCATAGCGCGCCGACATGTCATCCCGTGTCATGGTTGTTGCCATTGTTTCGCTCCCTTAAGTCATATGGCGTTTTAGCTCGCGACTTTGGCGCGATTGGTGTCGAAGCCGGATTCGGCGCCGAGTACCTGCCATGGTTTCTTCATGTCCTCCTGCCACAGCAGGGATTCCATGATGATATTGAGCGGTTGGTCCTGAATGGTCAGCTCATAGACCGGCTCGTCGCCGGTGCTGGCATGGTTGTGAACCGCCCAGCCGGGCGCGGTCAGTAACAGATCGCCGGATTCCCATTCATATTGCTTGCCGTCGACGGTGGAGCGTCCCTTGCCGCCGAAAATATAGTTCATGGCGGCCGACACATGCCTGTGGGGCTTGTCGACGATACCGGGCGGGCGAATGGTGATGGTAGCGAAGAAATTGGGGGTCGTGCCGTTGGTCCGGCCGGTCATGGGATTCCACAACAGATACAGCCGGCGGCCCACATAGTCCGATCCCAGCGCCGCAAGCTTGTCCAACTCCGCTTTTACTTTTTTCCACGGCCAATGGAGCGCCTTGGATTCAACAGCGTCGGGTGCGATGAGAATTTCATAGGGCATCAGCCACGCCCCGTCCTTGGTTAGTTCAAACGTCCCGTAGGGACTTTTGCGGCGGGGATCCATTTCCTCCGGTTCGGCATTCACCGCATGCAGATCGGGGGAAGGGTCCTCCTCGACGATATGAACATTCATTTTCTCCAGCAGCGGCGCGTTGGTATAGCTCAGCCGCACCTGGATTTCGTCGGTGTCGTTGACGTGAACATAGGTCTGCATGGACGGGAAATTCCACAGATCATATTGCTCGAAATCGATACGTTTTCCGCCGACGATGGAATGGCCGCTGCCCTGTATACAGAAATTGACCTGCGTGGAATTGTGGCGAATGGGCCGCGTCCGTTCACCCGGGTTCAGCACTTCCAGAATGGGCCTAATTCCCGGCGCGAGCCCGAGCCCGATGCCAAGCTTGTGCGAATCCGGATGGACGATCCAGGATTGCCGCCGCCCGTTATTAGGGGCCGGCAGGCTGGATAAGCGGGCGATCTCCGCCGCGAAATCCTCGCCCTTGATGATCGCCGGCTCCCAGAGTTCAGGCGCCGCTTCGGTCGATCCGCTCTGAGTGATGAAAATAGCTTTTTGCCCTGCCATCGCGCCCTCCATAAACGTTCAATTCGTCAGGAATGAGCTTCAATTGTCGGTGGCGATCCCGATCCCGGACTTGATCCAGATCAATTTCGGCAAAGGCACATTGTCGCACCGGACCGGATGCCTGCCGGTCTCAATGCGGATCGAAAGTGGGGAGGGTCGATTGATCCGGATCCGCCCCGTCGATTTCATGCGGCGGGGTCGCGTAGGTCATGAAGCTTTCGGGCAACTTGGCGCCCCAATAGACGCCGCCCTCGCGGTTGTCCTCGTTCCAGATGATGGGTTCGAAATCCGGCGCGAAGACCATGAAACCGCTAGTATAGACTTCGATGCGGTTGCCGCCGGGCTCATAGGAATAGAGGTAGAACGCCTGCGAGTTGTTATGCTTGGATGGTCCGGTCTCGATAAAAATATCATTCTCGCGAAAAATATCGGCGGTGCGGAGCACATCGTCCCGGTTATCTACCCACAAGGAAAAGTGATGCAGCCGTCCGCTTTGCCCCGCGGAATCCGCGACATAGGCGATTTCGTGGTGAGAGGGTGTCGAGCTGAGCCACGATCCGATTTCCTTTTCGCCGTTGTCGAACCGGATCTGTTCGCGAAGCTGGAGCCCGAGGGCGTCCTGCATAAAACGCCGGTTCGCCGCCACATCGCGACAGGTCAGGGCGACATGGTCGGAGCGGCGCACCCCGGCGCCATGGCCGGGATATTTCATGGGCTGGTTTCGCAAAGCCGAGTGTAGCGATGCCGGGGCCTCGTATTTTTCCTCTTCGTAATAAATTTCCATGGGATGGCCATCGGGATCACGAAATCGAAAGGTCCGGCCGCGTCCGAAATCACCATTGCTCCAGCCGATTCCAAGACCGGATTCCTCGATTGCCTGCGCCCGGCGTTCCAGCGCCTGCGGGCTGACGGCCCGCCACGCGATCCGGCCAACGCCCGGTTCCTTTGCCTCGGTCAGCTTGAGGGTCGAGGCGGCATAGTCGCCATAGCCGCGTAAATAGGACGAAGGTCCTTCCTGATGGACCACCGCCATGCCAAGCAGTTCCTGGAAATAGAAAAGGCTTTCGGCCGGCTTCGGCGTGAACAGCTCGATATGGCCGAAATGCGCCACGTCGCGAATGGGTTCGGCAAATTCTTGTGACATAAAATTCTCCTCTCAGCACCCGCGTTTAAGAGCTATTGATCGTCCTCACCCGGTTCGTCATCGAACAAAATGCGATGAGCCGCCCCATCGAGATCGTCGTACTGACCGGATTTCAGGGCCCAGAGAAAGGCGCAAAGACCCATAAGACCCAAAAAAAGAGCCGCTGGAATGAGATAGAGGAGGACTGTCATCCAGGCCTCCTACGACCGCCGGTGCGGAGACGCAGGGCATTGAGCGTCACCGCAATCGACGAGGCCGACATGGCAATTGCGGCGATAAGCGGCGTGACATACCCGGCGACCGCGAAGGGAATCGCGACGATGTTATAGAGCGCCGCCAGGGAGAAATTCTGGAACACCAGTGTTCTGGATTTCCGCGCCAGCCGGATTGCGGTGGCGATGGGTGCCAGACGTTCGCCCTGAATGATGACATCGGCGCTGGTGCGGCTTACGTCGGCAGCACTGGCGGGCGACATGGAGACAAAAGCACCGGCGAGGGCCGGGGCATCGTTCAGCCCGTCGCCGACCATGAGCACCCTTTCGCCGGCGGCTTCCAGTGCCGCCAGCCGTGCGGCCTTGTCGGCGGGCGTACAACTTGCCTGCCAGTCGTCAATTCCGACTTGCTCGGCCACATACCGGACCGCCGGTTCCCGGTCGCCGGACAGCAATTCGACGCGAAACCCAAGACCACGCAGCGTCCGTATGGTCGAAACGGCGTCCGGGCGAAGCACATCCTCAAACAGAAATTGGACCGGCGGTCGATCAGGCTGCGCAAGCCATAATTCAGGCCCTAGAAGTCCCTGTTCAATGTCGCCTTCTTCCCTTACGCCGCACCACTGCCGGCTGCCGAGGCGGATTTCGGATTTGTCGATCCCGACACGCAGGCCAAAGCCCGGCTCTTCCACGACCCCCGTCCGGGCAACGACGGGTCCGTATGTTTCAATGAGTGCGCGACACAGCGGATGATGACTGGCAGCCGCGATGCTGGCGGCCAATCGCCCATCGGACAAATCGATCGCCGCCTTGTTGGTCAGGGCAAGCCGTCCGAATGTCAGCGTGCCGGTCTTGTCGAAGACGATGGTGTCGGCGACCGCCAACCTTTCCAGAGCGTCGCCCCTTGTCACCAGTATGCCGTCCTCCATCAGACGCCCGCAGGCAACAATTTGTACGACGGGGACGGCGAGACCGAGGGCACAGGGGCAGGTGATGAGCAGCACAGCGATGGCAATGACAAGCGCCGGTTGCCAGCCAGCATCGCCAAGGGTAAGCCAGCCCATAAATGTCAGCAGGGCCGCGATATGAACGATAGGGGCATAGAGCTTTGCCGCGCGGTCGGCCAGCCTGACATAGCGCGAGCGCTTTTGCTGCGCCGCCTCCATCAGCCGGACAATATCGGCAAGGATTGTCTGATCCGCGCTGGCGGTCACGCGCAAGGTGATGGCGGCGGACATGTTGAGCGTACCGGCGAAGACATCCTCACCGGGACCGATCGGGCGCGGTGTCGATTCACCGGTGACCAGACTGCTATCGATGTCAGAGGCACCGCGAACAACGAGACCGTCGGCGGGTATGCGGCCACCCATGGGGACCATAACTTCAGCGCCAATCGGTAAATCCCGTGCCTGGATGGGGCAT
The DNA here is from genome assembly GCA_018660305.1 of Rhodospirillaceae bacterium. The sequence goes on from JABJKO010000023.1 coordinate 4,766, forward strand.
AAACGCCCGTCCTCCCCGATCATCTGCGCCACCGTGGAGCCCAGGATGGACAGCCGTTCGACCGCGCCCCGCGCCCGGGCCCGGGCGAGATGATCCAGATACCGGCCGATCAGCAGAATAAACAGAAGCGCGACGCAGGCGTCGAAATAGGTGTGGAGGCCGCCCTGCGCCACTTCGAACAGGCTCATGGTGGCGGTCAGCAGGACCGCGACCGATATGGGCACATCCATGTTGAGGGAACGGTTCGTCAAACCACTCCAGGCGGACTTAAAGAACGGGCGGCCGGCATAGACAACGGCGGGCAGGGCGATCAGCCCGGAAACCCACTGCAACAGGCTGCGGGTCGCCGGCCCCATGTCCGATGCCAGCCCGGCCCACACTGCGACGGAAAGCAGCATGACGTTGGCCGCGGCGAACCCGGCGACTGCCAGACATCGCAATAAATATCGTCCCTCGCGATCGCTTGTCGTGGAGATGTCACGGGGATGAAACGGCGCAACGGAAAACCCCAGATCCGTGACCCGCCGGACGAGATCGTCTGCCCTGTCGCCATCCCCCTGCCAGCGCAAGCGCAGGCGCCGCGTGGTCAAATTTACCCGCGCTTCGACCATATCGGAAACCCCGTCAAAGGCTGTCTCGATTTGCCGAATACAGCTCGGGCAGTGCAGATTTTCGATCAAAAGACTGAGAGTTGCCGGTTGCCCCGGCGGCGCTTCGACATAAGCGCGATAGGCATGATTGCGTGCCTCATGCGGGCCGGGATCGTGCTGGACATCGGACGAAGACCGGGAAGGGTTTGGGTTTGTCATGATCCGCTACCCGCTTTGAGCGCAAACCAGATCATGATCCCATTGACGGTTGCGATGGTGCCGAAAAACAGAAATACCCAAAGCAGGGCATCCCGGCCGGTAAATTTTTTCGTCGTCCTCGTCATTTTATGGCGGGCCCCCGAAAAACAGCTTCGTAGGTGGCGGTTGTCCCGCCCTCCGTGTCGGCGACAGAGAAGGTGAGAGGCTGGGAATTGGCGGTGAGCGTGCCCGGCGGGACACTCACCAGAACGCGGAAACTGCGCAGCTGGTCGGGCGGGACCGTGAGTTGCTGACTTTCGTCTACCTGCCCGATGACCCGGAGCCGCGCGCCGAACAGGCCGCTGACCAAAAGATCGAGGCGGCGTGTCTGGTGGCGCTTGTTCAGGACCTTGACCGTAAAGGCGTTTCGCACACCGCCATCGGCAAGCTGAACAAAGACCGGATTGCGGTCGCGCAGAACATTCATGTCAAGGTCGGACCGCCCGATCAGTGTAAACAGCATGATCAGCCCGACGATCATCATGACCGACGCGTAGAGCAGAACCCGCGGCCGTAGAAGGCGAAGACGCGGCTTCTCCCCCTTTGTGCGTCTCTCCATGTTGGCATGGGTGTCGTAGGAGATCAGTCCGGCGGGCAGACCTACTTTTTCCATAATGCCATTGCAGGCATCGATGCAGAGCGCGCAAGTGATGCATTCCAGCTGCTGCCCATCGCGGATGTCGATGCCGGTAGGACACACCGCGACACATTGGTTGCAGTCGACGCAATGGCCGCGGTCTTCCCATCCCTCGCCCTGCTTGTGGGAGCCGCGTGGGTCTCCGCGGTCGGCGTGATAGGTGACGACCAGCGACTCTTCGTCGAGCATCGCGCCCTGTATGCGCGGCCAGGGACACATATAGATGCAGACCTGTTCCCGGGCGATGGCGCCCAACAGATAGGTTGTGGCGGCAAACAGACCGACGAAGCCATAAGCCGTCACGGGCGCTTCGAACCGTGCAAGCTGGCCCGCCAGGATCGGCGCGTCGGCAAAATAGAAGACCCAGGCGCCTCCGGTGGCGATGGCGATCAGGATCCAGATGATATGTTTGACGAGTTTCTTACCGATTTTGGCGCTATTCCACGGCGTGCGATCCAGACGCAGCCGGGCGTTCCGGTCGCCTTCCACGAAGCGCTCCACCACCAGGAACAGATCCGTCCAGACGGTCTGGGGACAGGTGTAGCCGCACCATACCCGGCCGGCGAGGCTGGTGATCAGGAACAGGCCCATTGCGGCGAGAATCAGAAGCCCGGTAAGGTAATAGACCTCCTGCGGCCAGATCTCGATAAAGAAGAAATAAAACCGGCGGGCCGGAAAATCGATCAGAACCGCCTGGTCGGGCGCGGTCGGTCCGCGATCCCAGCGAATCCACGGCGTGAAATAATAGACCGACAGGGTCGCCGCCATGACGGCCCATTTGATATGTCGGAATCGCCCCTCGGCCCGTTTGGGATGGATCCGTTCGCGGGGCGCGTACAGCGTTCGTTCGCCGCTTTTATTAACGGCACTGACATCGATCCGCTCGACTTCATCCATGTCGGTAGGGGGCGCCGGTTTTGCATCCATGGCGGCCACCGCGCCCTTAGTTCCCGCCGCCCAGCGAGTGTACGAATATGGCGAGCTGCTTGAGCGTTACCGGATCGAGCCTTGTTTCCCACGACGGCATGACGCCGTTACGACTGTAGGCGATGGTCTGGTAAATAATTGCTTTGTCGCCCCCGTACAGCCAGATGGCATCGGTCAGATCCGGCGCGCCGAATTCCGCATTTCCCTTACCCGTCTTGCGGTGGCAGGGCGCGCATTGCTCGGCGAAGATTTTAGCGCTCCGCCGTGCCGCTGCTTTGTTGGATTTCTGGTTTGACAATGTCAGAACGTATTCCGCAACATCGTCGATCTGGGTCGCGGTGAGAACCTCGTCCTTCAGGAAGGCCGGCATGGCGGCGCTTCGTGCATCCGGGTGACCGCTTCTGATGCCATAACGTATGGTTTGATGAATTGCCGTGACCGTGCCGCCCCACAGCCACGCATCATCGTTCAGATTCGGATAGCCGGGGAAGCCGGCCGCGCCGCCGCCGTGACATTGCGAACAATTGACCGCGAAAGCCGACCGGCCGCCCGCAATAGCGAATTCGAGAAGCGCGGGATCCGTTCGGATAGCCTCGAGACTGTTGGCTGAAATCCTGGACCGGTAGACCGACTGTGCGGCCTGCGCCGCCTTCATTTCGTCAGCCAGTGTAAGGCGTTGCGAATAGCCGAGGACGCCGCGGGTATAGTCGCTGATCAAAGGCCATGACGGCATGGCGATCCAGTACGCCACAGCCCAGGCGATACAGGCATACAGCGTCCATAGCCACCAGCGCGGCAACGGATTGTTGAACTCCCTGATTCCGTCCCATTCGTGATCGGTTGTCGGCGGGTCCTGCGGATTGCTGTTTTCGGGCTGGCTGACCACAGTCAATCCTCCCGTAGCGGGATGCGGGCGGCGTGATCGAATTTTTTCTTATTGCGCGGCCACAGGGCGTAGGCGAGCACCGCGATAAAAAGAATCGTGAGATAGACCAATCCATAGGTTCGGGCGAAAGCGGCAATTGTTTCGTAATCCATCACTCAATTCCTAGCGGGCATTTTTGGCGGCATCGTATGTTTTGAAATCGACCAATGTTCCCAGCATCTGCAGATAGGCCACCAGCGCATCCATTTCACTCAACAGGCCGGGATTCCCATCGAAATCCCGAAGAGAGGCTTTCGGGTAGCGTTTGGTGAAGTTCTCGGCCGCGCCGGAATCGGGATCGACCTGAGTCCGCAGATCCTGCGCGGCATTGGCGATCATGGCGTCGGAATAATCCACGCCGACGCTCTTGTTGGCCGCGAGATGCGCCCTGATATCGCTAATCCGGAGGGGGGTGTGCGCCAGGAAGGGATAGCCCGGCATAATTGATTCAGGCACGACGCTGCGCGGATCGACCATGTGGGTGACATGCCATTCGTCGGAATAGCGGCCGCCGACCCGGGCAAGATCCGGTCCGGTCCGTTTCGACCCCCACTGAAAAGGATGATCGTACATGCTTTCGGCCGCCAGGCTGTAATGGCCGTAGCGTTCCTGTTCGTCGCGCAGGGAGCGGATCATCTGGCTATGGCAGGTGTAGCAGCCTTCGCGGATATAGATGTTCCGGCCTGCCAGCTCCAGTGGCGTATAGGGCCGGACGCCTTTCACCTTCTCGATGGTGCTCTCCAGATAGAACAGCGGCCCGATTTCCACCAGACCGCCGATGGAAACCACGATCAGGATCAGGATCAGCATTTTGACCGAGTTGCGTTCGATGTTTTCGTGATTGATCAACGCCATTACCGATCCCCCTACAAGGTCGCCGCTGCGGGTTGAACCGATCCGGCTTCAACACGGGTATCGCCGCGGGCCGTCCGCCAAAGATTGTAGGCCATGATCAGAGAGCCGAGCAGGAACAGGACGCCGCCAGTGGCCCTTATCAGATAGAACGGATGCATCGCTTCGACGGATTCGACGAAGGAATATTCGAGGAAGCCAAGCTGGTCGTAGGCGCGCCACATGAGACCCTGCAATATGCCGGAGACCCACATGGCGGTGATGTAGAGCACGATGCCGATGGTCGAGATCCAGAAATGCAGCGACACCAGTGCCATGGAATAGAGGCCATCGCGTTTCCAGAGCAGCGGCACCAGATGGTACATGGCGCCGAAGCTGACATAGGCGACCCAGCCAAGCGCTCCGGAATGGACATGGCCGATGGTCCAGTCGGTGTAATGGCTAAGGGCGTTGACCGCCTTGATGGACATGAGCGGGCCTTCGAAGGTGCTCATGCCGTAAAACGCGACAGAGACCACCAGCATCCGCAGCACGGGGTCGGTACGCAGCTTGTCCCAGGCCCCGGACAGGGTCATCAGCCCGTTGATCATGCCGCCCCAGGACGGCATCCACAGCATGATGGAAAAGGTCATGCCCAGGGTCTGCGCCCAGTCGGGAACCGCGGTGTAGTGGAGATGGTGGGGGCCGGCCCAGATATAGAGAAAGATCAGCGACCAGAAATGCACGATGGATAGCCGGTAGGAATAGACCGGCCGGTTGGCGCGCTTGGGGACGAAGTAATACATGATCCCCAGGAAACCGGCGGTCAGGAAGAAACCAACGGCGTTATGGCCGTACCACCACTGGGTCATGGCATCCTGAACGCCCGAGAAAAGGGAGTAGCTCTTCGAACCGAACGGAGAGACGGGAAGCGCCAGCGCGTTGATCACGTGCAGCATGGCGACAGTCACGATAAAGGCGAGAAAGAACCAGTTTGCGACATAGATATGCGGTTCACGCCGCTTGATGAGGGTGAACAGGAACACCAGCAAATAGACTACCCAAACCAGCGTGAGCCAGATATCCACGTACCATTCCGGTTCGGCATATTCTTTGGACTGGGTAATCCCCAGCAAATAGCCGGTGGCGGCCAGAACAATAAAAAGCTGATAGCCCCAGAACACGAACCAGGGTGCCCAGCGCCCGGCCAGCCGCGTGTGGCAGGTGCGCTGGACCACGTAGAACGAGGTCATGATCAGAACGTTGCCGCCGAAAGCGAAAATGACGGCTGATGTATGCAGCGGGCGCAAACGGCCAAAGTTGGTCCAGGGCAGATCGAAATTCAGGACCGGGAATGTCAGCTGGAAAGCGATCCAGACACCGACCAGAAATCCGACCACCCCCCAGAACATGGAGGCAATAATCCCGGCCCGGATGATCGCTTCGTTGTAGGGAACCGCCCCTGTCGCATCAGATCCGGAAACGGAAACCGGCCGCGCCTCGCGCGCGATAAGCCAGAAGATTCCCGCCACGCAGAAAGTGAAAATCAGCAATGCGTGGAAATAGAGCCCTGTATCCACTGCCCCTGACGCAAGAAAAAGGCTCAGTACCGCCATTCCGGCAAGTGCCGCGCCCCAAGCCCATTTTGTTATATCAACCAACTCAACCCCCGCTTGCACGGTTTGCCTTTGTCCCACGACCGGCAGGGTAGGTCATCGCCCCGCGTGGCACCTTGATCCATGTCAATTGGTCAGGTCTTTCCCGTAGGTACTTCTCCCTATGCCTAAAATTGATTTGGATCAAGTCGGTGTATTTCCGGGGGGCTAAAATTGTTTGGTGCCCAACAATTTTCTGTCTCGGAGGTCGCCGTATGTCCATCAATTACAACGAACGCATCCCCAACAATGTGGATCTAAGCGAAAACCGGCGCCTCCAGCGCGCCTTGGAGGCCTGGCAGCCGCACTATCTCGAATGGTGGCGCGATATGGGGCCGGAAAACAGCACCGGCTACGATTGCTATTTGCGGACCGCGGTTAGCGTCGATCCCAAGGGCTGGGCGCAGTTCGGTTATGTCAAAATGCCGGACTACCGCTGGGGCATCTTCCTGACGCCACCCGAGGAGGGCCGCCTGATCAATTTCGGCGATCACAAGGGCGAACCTGCGTGGCAGGATGTGCCTGGAGAATACCGCAGTGCCCTGCGGCGCATTATCGTGACCCAGGGAGATACCGAGCCGGCGTCGGTGGAGCAGCAACGTCATCTTGGGCTGACATGTCCGTCGCTTTACGATCTACGCAATCTGTTCCAGGTGAATGTGGAGGAAGGCCGCCACCTCTGGGCCATGGTCTATCTGCTGCACGATTATTTCGGCCGCGACGGGCGCGAGGAAGCCGAGGCCATGCTGGAACGGCGCTCCGGCGATGCGGATCACCCGCGCATTCTCGGCGCCTTCAATGAAAAGACACCCGACTGGCTGTCCTTCTTCATGTTTACCTTTCTCACCGACCGTGATGGCAAGTATCAGCTTGCCGCCCTGGCGGAATCCGGTTTCGACCCGCTATCGCGCACCTGTAAATTCATGCTGACCGAGGAAGCCCATCATCTGTTTGTCGGTGAAAGCGGAATCGGGCGCATTCTGCAGCGCACCGCCGAGGTGATGAAGGAGCTCGGCACCGATGATCCCGCCAGAATCCGGGAGGCCGGCGCCATAGATCTGCCGACCATGCAGAAATATCTCAATTTCCATTTTAGCGTGACGCTGGATCTGTATGGCTCGGAGGTTTCAACCAACGCCGCTAATTTCTATACCGAGGGACTGAAAGGCCGCTTCGAGGAAACCAAGATCGAAGACGATCACCAGCTTAAGGACGATTCCTATGCGGTGCCCGACCTGGATGGCGAGCGCATTATTACACGCGACGTTTCGGCGCTAACCGCTCTAAACGAGAGGTTGCGGGACGATTACATCGTCGATTGTGACAAGGGTGTGCAGCGCTGGAACGCAATTCTCAAACGCAGCGGTACCGATTTCCGTCTTGCACTGCCGCATAAGGGGTTTCATCGCAAAATCGGCACTTTCGCCGAGGCCACCTTTGGTGAGCAGCAGGTATCGCCGGATGGTCGTGTGATCTCGGAAGCGGAATGGACTCACCATTCGACCGAATGGTTGCCGAGCGGGGCCGACCACGCCTTTATCCAGTCGCTTATGAAACCGGTTACCGAACCCGGCAAAATGGCGTCCTGGATCGCGCCGCCGGCCCGCGGCATCGATAACAGGGAGAATGATTTCGAATATATCCGGGTTCACTGAGGCCTGACCCATGGCGCTTGTCAGACAGCATCTGATCGACCCGGAAATCTGTATCCGGTGCAACACCTGCGAAGAAACCTGCCCGGACGATGCGATCACCCATGATGACCACAACTATGTGATCAACTTCGATACATGTACGCGCAAGGGCGACTGTCTGTTGCAGTGCCCCACCGGTGCCATCGACAGTTTCCGAATGGTGACCAAACCGTGGTCGACCGGCGATCAGCTGGGTTGGGAGTCCCTTCCCGACGATCAGGAGCTGGAACCGCAAGCGACACCCAATATTCCGGTCGAAATTGCCCAGATGACTCAAAGGGCGTCGGAAGGCTCGGGCGGGAAGGAAATCCCTCCGCTATCGGCCGCTCACCCCTATGTTGGTCTCTATACGCCGGCCCGGCCGGCAATCGCGACGGTCACCGGCAATCTCCGTCTGACCGGCGACACATCGGATGTGGATATCCGCCATCTGGTACTGGATTTCGGGAAGACCGTCTTTCCCGTGCTGGAGGGCCAGTCGATCGGCATTCAGCCGCCGGGTGTGGATGAGTCCGGGCACCCGCATCATGTCCGACTTTATTCGGTTGCCAGTCCGCGCGCCGGAGAGCGGCCGGGGTTCAACAACGTCGCGCTCACAGTCAAGCGGATCACGGAAGACGAGGCCGGAAACCCCGTCTGCGGGGTTGCGTCGAACTTTCTATGCGATCTCGATCGGGGTGCCGAGGTGACGGTAACCGGGCCGTTCGGATCGACATTCCTGATGCCGGACGACCCCAATGCGCGCTTGATCATGATCTGCACGGGGACCGGCTCAGCCCCGTTCCGCGGCATGACGGAGCGACGCCGGCGTAAAAACATCCGTGGCATGGACGGATCACTGCATCTTTTCTTCGGGGCGCGGCGAAAAGACGGGCTGCCTTATTTTGGCCCCCTGATGAAGCTGCCGCCGTCGTTGATCGATGTGGAACTGGCATTTTCACGCGAACCGGATGCGCCAAAAGAATATGTACAGGACCGGTTGCGGGCGCGGGCCGACGATGTGGCTGAATTGATCGGCGATGAAAATACCTTTGTCTATATCTGCGGGCATAAACGTATGGAGAACGGCGTGGCCGACGCCTTAACGGAAATTTGCGAGAGCCACGGGATGGACTGGCCTTCCCTGCATGAAGAGATGCGCAACCAGGGGCGCTATCACGTCGAAACCTATTTTTAGAAAACAGGCGGATCAAGCCTCCCTACCGGCACCACCACAGCAGACGCCGCCGGTTAAAAGGCCCGGTTCCAGGGTCTCATCTCCACGTCGAAGGCCCAGCAACTGCGGGGTTGAAGGTGGGTCTGGTAATAGGCTTCCGCCATTGCCTCCATGGACATGAACCCGTCCTTTGCGGCCAGCTCGGGATCGGCCTTGAGCCGCCGGTCATTGCCGACCCCGCCATCGACGGTGAAATGGGCGATGTGCAGGCTTTGTGACGAAAACTCTCTGGCCATGGTTTCGGCCATGGCGCGAACACCGAACTTGGCAACGGCGTAGGTGAGATGGTTTGCCATGCCGCGGCGGCTCGACGGCGCCCCGGTGAAGAAAATCGAGCCCTCGCCCCGCGGCAGCATGCGCCGCGCCGCCGCCTGAGCCATGATGAACGCCGCGAGAAAACCACTGCGCCAGGTATTCTCGACCTCGGCAACCTCATATTCCAGAAACCCCTTTAGTTCTCGTCCGCCGATATTGAAAATGGCCACGCCCAGCGGGCCAAATTCGGCTTCGGCCTCGTCGATTACGCGCCCAAGCGCCTCTTCATCCAGCGCATCGGCGGCGTAGCCCTTGGCGCGGCCGCCTTTGGCGGTGATCTCCGCGGCGTATGTGTCGGTATGCCGGGCCGAGCGCGCCACCATGGCCACCGGATGACCGCCCTCGGCGAACCGCTTGCTGAGCGCCCCGCCGAGACCGCTGCCGACGCCGATGATGAGTGCCAGTTTCGGATCCGTCATTGCTAGTTCTCCCGGTCTAGTGCCCTGTTCACTGTTCTATGATGCTTCCATCGGCATGTTATGCGGCACCATTTTGACACCAATTCAATGTTAGAGGCGACTACAACCCACGGCCCTTACCGGCGAAGGCCGTTAGCAGCTTTGCTACTCGTGGATATATCTCCTACACTTCTCCCCAACCAATAGAATAATCGGGCCAACGAGCCCGATACAGGGAAGGTTTGCCGTAACGTCGTCTGGCGGCGCGGCCACGAAAGGAACGGCATCATGCCGAAGCTCAATCACATCGCGAGCATTACGGTAGATCCCATCACGGTGGGGAAGTTTTACGCCGATATCTTCCAGATGAGTTTCGAGAGCCGGTCGGGGCGTATTGGTTACTCGGCGACGGCGCGCGAAGGCTATGTGGGTCTCAACTTCAACCCCATCATGCCGGGTCGGCCGGGACCGGCGGGGCTCGATCATTTCGGTATCGAGGTGGAGGATATCGAAAAATCGTTCGCCAATGCGGAAAAGAGTTATCCCGAGATCGATTGGGTCAAGCGGTCGGGCACCCGGCCCTATGCCCAGGTCGGGATCCATGATCCCGACGGCCAGGTGGTCGACATCAACCAGAAAAACATGAAGGACTCCATCAGCGAGGTCACCACAAAGGGTCTCTATCTCGAAGGAGATTACGAGCAGCCCCGCCACGTGGAGTATCTGGCGCTGCGGACACCAAACCCGGAACGCTGCTCGGATTTTTATCGCGATGTCTTTGAGATGACCCCGCTCAACCGTCATGAGGACGATGACGGGTACAGCCTGACCGACGGGCGAGTCACTCTGAAGCTGATCCCCTGGAAAATCAGCGATTATGACGGGATGGATGTGAGCCGTCCCATGCTCGATCACATCGGGTTCAAGGTCGAAGATGCCGAGAAAGTCCATCAGGAAATCCTCGACTATAATGGCCGTTTCCCGCCCATGGCGGCACCCTGCTGGCTTCTCGAAAGCCGTCCCGAAGATCGCAAAAAGGCAGCCCTGCTGAAAAAGGCGGCGCCGGACAGCAAATATCAATATTGCGATATGAACGGGACCTGTTTCGTCACCGCGGACTGATCAAGGAGACCGGCCATGCCAAAACTCAATCATATCGCCGCTATCGCCATTGACCCCCAGGCCGTCGCCACGTTTTACGCCACCATATTCAACATGACCTGCTCGTGGGGGATCGCCGGGGCGACGGCGCGCGACGGTTATGTCGGTCTTAACTTCAACCCGCGTCACGCGGGACGTCCCGGGCCGGTGGGGCTCGATCATTTCGGCATTGAGGTCGAGGACATCGAAGATTCCTTCGCCATGGCCGGGAAAAAATATCCTACCGTCGAATGGGTCAAACGATCGGGCACCCGGCCCTATGCCCAGGTGGGCATCCACGACCCGGATGGGCAGGTGGTCGATATCAATCAGAAGAACATGAAAATATCCGTCAGTGAGGTCACCACCAAAGGTCTCTATCTCGAAGAGGACCGGGAGCAGGACCGGCACGTGGAGTATCTGGCGTTGCGCTCGGTAGATCCCGCGCACTGTGCCGAGTTCTATCATGATGTCTTCAAGATGACGCCGCTCAACCGGCGCGAAGGCGACGACACCTACAGCCTCACCGACGGACGGGTGACGCTGAAGCTCATCCCCTGGAAAATCAGCGATTATGACGGGATGGATGTCAGCCGTCCCATGCTCGACCATATCGGCTTCAGGGTCGAGGACGCCGATAAGGTCCATCAGGAAATCCTCGACTATAACGGCCGCTTCCCGCCCATGGCGGCGCCCTGCTGGCTGCTGGACAGCCGCGAAGAGGATTGCGACAAAGCCGACATGCTGAAAAAGACGGCGCCGGACAGCAAATATCAGTATTGCGATCTCAACGGGACCTGTTTCGTGAGTTTGGATTAGAAGAGGGGGGATTAGGAAAGAGTTCGTGCCGAAACTCAATCACATCGCCAGCATCGCGCAGGACCCCCTTACGGTCGGAAAATTCTACGCCGAGATTTTCAACATGACCTTTGAAACCCACGCGGCTCATATTGGTTATGCGGCCACCGCACGGGAAGGGTATGTCGGCCTCAACTTCAATCCCATCCTGCCTGGACGGCCTGGCCCGGTCGGGCTGGACCATTTCGGCATTGAAGTGGAAGACATTGATGACTCGTTCGCAATGGCGGAAAAAAATTACCCCTCTGTCGAATGGGTCAAACGATCGGGCGGCCGTCCCTACGCGCAGGTGGGCATCCACGACCCGGACGGGCAGGTGGTCGATATCAATCAAAAAAACATGAAAGACGACATCAGCGAAGTCAAAACCGCCGGGCTCTATCTTGAGGGAGATCGGGTTCAGGATCGCCATGTGGAATATCTGGCGCTTCGTACGCCCGATCCGGCCCATTGCGCGGAATTCTATCACGATGTCTTTAAAATGACGCCGCTCAATCGCCAGGAAGGCGACGAAAATTACAGCCTCACCGACGGACGGGTGACGCTGAAGCTCATCCCCTGGAAGATCAGCGATTATGACGGGATGGAAGTCAGCCGTCCCATGCTCGATCACATCGGGTTCAAGGTCGAGGACGCCGGAAAAGTCCACCAGGAGATACTTGACTATAACGGCCGCTTCCCACCCATGGCGGCACCCTGCTGGCTGCTGGACAGCCGCCCGGAAGATCGCAAAAAGGCAGCCCTGCTGAAAAAGGCGGCGCCGGACAGCAAATATCAATATTGCGATATGAACGGGACCTGTTTCGTGACTTTGGATTAGAAGAGGGGGGATTAGGAGAAGGGTCGTGCCAAAACTCAATCATATCGCCAGCATCACAATGGACCCCATTACGGTGGGCAAGTTCTATGCGACAATTTTTAATATGTCGTTCGATGCCAGGGCGATCCGTATCGGCTATGCGGCGACGGCCCGGGAAGGGTATGTCGGCCTAAACTTCAATCCCATTATGCCGGGCCGGCCCGGTCCCGTGGGTCTCGATCATTTCGGCATCGAGGTGGAGAATATCGAGCAATCCTTCGCCAACGCGGAGAAAGACTATCCGGAAGTCGATTGGGTCAAACGATCCGGTTCGCGGCCCTATGCGCAAGTGGGCATCCACGACCCCGATGGCCAGGTGGTCGACATCAACCAGAAAAATCTGAAGGACCATATCAGCGAGGTGAAGACCCAGGGGTTATATTTGGAAGAAGACAGCGACCTTCCGCCACCACGCCACGTGGAATATCTCGCGCTGCGCACGCCGGATCCCGAACGCTGCTCCGATTTCTATCGCGATGTGTTCGAGATGACGCCGCTCAACCGCGAAGAAGGGGATGAAGGCTACAGCCTGACCGACGGAAGAATGAAATTAAGGCTGATTCCCTGGAAGATCAGCGATTTCGACGGCATGGACGCCAACCGCCCGACCCTCGATCATATCGGTTTCAAGGTGGAAGATGCCGATAAAGTCCACCAGGAGATCCTCGATTATAACGGCCGGTTCCCACCCATGGCGGCGCCCTGCTGGCTGCTGGACAGACGGGAAGAGGACCGGAAAAAGGCCGCGCTGCTGAAAAAGGCGGCGCCCAACAGCCGGTACCAATATTGCGATATGAACGGGACCTGTTTTGTCACGGCGGAATGAATGCGCGGTAATATCGAAGGAGTAATGCAATGCCTAAGCTGAATCATATTGCCAGCATTACGGT
>JABJKO010000022.1 GCA_018660305.1 Rhodospirillaceae bacterium
AAATCTCCCTCCCCCTTCTATAGGGGGGAGGCGTAGGTGGGGGGTAGCGCGCCGTCCAGCGCGCAAGAATCATCTGCCGGCCTCGCATCAGACAGCAGTGGGCGTGGCCCGGGGATAACGAGAACAAGGAATAGGTGCCACCGCACCCTCTCTCTGCAAAAAAATGGCCCGCCCCCCGAAGGGGACGGGCCTGAACAATCGTCTCTAAACGGTCTTACTTGCAGGTAATCGCCTTGGCGAGACCGTGATGGCCTGGATAGGTGACGTCGCACATCAATCCTGCCTTCAGATGCTTGGTCTTGGCCTTCTTGCCGGCGATCTTCACCTTGGTCCGCTTACCGGACAGCTTGGCGCGATGCTTTTCGCCATTCACCATGAAGTAGACATAGCGGCCCTTCTTCCTGTCCAGGGGAACCGACACGGTCTTCCAGTTGATCTTACGTTTGGACTCGCCGACTTTCGCAGGTTTGCGATAGCCCGCCGTGAGTCGTGCAAGTTTAACCGGCGTGGCGTAAAGCTTGTTGACCAGCTTCTGGATCTCTTCACCCGAAACGGGGTCAATCTCGAGACGACGCTTCTTGGCATCTTTCAGAAATGCCGGATCCTTCATGGTGTCCATGAACGCTTTGCGAATCGCCGCAACCCGGGCCTTGGGCATCTCCGGCGGACCAACAAAGGGGCGGCCCATTTCCTGGGTGCCAAAGACGATCTTGAGCATCGCGCGGTCCGTCGGGTTGGTGATGTAATCCATCATCACCGGGACCTTGCCCTCAAGTTCCTGGTGGCTACTGTCGGAGAACTGCAAAAGCAAATTCACCTTCTTCTGTTCGATGAAATCGGGCCGTGCCGTCTTCAGGCTGCTCCAGCCATAACCGCACAGACCGTCCAGTTCGCCACGTTCCATGGCGAGAAACACTTCGTTGGGATCGTAACCACGGATAATCTTGAATTTGGTGCCGGCCATGGCATTGAGCATGCGCGGCATCACCGAGCCGGTGGCTGTAGACGAGCTGGTGCCAACGATAGCCTGCATTTTTTGGGCGTCCTCGAAGGTCTTCACCTTGGATGTATGCCACGTGTAGCAAATGCTTTTCTGCTTCGCCATGCTGCCGATCCAGTTCATCTTACGGCCATCGAATTTGGTGCCTTTTGGATAAACGTGGGGTTCAAGCCCCATGCGTTCGTGGATCAGGCCAAACATGGAACCATCGCGCGGCCCGACATTGTACATCCAGTTGGCGAGCACCCGGCCGGATCCTCCGGTACGGCTGCCGACAATAATGGTTGGATTACCTGGCATGTATTTCGTCATGTAATCCTTGAGCGCATGGGCATAGGCCGTATAGGACCCGCCCGGCGACATGCCGCTCCAGATGGTCAGTGTCTTGTCCTTATAAAAATCCGCGACCTCGTCGGCCTTGGCCGGCGTCACCGCGACCAGAGCGGCGCCGACGGCAGCGAGAGCCCCGTGGAACATTCGTTTGGTTGTTGTAGTCATATAACTGCCTCCCTCTTCTATTGTTTGATTGCCGATCGCCGCTTTTTATCTCCGAAGAATGGAGGCGTTCATTTCAGCTGCAGGTAGTATAGCAATAATTCCACCACACGAAGAATGGCAAAAGAGAGCCGTTTGACGGGAAATAAGCTGTATCAAGAATCGGTTGCGATTCGCCGTTCGGTCCGGGACAGCAAAAAGACAATCAAAAGGCCCGACAACAGGCAGGCAATCCCAATGACGGTCGGCAGAATTGTGGGAAAAATCAGGGCGATTCCGGCCGCGAAGAAAACCAGCCGGCGCACATAGATGACAATTCGCGGCACCGTCGCATCGCGATTGGCCGGCCACATCCGGAAAATTTCGAAAGCCAGCCCGGCGGCAAACAGGCCCACTGACGCCCGCGCGATGGCTATTGCAATATCGGTCGCGGAACCAATCAGCAGCAACCCAGGATTGAGGGCGAAATAGAACGGCACAAGCTGGCCGGCCAGCGCAATGCGGAAGGCCACGACACCGGTCTTCATCAGATCGGCACCCGCCAGTGTGGCGGCGGTAAAGGCGGCAAAGCAGATCGGCGGTGTCACCATGGACATCATGCCGAAATAGATGATGAACAGATGCGCGCCAGGCACCGAAATCCCCATATCCACCAGCCCGGGCGCCACCAGAATTGCCAGGGTGAGATAGATGATCTGTGTCGGCAGTCCGAGCCCCATGATCAGGCAGCAGATCGCCGAAAGCACCAGCGCAACGATGGCAATACCCTGCGACAACTCCACGATCATGGCGCTGATATTGATGCTGAGGCTGGTCAGCATCACCGTTCCGATGACAATGCCGGCGCAGGCCGAGGCCAGCAGCAGGGGGATCGATGTCTTGACGCCATCGGCCACGGCGCCGACCAAATTTTCGAAGGTCACATATTTTCGAAGGTCCGGGGTAACGATTGCGATAACGATCGTCAGCACCAACGACCACAAAACGGAATCCATCAGCGCCTGCTTGAACAGGATCATGACGGTCAAGAATATGATCGGCAGAAAGGCCGTACCACGGCTTCTGAGAAGCGGCCAGATATCCGGCAGCGTCTCCCGCGCGGCGCGGGCCAACCCCAACCGGATGGCCTCGAAATGAACCGCGGCCCAGACCATGGCGAAATAAAACACCGCCGGAAGCAGGGCGTGAATGATGATTTCTGAATAAGGAATCCGGGCAAACTCGACCATGAGAAAGGCCGCCGCCCCCATGATCGGCGGCATGATCTGGCCACCGGTGGACGCCGCTGCCTCCACGGCGCCGGCAAAAGTGGGCGTGAAGCCTTCGCGTTTCATCATGGGAATGGTCAGCACGCCGGTCGACGCCACATTGGCCGTCGCGCTGCCATTGACGGTGCCCATCAGGCTGCTGGCCACCACCGCTACCTTGGCGCTGCCGCCCCGGCTGGTACCGGCGACCGCACGGGCAAAATCGATAAAGAACTCAGCGATGCCGAAGCGGTTCAGAAACGCGCCGAAAATGATAAAGAGGAATATGAATTCGAGGGTGACCTTGAAGGCGACGCCGAGAATACCCCCCATGGACAGATAGAGAAGCGTCAGTACCCGCTCGAACCCGAAGGTCGACGAATTCAAGACGCCGGGCATATAGGGTCCGTACGCCAGCGGATACAGAATAAAAACCACGGAGAGGACGGGCAGCGCCCAGCCGGTTGTGCGCCGGGTCGCCTCCAGGACCAGCAGGACAGCCAGGCTGCCAACAACGTAATCCTGCGTATTTATGTCGCCGGCACGGCCGAAGATCTCCACGAAATCGAAGACCACATACAGCGTGACATAGAGCGAGAGCCCAACCATCGCGAGATCAACAGCGACGGCACCCATCGATCGTGATTTTTTTGTTGCGGGATAGAAGGCAAAGGCAAAAAGCAGAACAAAGCCGAGGAACAGTCCCCGGATTTCCGCGTCGTCGAGGTGCCAGGTCAGGACCGTCCAGACCTGGAGGGCGAACATGACCAGACAAATCCCCGTCTTGAAACCTTCCACAGAGCGGGGAAGACCGGCGGCCTGGTCGTCCTTGTTTTCGGACATCGAAGCCTCCCTGTTTCAGAGACTGTTCTTGAGCCGCCGGTCTAACACTGGGGTCTTATTTCAAGATCCCCGCTTCCTTGAACGCACGGACCGCACCGGGATGCAGGGGCGCGCCGACCTCGAGGGCGGACTTACCCTGTTTGCGCGCCAAGGCATATATCGGCTCGATGCTGGCATAGTGCCGGGCCTTTTTACTCATTTCCTTGTAGTGGGCGATCATGGTCTTGGCCACCACATAGGCGACCTGCGGATCGCTGTTGCGCAGCACCATCCAGCCGATGCCCAGCCGGATGGTATTGATATCCTGGTTCAGCCCCTTGAAGGCGCCTTTGTTTACCATGATCTGACCATAGGCCGACGTTGAGCCGGTGACCGTGTTGAGCTGTGATTGCGAGATCTTTACATGGCGCACATTGGCCAGCTCGGTCAGTTCCGTCAGCCCCTTGTTGGGCGGGCAGCATTGGAACTGAACATCCGCCTTGCCTTCACGCACGGCACGGCCTCCCGGGCCGAACGACAGATAGACCGGCCGGATATCCTTGAATGTTATACCGAGCGCGCCAAGAATTTTACGCGAATGAGCTTCCATCCCGCTGCCCCGCGCGCCAACCGCCAGCCGTTTTCCTTTGATGTCGCTGATTTTCTTGATGGCGGAATCGGCAAGCGTCACGAAGAACATGGGAATTACGCTCATGGGGGTTACCGTCGCGAGCTGAATTTTTTTCTTGAACGGTTTACCGCCGCTCTGCGCCACGGTCACCCACCTGGCATCCATGGCGCCAAGCTGGATCGTGCCCTTGCCCATCAGCCGGGCGGATTCGAAGGCGCCGCTGGAGGATTCCGAATTGGCGGATTTTACCAGTCCGGATTTCTTCAGCGCTTCGGCCAGCACCGCACCCTGGGTAAAATAGGCGCCGCCCGGGCGGCCTGTCGCGATGCGAATCGAGGGTTTGCTCTGCGCCGCGGCTTCTACGGCAATGAGCGTTGCCACGGCAAAGGCCGCAGCCGCCGCCGATGCGGCGAACTTCTTGGTCGTCTTCATGGAGAACCTCCTCTGTTCCATATGTGCCTGTATATTCAGGCAAGCCGCCATTATTATGGGCAATGATCAGCCATCCGACAAAGTCTACGGGATACTACCGGGCCCTGCCAGAGGTGATTTGGGGATTAGCCAAATAGAACCTTAGGTAACCAGGTTGCCAATCCTGGCCAGTAGGCCACCACACAAAGACCGACTATTTGAATGACGACGAATGGAATGATACCGCGGTAGATATCCATTGTGGTGACGCTCGCCGGCGCGACACCGCGCAAGTAAAACAGCGCAAAGCCGAAGGGCGGGGTCAGGAAGCTGGTCTGCAGATTGATGGCGATCATCACGCCGAACCAGACCGGGTGCAGATCCATGGCGAGCAAAATAGGCCCGACGATGGGGACGACGACAAATATAATTTCGATAAAATCTAGAAAGAACCCCATGACAAACATCAGCGCCATGATCACCAGCATGGCGCCAAAGGCGCCGCCCGGCATGTCCTTGAGAAGCCCGGCGACCAGATCGTCGCCGCCGAACTGGCGGAAGGTCAGCGAGAAAACCGACGCCCCGAGCAGAATGATAAACACCATGCAGCTGATCGCCAGGGTCGACCGCATGACGTCCCGCAATATGGCAAGATTGAACTCACGGTGCAGCGCGGCCAGCACCATGGCGCCCACCGCACCGACGGCGGCGGATTCGGTTGGGGTCGCCGCGCCCACCAGGATGGAGCCCAATACCAGCACGATCAGGGTCGCCGGCGGCAGAACCACCTTGAACACCCGAAGAGTCATGTCATCGGGCCGGCCTTCGGCTCCCACCAGCGCGGGACAGGAAGCCGGCGAGACGATCGCCTTGAAAAACACCCAGCCGGTGTAAAGCGCGACCAGAACGAGACCCGGAATAAACGCGCCGGCAAACAGATCGATCACGGAAACCGGATCGGGGGCAAAATTACCCTTGGCAAGCTGCGCCTGTGTATTGGCGCCCTGCAGAATGTCGCCCAGCAACACCAGCACGATGGAGGGCGGGATCACCTGTCCCAGCGTGCCTGACGCGCAGATTATGCCGGTGGCAAGTTTGGGGTCGTATCCCGCCTTGAGCATGGCGGGCAGGCTGAGAAGACCCATGGTCACGACAGTGGCGCCGACGATACCGGTGGATGCCGCCAGAACCGTGCCCACCGCAATCACCGATATGCCGAGCCCGCCGCGCATGCGGCCGAACAGCAGCCCCATGGTCTGAAGCAGCTGCTCGGCGATCCGCGACCGCTCCAGCATCACCCCCATAAACACGAACAACGGCACTGCGACGAGGACCTCGTTGGTCATCACCCCAATGATTCGCGACGGGATGGCGCCGAGATATTTCAGGGAAATCAGATCAAATGCCGCGCCTACGAAAGCGAACGACAGGGCCACGCCGGCCAGCGTGAAGGCCACCGGAAACCCAAGCAAAAGGACACCGCAGGTCACCGCAAACATCACAAGAGAAAGATATTCCAGGGCCATGTGTCTACAGCCCCTCTCGAGGTTGGCCGGGCGCCTCGGGCGGGTTCAGACCGGCTAAAATCAGCACGCTGCGGCCCGCCAGCGACAGACCCTGCAACGCCATCAGAATACAGAATCCCCAGATCACGCTCTTGAGCAGAAACAGGCCGGGCAGTCCGCCGGCTTCGCGGGATTCCTCCAGCCCGGCCCAACTCTTGATGACGTAGTCCAGGCTGTAGAACATTGAGACGCTGATCACGGGTAACAGCAGGACAACCACGCCAAACAGATCGACCCAGGCCTTATGGCGGTCGCTCGCCGGACGATAAAAAATGTCGACCCGGACATGGCCGTTATGCAGGAGGGTGTAGCCTGCCCCCAGCATGAACACGATGCCGTGCAGCCAGACATAGGATTCCTGCATCCACACCCAGCCCAGCGAAAACACATAGCGCAGGACGACAACGGTAAAAGTAACCAGCACCATGGCCAGCGTCAGCCATGCTACGCTGCGGCCGACAGCATCGTTCAGCCTGTCAATCCTCCGGATGATCCCG
Organism: Rhodospirillaceae bacterium; assembly: GCA_018660305.1. Next base: position 6,669 of record JABJKO010000022.1, read on the forward strand.
GCAAGTGCGTTCAATGAAGGCCCCTTGTTGTTTTTCCGCGCGAGGTCACCTTAGTCTTAACACCGCTTTCCTCTCCACCCCAACCCTCCCCCTCACGGGGGGAGCGGGTTAGATCGAGGCGGTCGACATATATAGACTTGTTTCCACCAGTGCACTTGTCGTTCAAATCAACTCGATTTAATCCCCTCCCCCCTTGAGGGGGAGGGTTAGGGTGGGGGGCCCGACGTTGGTTTCTGAAAACGCCCGCCAACTACGCAAGAATCCGACCGAGGCGGAGAAACGCCTCTGGTACCAATTGCGCGACAAACAACTTGCCGATCACCGGTTTCGCCGCCAGACACCCATTGGCCCCTACATCGTCGATTTCTTTTGCCCCGAAGCGAAACTGATTATCGAGCTCGATGGCGGTCAGCATGCGGAGAACGTAGACCACGATCAGAAAAGAACCGACTGGCTGGAAGCCCGTGGCTACCGGGTCATCCGTTTCTGGAACAACGAAGTGTTCGAGAATATGGAGGGCGTGCTGGCATCGATCGACATCGCACTTAAGAGCAGAGACTAGCTTATTTGCGTCTGTCGACGCATACCCCCCACCCTAACCCTCCCCCTCAAGGGGGGAGGGAACTAGGTCTTATCTGGCAATACAAAATTCAGAATCGTTGTCTGCTGATGCACTCATGGCGCAGACGAAATACACGATGTAATCCCCTCCCCCCTTGAGGGGGAGGGTTAGGGTGGGGGCGCGCCGTGGGACGCGAAATCCGGTGTCAGCGCTGGTACTTGATGAATTTTGTCACTGTCGCTATCCGGTCATACAGACGGCGGCCGATTTCATTGTCCTGTTCCGTCATCCAGTAGACGGTGGAGCACCCGGCCTTATCGGCGGCCGCGTACACCGCCTCGATGAGGGCCCGGCCGATACCGCTTCCCCTCACCTCGGGAGTCACGAAGAGATCCTGAAGATAGGTGACGTCTTCAACCCGCCAGCCGTGACGCTGAAAAAGGTAATGGACCAGACCGACCGGCGCGCCATCCATCTCCGCAATCAGTCCGCGAGGATCGTAATAGGACTCCCCGAGCAGCCGGTCCCACGTTGAGGCGTAGACCGCCTCGGGCACTGTCGTTTTGTAGAAGGTCAGATAGCCGGTCCAAAGGCGGCGCCACGAATCCGCATCCTGGCGATTCAGCGGCCTGATCGTGACCGGCATGAAAGCGAAGCCTCAGCTAAACTGGTTGGATCGCGGGAAGCCCTTGGGAGCAAGACGACCGGCCTGGGACCGTTTGCCGACCCAGGCGATGAGATCGGTTTCAGTGCGGGTGCGGTCGCCGCTCTTCCAGGTCAGCCCTTCCGTCATGGTGAAGGCCTTGATGTCGGATAGCCCGCCATCCTTGTAGCTCTGCAGCTTAACGCCCCGGCCGCGGGTTAATTCGGGCAGCTCTTCCAGCGGAAACAGCACCAGCTTGTGGTTTTCGCCGATCACGGCAACGGTATCGCCCTCGACCAGGGAACAGGCGCGCGCTTCGTTGTCGCCGGAAACATTGAGCACCAGCTTTCCGTTGCGGGTCTGGGCAACAACCTCGTCTTCAGGAACGACGAAACCCCGCCCGTCGCTGGAGGCGACAATCAACTTGCGGCCGGAGACATGCTTGAACAGCCCGACCACGTCGTGATCGTTTTTCATATCGACCATGAGACGTACCGGCTCGCCATGGCCCCGCCCGCTGGGGAGCTTGTCGCAGCCCAGCGTGTAGAACCGGCCGTTGGTTGCCAGCATTAACAGCTTGTCGGTGGTCTCGGCATGGATCACGAAGCGGCTGCGGTCGCCATCCTTGAACTTGAGAGAGTCGGTGTCTTCCACATGCCCCTTGGCGGCACGGATCCAGCCCTTGTGCGAACAGATGACGGTAATCGGCTCGCGTTCGATCATCACCGTCAAATCGACGATTGTCGCGCTGGGCGCGTCACCGATTTCCGTCCGCCGGGCGCCGATCTTTGTCTTGGCGCCGAACCTTTTACGAACATCAGCGATCTCGTCGGAGATCTGGCTCCAGCGCGCCTTCTCGTCGCGCAACAGTTTCTTGAGCGCCTTCTGCTCGGTCTCGAGGCCCTCGATCTCCTCACGGATGGCGATTTCTTCGAGCTTGCGCAACGAGCGCAGCCGCATATTGAGGATCGCCTCGGCCTGGATCTCACTGAGCTTCCAGCGCTTCATCATCGTGGTCTTGGGGTCGTCCTCCTCGCGGATGATGGCAATCACCTCGTCGAGCTTGAGGAAGACGATCATATAGCCGGCCAGCACTTCGAGCCGGTGGGCGATTTTTTCCAGACGGTTGTTGGTGCGCCGCACCAGAACATCGTGGCGGTGATCGAGGAAACATTGCAGCGACTCGCGCAGATCCATCACCCGCGGCACGGTCTCGGAATCGAGGACGTTCAGATTGAGCCCGACCCGGGTTTCGAGATCCGTTGTCGCGAACAGCGCCTCCATCATCATCTCGGGCTCGATGGAGCGATTGCGGGGCTCGAGGATCAAACGAATATCCTCGGCCGATTCATCGCGGATATCTTCGAGCATGGGCAGTTTGCGCGCCTGCATCAGCTCGGCGATTTTTTCCACCAGCCGGCTTTTCTGGATCTGATAGGGAATCTCGGTGACCACGATCTGCCATTGGCCGCGTGTCAGCTGTTCCACCTCCCAGCGCGCCCGCAGCCGGAAGCCGCCGCGGCCTGTCCGATAGGCGTCCCGGATATTCTCCGCTGTCTCCACCAGAACGCCGCCGGTGGGGAAATCCGGTCCCGGCATAAAGCTTAGCAGCTTGTCGATAGTCGCCTTGGGGAACTTGATCAAATGGGTCAGGGCCTGGCAGATCTCATCCAGATTGTGGGGCGGGATGGATGTGGCCATGCCCACCGCGATACCGGCCGACCCATTGGCGAGCAAATTCGGCACCGCCCCCGGCAGCAACGCGGGTTCGCTCTCGGTACCGTCATAGTTTTCGCGAAAATCGACCGCGTCTTCATCGAGGCCTTCGAGCATGGCCAGCGCATAGTCGGTCAGGCGCGCCTCGGTGTAGCGCATGGCGGCAGCGGAATCCCCGTCCACATTGCCGAAATTGCCCTGGCCTTCCACCAGCGGATAGCGCACCGCGAATTCCTGCGCCATCCGCACCATGGCGTCATAGACCGCCGTATCGCCGTGCGGATGGTATTTGCCGATGACGTCACCCACGACCCGGGCGCATTTCTTGAAGCCCTGATTAGGATCGAGCCGTAATTGCCGCATGGCGAACAGGAGCCGGCGGTGGACCGGTTTCAGCCCGTCCCTCACATCGGGCAGCGAACGCGAGGTGATGGTCGATAGCGCATAGGCGAGATAGCGCTCGCCGAGCGCATCCTCGAACGCAATATCCGTCGGTTTCTTCGGTGTTTCCGGCGTTGCCGTCGATTTAGCCATGGGGCGTTATATACAGCATGAGGGCGCGAATCACGCAGTATTGGGGGATAAATGCGACCAAAGGGTTACCAAATCTGCCGTTCTTTTTTTAGCCGCCGCAATTCGTTGCTGAAATCGTCCGTATCCTCGTCGCGGACCCGGGCGGGAAAGAAGGTGCGGTAAAAGGTGAACAGGATGATGAAATAGCAGAAATATTCGATGATTTTCATGATACGGCGGGCATATTCGGTGGATTCTTCGCTGATCGGGCCGGAATCGGGCTTTAGGAGGAAGGCAATCTTGGCCGGGAAGGTATTGGCCAGGTACTGCGCGCTTTTCACCACCCGCCTCTCAAACGGCGCGTCACCGTATTTTTGCAACAAGCGCTGTGGGAACAGGGGGATCCAGCCCACCCCCGCCACCTCCCGCCAGGCCGGCGCGATGACCGTCAACTCACCGAGCGCCTCCTTTGGCGATATGGCATAGACGATGCCGATGGGTGTCCGGGGTGCCTGACGCTCCCATGGGGCGAAACGCTGTGACAAATCCACCTCGGGCAATTTCGACGCCACCACGAAGACCATCCAATGGCCGGTCGCTTCCTTGAAGGCTTCCGCCACTTCGCGGATTTCCGCCGAAGCGCTGTCCGACAAAAGTCCTTCCGGATCGACAAGCGGGCCTGCCGACGCGGCGCCCATTGCCAATATCAGCGTGAAGAGAACAAGGGAAAGATACTTGATCATGCCTGAAGGCAGCATGGCTCAGCTTCACCGTGGAGGCTATTCATTTTGGCGGGAAGGTCCGCCGCTATGGTCAAATTGTCACGTGCCAGGCGCCGTTCACATGCATGGTCTGACCGCTGATGAAGCGCGCGCCGGGGCCGCACAGAAACCGGACCAGGGCAGCCACTTCCTCGGGCTCGCCGGGACGGTTCATGGGGATCGGGCGGGTGGCATAGTGCGGCGGTATGGAGCCATCGCCCCGGTCCGTATTGATCAATGCCGGCACCACACAATTGACCGTAATTTTGTCGCCCGCCAGCTCAGGGGCCAGCGCCCCGGTCATGCCGCCGAGACCTGCCTTGGCCGCCGCCACATGGGCGCGCTCGGGAAAGCCGGCATGGCTGGCGACGCCGCCCATATTGACGATGCTGGCGGCGCCGCTTTTCCTTAAATGCGGCAACGCCGCCTTGGTGCACAGAAAGGCGGTATCCAGCGTGCCGGAAAGAACTGTCTTCCACAGATCGAACGACATGTCCGACAACGGGCATTCGCCGCGCTGGGAAACATTATTGACCAGGAAATCGAGCCGGCCGAACTCGCTCACGGCGTGATCGACCATCGCCTGGGCAATATCGGGCACGCCGATGTCTCCCATGAACACGGTCGCGCGCCCGCCGGCGCTGTTTATGTCCGCCGCCACGGCGTCGGCTTCCGCCTTCGACGTCCGGCCATTGATCAGGACTGCGGCGCCGCCCGCCGCGAGGTCACATGCAATGGCCCGGCCGATATTACGGGCACTGCCGGTCACAATGGCCGCCTTGCCGGCCAGCTCGTTACTTTGATCAGGAGATTTTACTGTCACCATGGGGCAATCATAGGGTGTGAATGAACGGGCCGCCAAGGTCCGGCGCCCATGTTATTGCTCCCGGGCAGCAGCCCGGCCTAATGACTCCACCAGGCGCTGGCGCACGGCGGGGAGGCTTTTTCGGTCATCGGCGATGACATGGTTTTTGAGGAAATGGGCGGTCAGCGCGAGTCCGTCCACGATATCAGTGATGGAGGCGTCAGCAGCGCTATCGGTATTTAAAAATGCCGGCAGGATCAGCAGGCGGTCGCGATAGGGCGCGGCGGCGGCAGTGGACACCGCGCGGCCCGATTTGGGCGAGACATAGGCGAGATCTTCCGTCGACCCGGTGGCGGCGCATTCGGTCAGATCGAGACCGAACCCCAGTTCCCCAAGTAGATCGAGTTCCCAGCGGACGTAGTGGGTTGCCCAATGGGGCGTATCGAGCCCGGCGATCAGTGCATCGAAAGTGCCATAAAGCTGCGGGACCGGTTCGCGCTCGGGCAGCGTGCTGTCGATCAGTGCCGTCGCCGCGCTCAGCGCCAGAAGCGGCAGCGGCTGGTCGAGAAAACCGGCGGCATGAGCGCGCATCATTTCGCACGTGTACGTCCCGAGATGGTCCGCAAGCCGCGCCCGCCACTGCGCCTTGAGCAAATTGCCCGCCTGATAAAGCCCTCGGCCCCTTGTTCCCGACCCGCCCCGCACCAGCCCGGCATGGCGCCCATGATCGCGGGTCAGCAGGCTCACGATCAGGGCGTTCTCGCCATGGCGGCGGGCCGCCAGAACGAAACCTTCATCATTCCAATCCATATAGGCTTTATAACCGATTGACCGGCGCCGTGAACGCGCGCAATTCTTAAGACCGGGAATGCTCGTAAGACAGAGATGACAAAACGATACAAAAAGACTGGCTCGTATAGCCGCCGATGGTTCCTCGGCGGCGCCACCGGATTTGCGGCAGCGCCGGCCTTCATCACCGCGGCACAAGCCCGACCAAAGCTCATCGACGGTGTAACGGCGGGCGATGTCACCGCCGATGGCGCGGTGATCTGGGCCCGCTCCGACAGGATCGCCCGGATGCATGTGGAATGGGCCACCGATGACAAATTCCGCAACGTGACCCGCGCGCCCTACCAGAACGTGAGCGCCCGCACCGGCTATACCGGCCAAATAATCCTCAGGGAGTTGCCGCCGGGTCAGGATATTTTCTATCGCGTGCGCTTCGACGCGGCGGATGGGCTGACAGATGGCGAGACCACCACGGGGCACCTGCGAACCGCCGGACCAGACCGCAATGTGAGCTTCGTCTTCGGTGGCGATCAATGCGGCGCCGGCTGGGGCATCAACCCGGACTGGGGAGGGTTGCGCCTGTTCAAGACCATGCGGGAAACCAACCCGGATTTTCTGATACATCTCGGCGACCGCATCTATTCCGACCGCCCCATGAACGAAGTTGTCCGTCTCGACGATGATAAAATCTGGAAAAACATCGTGACGCCGGCGAAACAGAAAGTCGCGGAGACTCTGGCCGATTACCACGGCAATTACAGTTACAATTTCATCGATGACCATTACCGGCGTTTCTCCGCCGAGATCCCCATGATGGCCACCTGGGACGATCATGAAGTCGCCAACGATTGGTGGCCCGGCCGGCAATTGAGCTTCCGCCGCATGCAGCGCAAGGGCTACACGACCCGTTCGGTGGACATGCTGGCCCGTAACGGGACGCGGGCGTTCTTCGACTTCACCCCCATGCGCCGGCACGAGGGCTTTCCCGACCGGATCTATCGCAAAGTATCCTATGGGCCGCAAATCGATGTTTTTCTGCTCGATCCCCGAAGCTATCGGACACCGAACAATGAAAATATGCAGTCCGGGGAGGACAAGGACGTCACTCTACTGGGCGCCGCCCAAACCAGATGGCTCAAGGACGCGCTGGTCCGGTCGAAAGCCCGATGGAAGATTATCGGCAACCCGCTCCCCATTGCCCACGCGCCCAGGAAGAAAAAGAAACGCTATGACAAATGGGCCAACGCCGATGACAGCGGACCGTTGGGCCGCGAACGCGAACTGGCCGGCATTCTGTCCCACATCAAACGGAACGGCGTGCGCAACGTGGTCTGGCTGTCGGCCGATGTGCATTACTGCGCGGCGCATTTCTTTGATCCGGGCCGGGCCGCCTTCGACGATTTTTCCCCGTTCTGGGAATTTATCGCCGGCCCGTTTCACACCAGGCCGGGCCGGGTCCGGAATCTCGACAAGACCTTCGGACCGACGCGATTTTACCGGACGCCGATCAACCCCAATCGCAATGGCCCGCCATCGGACGGATATCAATATTTCGGCCATGCCGAGATCGATGCAAAAAGCGGTGTCCTGACCGTCAGTTTCCGCGATCAGGCCAATGATATTCTGTACAGCAAATCCATCGACCCGGATCGATAGAGCCCGGCGAGCCCAGCGCAAGGCCCCGCGCTGAAACCGACACAGGGCTGTGGTGAGTTAAGGTTAGGAAACAGAGCGTATCCAGGGGCGCTGCACTAGGCGGTACAGCCGGTCTTCCGCCTCGACGGATTTCATCCGGCCCTCGATTTCGAACAGCCGCTCCTCGACATATTGCGCAAGCGCGTCCAACTCGACCAGCGGGTCTCGGTCGTCCACGTCATTGCCTTCGAGCGTCGGCAGGTAGGCGGCGAGGGCTTCGGCAACCAGTTCCCCGATGGTCTTGCCGGACCCTTTCGCGGCCTCGCTTACCATCTGGCGGATCTCGACCGGCACGCCGCGTACCATCCATTTTTTGCTTTTTCCGGGGGCCGGTTTTACCAACAGTTCAGGCGCGTCTTTATGAGCATCGCTCGACGATATTTTAAGGTCGGGTTGCTTTTTTTTGCCGGCTGACATGTTTCCATCTCCGTGGACTAATCACGATCATTGGTTTTGCAGGGACTCATGCAAGAAATGTGCCAACCAGGTTAAGATGGCCTTTTCCGCGGGACACAATGGTTAAGGGGAAAGCCCTAAAACCCGAAGTGTAAAATCCACCGACACCCAAATGTTAACAACGGCGATTTTGCCCGGACCCGGCCCCTATGGGGCGCACGACCGGTATGGAGAACGTCCAGGGTTAAAATTCCCCGGATTCGCTGGAATTCGAAGGCCGTCAGTCGGTGAAATCGAGGCCCATTTCGCGGTAGCGTTCCGGGTCATCGCGCCATTTATCCCGGACTTTGACAAACAGAAAAAGATGAACCTTGCGGCCCAGTATTTCCCCGAGCTCTTCGCGCGCGGTCGCGCCAACCTGCTTGATCTGCTGACCGCCCTTGCCCAGCACGATGGAGCGCTGGCTCTGGCGCTCCACATAGATCACCTGATCCACCTTGACGCTGCCATCCGGCCTCTCCTCCCAGCCCTCGGTCTCCACCGTAAGCGCATAGGGCAGTTCCTGATGCAGGCGGAGGAACAGCTTTTCACGAGTGATCTCAGCGGCGAACAACCGGTCATTCATGTCCGTCAGATGATCGGCGGGGTACAGCCACGGGCCCTTGGGCACCATGGCGGCGAGATGGGGGACTAGATCGTCCACCCCGGACCCGTTGAGTGCCGAAATCATAAAGGTGTCGGTAAAGACGCCGGTGGCCGTCAATTGTTCGGTAATCCCCAGCAGGACGTCGCGCTTTACCAGATCGATCTTGTTCAGCGCCAGCACCGCCTTGCGCCCGGCCTCCTTCAGCCCGTCGATGATACGCAGCGCATGATCCAGCGAATTCTCCGATACATCGACCAGCAGCACGATGACATCGGCATCCGCCGCACCGCCCCAGGCCGCGGCCACCATGGCGCGCTCCAGACGCCGCCTCGGCGCGAAGATGCCCGGCGTGTCGACAAAGACGATCTGGGAATCTTCATGGGTCAAAACCCCGATGATGCGGGCTCGGGTGGTCTGCACCTTGTGGGTCACGATGGAGACCTTGGTCCCCATCAGCCGGTTCATCAAAGTCGATTTGCCGGCATTCGGCGCGCCAACCAGCGCGACATAGCCGCACCTGCCATCGGTGGGTGTCGTCGCGTCAGCCATGGCCCGTCTCTCCCAGCGAATTCAGCAGTTCCTGCGCCGCCGCCTGTTCCGCGGCCCGCTTGGACGATCCCTCCCCGGTTGCCGCGCCGCCCTCGATACTGACCTCGACGGTGAAGAGGGGCGCATGATCGGGGCCTGTCCTGTCCAGCGTCCGGTAGTGCGGCGGTGTCATACCGCGGCCCTGGACTTTCTCCTGCAGGGCAGTCTTGGCGTCCTGCGGCGGATTAACGGCCCTTCGAGACAGCGGTTCCCACAATTTTTCGATTATGGGCCGGGCAGCCTCCAACCCGCCATCACGATAGATTGCACCGATAACCGCCTCCATGGAATCAGCCAGCACCGTTGCATTTTTCGCGGTTCCGGCTTTCTGTTCCCCCGCAGCGAGCCGGAGAAACTCTCCCAGCTCCAGCCCGGTCGCGACTTCGGCCAGACTGTTGCGATCCACCAGCCAGGCAAAGCGCCGCGCCAGATCGCCTTCATTTTCCGCCGGATGGTGACGCATGAGATAATCGGCCATGACCAGCCCGAGCACCCGGTCGCCCAGAAATTCGAGCCGCTCATAGGATTGGGTTTCGGATGCGGCCGCGCTGGCATGGGACAGGGCCGCCTCCAATAATTCCAGGCGGTCAAACCGATAGTCCAGCCTGCTGGCCAGCCCTTCGATCGGCCGCGGCTCTTCACCCACTATTCGATAACCTGAAAAAAGCGCCCGAACCGCATGTCGGGGATCCAGCGCCAGAAGGCCCACCAATCCTTGCCGATGTCCTTGGAAAAGAACAGGATCTCGGCCCTGCCGACAAAGTTTTCCACCGGGACAAACCCGACCCAATAGGGCTCGCTCGGATGCGGCATAACACGGCTGTCCGACGAATTATCGCGGTTGTCGCCCATCATGAAATAACGGCCTGCCGGGACCGTATATTCCGGCGTATTGTCTAGCGGCCCGGTATCACCGAGGGTTTCCAGAATTCTGTGTTTGCGCCCGTTGGGCAATGTCTCGATGAATTGCGGGGCTGTGGAACCGCTTCGCTTGTCGAAATAGGCTTCAATGGGGTCACGCCGAACCATCTTGCGGTTGATGTAAAGACGCCCCCGCTTCACCTGAATACGATCGCCGGGCAGGCCGACAATGCGCTTGATGAAATCGGTCTCATTATCGCGCGGGGTCTTAAAGACGGCGACGTCACCGCGCTCAGGCGTGGTCGCGAAGATGCGCCCCGAGAAGACCCGCGGGCTCATGGGCAGCGAATGATTGCTATAGCCATAGGAGTACTTGGAGACAAACAGGTAATCGCCCACCAGAAGTGTCGGTATCATGGACCCCGATGGAATGTTGAAGGGTTCATAGGCAACCGTCCTGATAAAGAACGCGATTACGATCGCATAGATGACCGTCTTTGCCGTGTCCCACAGATCGGACTTGCCAGAAGCAACCTTCGATGTCTCCTCGCTCATAAAGTCACACGCCTAAACTATTGATAGATTTTCCGAAACCGACCCCGTCTCGTCGAGTGGCGCGATCAAGCCAGCGCCGCCTCCCCCTGTCAAGCAGCTTTCCGGTGTCGCCGGCATCCTTGACGGCACAGGTGGTAGAAGGGCATAGAGATACCAGAAAATCAGGCATGACGGAGGGTACCGTGAGCGACACCATTAAGGTCTTTTGGCAGCCCCACTGAACGAGCTGTCTCAGGGTAAAAGATTACCTGTCGGTCCGTGGGATCGATTTCGACTCGATAAATGTGCTGGAAGAAAACGGGTTGGCGGAACTGCAACGGCTGGGCGCCCGCAGCGTGCCGGTCGTGTCGCGGGGCGACAATTTCGTGTTCGCCCAAATCATCAAGGATGTGGTGGAATTCCTCGATCTTGATGACGATACCGCACCGGTCCTGTCGCCGGCGGAACTCGCCGCCCGCTATGATTCCGTTCTGGAAACCGCCCTCCGGCTGACCGCGCAAATGCCCGACGACCGCCTCACGGACGAATTGCCCAACCGGCCGCGGTCCTGGCGGGTGCTGATGCACCATGTCTTCCAGATCCCCACGGCCTTTCTCAATATGGAGGAGACCGGAAACGAGCTCGCCTACGAGGATTTGGTCGCCCCGCCGCCCGAGGATATGAAGACCAGCGCGCACATCGCCGCGTTTGGCGAGGTACTGCGCGGACGATTCAAAAACTGGTGGCAAGAGGTTCAAAACGAAGAGTTTTCCGGAACCGTGCCGACCTATTTCGGGGGGACAACGCGTCATGAGATGCTGGAGCGCACCGTCTGGCATTCGACCCAGCATGTCCGTCAGGTCGCCTCATTGCTGGAACAGGCCGGCGTGGCCCCCGACCGGCCGTTGACGCAAGCCCATATTAAGGGGCTGCCACTCACCGATAAAGTCTGGGACGAAGCCTGAGACCATAAGAGACCAACAGGGAGACACACGCTGTCATGCAAGCCACAGCCAACGGAATCACGATCAACTACCAACTGGACGGGCCCGACGATGCCCCTGTTCTGGTTTTCAGTAACTCGCTCGCCACATCCCTGGCCATGTGGAACGATCAGGTGGACAGGCTGAAAGACCGTTTCCGTATTCTGCGCTATGACAATCGCGGCCATGGCGCGACGCCGGTCACCGATGGTCCCTATACCATCGGCCTGCTGGCGGAAGATTTGCTCGGGCTGCTGGATGTGCTGGGCATAGAGAAGATGTCTTATTGCGGGCTCAGCAAGGGCGGCATGATCGGCCAGTGGCTCGGCATCAACGCCTCGCACCGGCTGGACAAGCTGGTGGTCTCCAACACCGCCTCTTACTTCCCCAACAAGGAGATGTGGCGCGACCGCATCGGCATGGCGACCAATGACGGTATCCCCGCCATCGCCGAGGCCTCCATCAGCCGCTGGTTCACACCGGGCTATCTGGAGCGTGCCGACACCAAGCCAACCGTCGATTTCGTGCGCGCCTTCATCCTGGAAACCACAAAGGACGGCTATCTTTCCTCCAGCGTCGCCATCCGCGACATGGATTTCCGCGACGAGCTCAAGCAGATCGACGTCCCCACCCTGGTCATCATCGGCGAAAAGGACCCGGCGACCATCCCGGAATATGGCGAGCTTATCGCCGCCAGCATCCCCGGCGCCAAAACCTTCGTGGTCCCGGACGCGGCACATCTGTCCAACATCGAACAACCCGATATCTACACCAAGGCACTGGTGGATTTTTTATAGACGGAGCATCCCCCATGGGACATCTACTGGACGGCGCGTGGAGTTTCGACGATGTGCTGGTGGAGAGCGAGGGCGGGCTCTATGTCAAGAAGCCCTCCCAGTTCCGTAACTGGATCACCGCCGATGGTTCATCCGGCTATGCGGCCGAGGCAGGGCGCTATGTGCTCTATTCGTCCATCGCCTGCCCGTGGGCGCACCGAACCGCCATCTTCCGGGTGCTCAAGAAACTCGATGGGCTGATCCAACTGGTCAACACCGAACAGACGTCCGATGACCAGGGCTGGGCCTTTGTCGACGGCCCCCATACGGTACCGGGCACCGACAATCAGGTGAATTTTCTGCACGAGATATACGCGCTGGGCGATCCCGGCTGTACCACACGGGTCACCGTACCAGCCCTGTGGGACAGCAGGACCAGAACCGTCGTCAGCAATGAATCGTCGGAAATCGTCCGCATGTTCAACACGGAGTTCGGCGCCATCGCCGAGCCGACACCGGATTACTATCCGGAAGAATTGCGCTCCGACATCGATGCCATGAACGACAAGGTGCTCAAAGGCATCAACAACGCGGTCAATGGCAGCGGGCGTTCCACCAGCCAGGAAGCCTACGAACAATCCATCGATCTGCTATTCGGCACGCTGGATGAAATGGACGGCCTTCTGTCACGCCAGCGCTATCTGTGCGGTGACAAACAGACCGAGGCCGATTGGCGCTTTTACCCCAATCTGATCCGCTTCGATCCGATCTATTATGTGGGCTACAAATGCAATCAGCGGCATCTGGAAGACTATCCGCACCTGTCCAACTATCTCCGTGACCTCTACCAGATGCCCGGCATCCACGGCGTCAGCGACGTCACCAGCATGAAACGCCAGACCTTCGACCCCGCGGGCCCTATCGGGGCCAACGGCGTGGTCCCCCGCGGCCCGGTGGTGGATTTGACGCGGCCCCATGATCGCGACCGGTTTGATAAGGCGGCGTGAGGATGGCGTAAGTCCAGCACGTCCCCTGTTCAATGGCAGCAGGTTTGTTATTTCCGGCCCGCGTCTGCTTCTGACCCGGAACAGACGTCGCGCAAACCAAAACGGCGAATATGAAAACGGCGGCCCCGCCGGACCGCCGCTTCCGTTTAAATGTGAAACCCTTTTAGGTGTGCATGACCTCGTTGACGCGATCTTCTTCCGTCAGATCCAGCTTGAAGAGATCCATGGCGTTGTCCCACGTATACCGGCGGATTTGCTCGTCGGTGAGCCCCTTCAGGTGGCGCGCCATGACCTGGCGTGAATGCGGGAACGTCATGTTGAAATGCGGGTAGTCGTTCGACCACATGCAATTCTTCTCCCCCCACCAGGACAGGAACCGGGTTCCGACAAAATCTTCGAGGAACGTGCCATAAACATGCTCGGCAAAAATCTCGCTCGGCTTGCGAGTGATTGGCACGGGATAGGAATCCCGGTGCCGATCGAAGTAATAGTCCCACTGCTGCAGCAGGAACGGTATCCAGCCGATTTCGCTCTCGGCAAGGAGAAACTTGAGATTGGGGTGCCGCTCGAAATAGCCGTAGAAGATGAAGTCGAACAACGTGTTCGCCGAATCGTTCGTCTTGATGTTCGAGGATTCCTTGATTCCTTCGACGCCCCGCGTGTGCCCATTCTTCATGTAGCCGTGCCCGGTCAGGATATGGCAGATCACCGGCTGATCCGCTTCGGCGCAGGCCGCGAACAACGGATCGTAATGCTCGGTGTTGCTGAAAGGCAGCTGCGGATCGGCAACCTGCCAGATCAGGGCGCCACGCATGCCCTTGTCATGGCACCGCTGCATTTCCTTTATGGCGCCCTTCACGTCGTAGACCGAGATCAGGGGCACGCCGACCAGGCGTTTCCGATCGGGTGCGCACCAGTCGTGTAGCCAGTCGTTGTACAGCTTGAAAGACTCCTGCTGGGTTTCGATGTCATCGACCGCATAGAGCGCCATGCCGTAGTTGGGAAAAATGATCTCGGCGGCGAGTCCGTCGTTGTCCTGATCCTTCAGGCGAAGATCCGCCTTCAGCGCGCCCGGAGGGGAATTGCGGAACGGCACGTTCGGCAAATGCTCGCGCAGGCGCGGCGGCAATTCCTGCCACAGCTCGTCCGGCTCCATCACGTGAGAGTCGGTGGAGATCATTCTCGCCATCGTGGCCAATTGCGTTTCAGCCAGTTGCTCGCCGACAAGGGCACGGCGCGGAAAGGTCTCAGCCTGCTCTTCCGACATGCCAGCAAACTTGGAGGCATCCACCGGTAATACTGCCATTTTTCGCTCCTATGACAAAAATTTCGCGGGCGGCCGGCTTACACTTAGGTATCTACCGGGATCTCCCTTGCGAATTACATTCCTAATTTAAATAATGACTCCGATTGGCGGGTCGCGCAATCCGTTGAGGGCTCCTGCTGCCAGACAGCATTTGTAATCGGTGAATGGCAGATAGATGGCGCGATTGGGCCCTCTCGCCCGCGATATGAGCACACTGATCCTGTCCATTAAATCCGGGCAGGACCACTTAGCCCGGAAGCAGACGTTCAAAACCCTATCGCCCGCCCATTGTCCTGGGACCCGCTACCCCTTCGGTACCGCCGAAATGATCACCGTGGCCTGCGCGAGCGGCGGTTCGTCGGTGAGGCTGATGTCGATCTGGGCCATCATGCCGTCGGGGGTAAGCGCTTCGAGGCGGGCGGCGGCGCCGCCGGTAAGATGCATGGTGGGCTTGCCGCCCTTGAGGTTCACCACCCCCATGTCGCGCCAGAACACACCACGGCGGAAACCGGTGCCCAGCGCCTTGGAGCAGGCTTCCTTGGCGGCGAAACGCTTGGCGTAGCTCGATGCCGGATCGGCGCGCTTTCTGGATTTTTCCTGTTCGACTTCGGTAAAGATGCGTGCGATGAAGCGATCGCCGAACCGCTCCAGCGTGCGCTCGATACGGGTGATGTCGATCAGATCATTGCCGATGCCGATGATCATGGATCAGCCTAGGCGCTGCGTTCGCCGGTGGCGTCGGCGCGGGCCTTGTCCATCAGCGAGCGCATGCGGGTGATGGCGCTTTCCAAGCCACCGAAGATCGCCTCGCCGATCAGGAAATGGCCGATATTCAACTCCACGATGGTCTCGATGGCGGCCACCGGCACCACCGTGTCGAAGCCGAGCCCGTGCCCCGCATGACATTCGAGGCCTATTTCATCGGCATGTTCGGCCGCGGTGAAGATACGGCGCAGTTCGGCTTCGCGCGCCGGGCCAATTGGCGCGTCACAATAGGAGCCTGTATGGAGTTCCACTACCGGGGCGCCGATGCGTTTGGCGATATCGAGCTGGGCCGGGTCCGGTTCGATAAACAGCGACGTCCGAATGCCGGAATCATTGAGTTGCCCGGCATAATCGGTCAGGGCCGCTTCCGCCGAGACAACATCCAGCCCGCCTTCGGTGGTCCGCTCCTCGCGCTTCTCGGGCACGATGCAGGCGGCATGGGGCCTGTGACGCAGCGCGATGGCAAGCATCTCGGGCGTCGCCGCTATTTCCAGATTGAGCGGCAGATCGATGTCGGCCATCAAACGGTCTATATCGGCATCACCAATATGGCGGCGGTCCTCCCGCAGATGGGCGGTAATGCCATCGGCGCCGGCCTTGGCGGCGGCATGGGCCGCCCGCACCGGGTCGGGAAGCCGGCCCCCGCGGGCGTTCCGGATGGTCGCCACATGGTCGATATTAACGCCCAGCCTGAGAAACCGTCCTGCCATGGCTGTACTGCTCCTAATTCAACCCGTAGAGAATGGCCGGGTTGGTCTCCAGAATCTTGGTGGTCACGTCCGGTGCGACCCGATTGTCATCCTTCAGCAGATGGATAGCATTGACCTCGCTGGACGGGTCGTGATGGCCATAGTCGGTACCGATCACGATGTTGTCCTCGCCGGCCGCCTTCAGCACATATTCGAGGTCATCGGTGTTCTCGCAGGCGACGAACATGTTGTTGTCCTTGAGCGGATTTTCATACCAGTCCCAGGCTTTGCGGTTGTAGCGGTCTTCGAGATCACACAACACATAGGGGATCCACTGGGCACTGACCTCGACAAAAGCCCAATTGATGTCGGGATAGCGCTCGGGAATCTTCTTTTCGATCAAGGTATGAAAGGCGCCGACAACGGCGAGCTTGAATTTGGTGAAGGTGGTGTCGGCCTCGAAGAAATCGTGATGCATGACACTGCCATTGCCCGAATGGATACAGACCGGCATGCCGAGTTCGCTGGCCAGTTCGTAGAGCGGGAACATGGCAGGATCGCCAATGCCGCGATCATATTCGAGCCCCCGCAGGAATATGCCGCAGGCGCCGTTTTCCCTGGCGAACAGCATCTCGTCGCGGATGATATCGATATGAGAGCGCAGCGGCGGCAGCGCCACCCAGCGCATGCGGTTGCCGGCCTGTTTCCAGATATCGGCGAGCCAGCGGTTATAGCCCTTGGTTAGCGCCAGTTCGGTCGGGATGTCGTCGGTGACGGGGCGCAGATAGATGGTCGGGTACAGGATCTGAATATCGATACCAAGCTCGTCCATGTGCGCCAGCCGGCCGGGGATATCTTCCATCTCGCGGATCGCGCGCGACATTTCGCTGCCGACGTTACGGTCCTTGCTGAAGGTCCGGTTGCCAACCATCCAGTAGTTGGACTGAGTGCCTTTCAGGTCATTTGCCTGAAGCGTATGGCCAAAGGTCTGCGTGAAAATACCGGGGACGAAATTCTTGTCCTCGCCTTCCATGAAACGCCACGATTCCGGTGTCTCAAGGACGTGGGCGTCTGAATCGATTACCGCCATTTTTATAAACCTCCCTTTATTGCGGACCGCGCTTAGTGGATTGCCCGGTCGACCGAGCTGACGGTGGAAACCGCCCTGAGGGCCGCAATGATTTCGTTTAGGTGCTTGTTGTCATCCACTTCGATATCCAAGGCGAATTCGAAGAAATCCTTATTCCTGTCTGTTATTTTGAGATTATTGATGTTGCCGAGATTGTCCGCAACCACCGTCGCAAGATGGGCCAGGGTACCGCGCTGGTTAGCAACGATCACGGTGAGCCGGCCAACGTGTATTTTTTCGGCCGCCTTTCCGAGATCCCAGGCAAGATCGATCCAGCGCTCCGGCGTTTCCTGGAAGCTCTCCAGCGATTCACAATCGATCGTATGGACCGACACACCCTTGCCCGGTGTCTGAATGCCGACGATACGATCGCCGGGCAAAGGATGGCAGCAATTGGCGAAGTGAACGGCCATGCCGGGGATCAGGCCCTTTATGGGGATTGCATCACTGGCCGGCCCCTCGCCATTGGCCCGTTTCTTCGGCTTGCGCCCGCGGCGCTTCTTCGGCTCGACCCCTTCAAGCACCACGGCAACCACATCTTTGCCCGTCAGATTGCCATCGCCCACGGCAATATAAAGATCATCCAGGCGTGCTGCCTCGAATTTTTCGAGGACCGCTTCAAGCACGGCTTCGGTAAACTCATAGCCGCGCTCATGGAACGCTTTCTGCAGGATCGCTTCGCCGAGGCGGAGATATTCGGTGCGTTCCTTGGTGCGAATGAAATGCCGGATGCGCGACCGTGCCTTACCGGTAACGACAAAGCTCTCCCATTCGGGTGACGGCGATCCCGGGCCAGACGTAACGATCTCCACCTGATCGCCGTTGCGAAGCTGAGTACGCAATGGCAGAAGGCGGCTGTTGATCTTGACCCCGACGCAGGAATCGCCGACTTCGGAATGGACTTCATAGGCGAAATCCACCGGCGTCGCGCCCCGTGGCAGAGCAATCAACTCCCCCTTCGGCGTAAAGCAAAACACCTGATCGTGGAACAGATCGAGCCGCGTGTGTTCGATAAACTCATCGGGGTCCGAAATGTGTTCCAGGATATCCAGTAATTCACGGACCCACTGATATTCGGACGCATCCCCCGGCGCGTCGCCCTGCTTATATTGCCAGTGAGCCGCGACGCCGAACTCGGCAATGTCATGCATTGGCCGGCTGCGGATCTGGATCTCGATACGGTGCTGCTGCGGACCGATGATACCGCTATGGATGCAGCGATAGCCATTACGCTTGGGTGTCGAGATATAATCCTTGAAGCTGCCCGGCACGCAGCGGTACCTGGCGTGGATAACACCCAGCGTGCGGTAACAATTCTCCACATTGTCGACCACGATGCGGAAGGCCATGATATCGGACAGTTGGGCGAATTCGACATTCTGGCGCTGCATCTTGCGCCAGATTGAATAGGGACGTTTTTCCCGCCCCTTCATACTGACTTCGATTCCGGCCTCATCGAACATGTCGTTAAGTTCGCGCGAAATCTCTCCGAGTAAATCATCGGAGGCCTCTTCGCGGAGAAAATCGAGCCGGTTCACGATGGTTGCCCTGGCATCGGGATACAGCTCTTCGAAAGCCAGGTCCTCAAGCTCGTCCTTCAAGCGTTGCATGCCGATACGTTCGGCCAGCGGCGCGTAGATCTCCATGGTCTCCCGCGCGATACGGGCCCGTTTATCGGCGCTTTTTATGTACTTCAGGGTTCGCATGTTGTGCAGCCGGTCGGCCAGCTTGACCAGCAGCACCCTGATGTCGCGCGACGTCGCCAGCAGGAGTTTCCGGAAATTCTCAACCTGTCGTTTGTCGTCGGATTGCAGCTCGAGCTCGGACAGCTTTGTCACGCCATCGACCAGATGGGCCACCGACGCACCAAACATATCGTCGATCTCGTCAATGGTCGCCACCGTGTCCTCGACCGTGTCGTGGAGCAGCGCGGTCACGATGGTGTCGCTATCCAGCTTGAGATCGGTAAGGATACCGGCGACTTCCAGCGGATGGGAGAAATAGGGGTCGCCAGAGGCGCGGGTCTGTGAGCCGTGCGCCTTCATGGAAAACACATAGGCCCGGTTGAGCGCATCCTCGTCGGCGCCCGCGTCGTAGCTCTTTACCAGGTCAACCAGTTCGAATTGACGGATCATGGCGCCCTATACAGCCCAGACTGACACAGCCCAAACTGGCCAGAATGAACTGTATCAATTACCCGGCATCTCTGTCTCGGCCCGAATGGGGCCGTGACGGCTCAGTCGTCGGGTTTTTCTTCCGCGACTTCCTCTTCCTCTGGCGCTTCCTCGACCTGTGGCGCTTCCTCGACCAGTGGCGCCGGGTCGCCGGTAAACGCATCGGCCTCGGCGGAAGCGGTCAGCTCCTCTTCCATGGCCAGCAAATCCGCAGCCTCTTCTTCCGGATCGTCGGAATCGGCATGCCGTTGCAGGCCTTGAATAAGCTCTTCCTCCAAATCCGGAACCAGGATGGTTTCATCGGCGATCTCGCGCAGCGCGACCACCGGGTTTTTGTCGTTATCACGATCAACGGTGATCTGGGCGCCGACCGACAGTTCACGGGCGCGCTGGGCCGCCAGCATCACCAGACGGAAACGATTTGGCACTTTATCGACGCAGTCTTCAACGGTAACGCGGGCCATGCGTCACACTCCTTGTGTTGGTAAATTCGATGGTGGCGCAATATATGGGCTTTGACCGTTCAAACGCAAGC
Source organism: Rhodospirillaceae bacterium (assembly GCA_018660305.1). Next base: position 26,542 of record JABJKO010000022.1, read on the forward strand.
AATTCAAAGGGTTTGCCGTAAATTCCTTATGAAATGTCAGGATCAATCGGCTGGCACCTCTGATCGCCCGGCAAGGCGGCGATAAGTGCTTCAATATTCAGGCCTTTTCGCGGATGAACCCAGTCCGGTGCCAGTTCGCGTAGCGGTAACAGCACAAACGCCCGTTCGTGCAGCCGGGGATGCGGCACAATTGGTCCGGCGGGATCGTCCAGGTAGCGATCATCATAGGCAAGGAGGTCCAGATCGAGCACACGGGCGGCATTGGGCGCCGCTCTCTCGCGGCCGAATTCATTTTCGATTTCGTGAAGTTGAGTGAGCAGATCCACCGGCACCAATTCAGTTTCGATCCGCGCGACACCGTTGACGTACCACGGCTGATCCGACATCGGCATCGGCGCACTTCGATACCAACCCGAACAGGCAACCACTCTACACCTGATTGAATCAAGCTTCCCTACTGCAGCTTCCAATGTTGCCAACGGACTGCCGAAACGGGGACTCTCCAGATTTGCGCCAAGTCCAATAAAGATCATTGAAAATTTATGCTTTTTTCCAGTTGCGCCTCTTGTCCATTCGGCGCGATAATCTTATCTCTCATAAGAATATTGTAGCGGTTTCGCACTCGCGACCAGACCGTACCAATAAAAAAGCAGCTGCGGCGTTGGATAAATTCAACCTGACGGTTGTATTAGGGGCTTCATACTGGGTTAAAGGGCATTTGGGATGAATATATATTCGCAAGAAAAAATCGGATTATTTATAGATGGATCCAACCTCTATGCCGCTGCTCGCGCCCTCGGCTTCGACATAGATTACAAGAACCTTCTGCTGCTATTTTCCCAAAAAGGTCAATTGGTTCGCGCCTATTACTATACGGCGCTGATGGAAGACCAGGAATATCTGCCGATCCGCCCGCTGGTCGATTGGCTGGATTACAACGGCTACACCATGGTCACCAAGCCGACCAAGGAATTCACCGACTCCATGGGCCGACGCAAAATCAAGGGCAACATGGATATGGAACTCGCCATTGACGTGCTGGAGATGGCGGAACATCTCGACCATGTCATTCTGTTTTCGGGAGATGGCGATTTCCGTCGCCTGGTGGAGGCTGTCCAACGCCGCGGCGTAAGAGTAACCGTTGTCAGCACGTTCCGATCGTCACCCCCCATGGTGGCCGACGAACTGCGCCGTCAGGCTGATACATTCATTGAGCTCAGTGACCTGGCGCCGGAAATCGCCCGGCATCCGCGCCACGACCATGAGCACGTGGAAGACGATGTTCACCCGGATCTGGAGCACGAATCCGACGAAGCCGAGGATGAATTCCTCGAAACGGCCTGATCGCCGTTTGGCGTCATTTTCCATATGAACGCGCTGTCCGAGCCGTCTGCGGACTGCGGCCTGTGCCCGAGGCTTGCCGCCTTCCGGCAGGAAAACCGCGTCGCCCATCGTGATTTTTTCAATGCGCCGGTGCCGGGGTTCGGAGCGCTCGAATCCAGGCTGCTCATCGTCGGCCTGGCGCCGGGATTAAAGGGCGCTAACCGCACCGGCCGTCCCTTCACGGGCGATTTCGCGGGTGATCTTCTCTATGACACGCTTGGCAAGTTCGGCTTCGCCTCCGGGACCTACGGCAAATCGCCGGAAGACGGGCTTAACCTGATCGATTGCCGGGTGACCAATGGGGTGCGCTGCGTGCCGCCCCAGAACAAGCCCGTCGGCGCCGAGATCAATGCCTGCCGGGATTTCCTGAAGCAGGAAATCGACGCCATGCCCAATTTGCAAGTCATTGTTGCGTTAGGGGGCATATCGCACGGCACCGTTCTGGCGACACTGGGCCAGCGTAAGGCCGCCTGGCCGTTCGCCCATGGAGCGGTGCATCGATTACCCGATAATCCCGTGTTGACCGACAGCTATCACTGCTCGCGCTACAACACCAATACCCGCCGGCTTACCGAAGACATGTTCCACGACGTGTTCGAAATCGTTCGCGCCGAGTTGGATGGATAGAGCCTGCGCCCACGGTTCGGTTCCCGGCGAACGCGCACCGCGCAAACAGTAATCGAAATTAGCGGACAACCGGTCTAATCTGGCCGCAAAGGGAATTGTAACCGCCGGAGGGGCGAGCCTGTCAAATTCCGCCGCCACTGCCGGACCGGTACCGGCCACCACCCGCCGCCCGCGGCGTGGACGGGTTTTGCTGGTTGGGCTCGTCCTGGCTCTTAGCGGTCTGATCCTGTGGCAAACGGCCTATTGGGTCCGGCAGTTTGCGACGGCGGACATGCGCGAACGCAAGGCGCATACCCTGAATCTCGTCATCGAGAATTTGCACGGCGCCTTGGCCAAGTTCCAATATCAACCCAGCCTGCTCGCGAAGCGCGCAACATTTCGCAATGCCCTGGATTATTATGCAACGACCACATTGATCGACGCCGCTAGCCGGGAGTTGGAAAAAATCAATTTTCTCTCCGGTGCTCTGGACATGTTCATCATGAACGGAGCGGGCATTGTTATTGCGTCCAGCAACTGGGCGACCGAACAATCCTACAGAGGACAAAATTTCGGCAAGGCGCCCTACTTCAGGGCAGCACTTCAGGGCAGGCTGGGACGCCATTTCGCCGTCGATGATGCCTCGGAGCCCCACGCAATCGGATATTTCTTCGCCTACCCGGTCAGGCGTGACGGCACCATCGTCGGCGCCATAGTGATCAAGCTTCACATCGAACGACTCGCGGCGCGCTGGCTTGCCCCAGATCACGAAACGCTGGTTGTGGACCAGGACGGAATCATTTTCATGAGTTCCAGGGCAGACTGGCGTTTTCGATCGCTGAAAAAATTGCCACCGAACGCCCAAAAAAGGATTCGCCAGTCAAAAAAATATGGTGACCGTTCGCTCGCCTCGCTGCCGGTTAGTTGGAATGACGCCCGTGACCAGGTCACGTTCCACGGGGAGAAGGATACAACCTCTCTGCTGCTGCAAAAAGATATCCTGTCGGCCGGCTGGCGCGTGCTCATTCTCGCGCGGCTGGATGACATCGACCAGCGCCAGACCATAGCCCTTGCCGTGGCCTCCTTCATGCTCGTCAGTCTGATATTGCTGGCAGCCTTTGCCCATCAGAGACGGTTGCGCCTGCGGGAGCGCATGCTCCTGCAGGCGGCGGCACAGTCTGTTCTGGAATCCGACGTCGCGGAACGGACGCGGGACCTGACAGAGGCCAACGCCCATTTGCGCCAAGAAATTTCCGACCGGCGACGGGCAGAGACTGAACTGAAAAAAACCCAGGACGAGTTGGTTCAGGCGACGAAGATGGCCGCTCTCGGTCAGATGTCGGCCGGTTTGAGCCACGAACTGAACCAGCCGCTGGCGGCCATCAGGTCGTACTCCGATAATGCACGGGCCTTCCTGGAACGGGCCAATCTGGATCCCGTCAGGACGAATCTGGCAAGCATATCCGAACTGACGGACCGGATGGCGCGGATCATCCGCAATCTGAGGGTCTACGCACGAAACGAACCGATGGATATCCGACCCACCTCGGTCGGCCGCGCGCTCGATGAAGCCCTCGCCCTGCTTGCCGAACGCCTCAAATCCAGCGGCACAAGCATTCACAAAGACATGCCAGACGACGACATAATGGTGGACGGTGGAGAAGTCCGTCTGCAGCAGATCTTTGTCAACGTCATATCCAACGCGATCGATGCGATGAAAGAGGCGCCTGAAAAACGGCTTGAAATAAGTGTGGAAGACCACGACGAGCATATTACCGTATTGATTCACGACACGGGGCCGGGGCTCCCCCATACAAAGATGAATGATATCTTCGATCCGTTCTTTTCCACCAAGGAGGTTGGCGAAGGTATGGGGCTTGGCCTGTCGATCAGCTACGGTATCATCAAGCAATTTGGTGGCAGCATAGTGGCCCGCAATCATGCGGACGGCGGCGCTGAATTTTGCGTGACGCTCAAACGAAGTCTTGGCAATCGAAAGGCCGCAGAATGACCGGACGGGTCATCCTTATCGACGATGAAGAACATTTGCGCATGGCCTGCTCGCAATCGCTGGAACTTGCGGGATTCGAGGTCCAGAGTTTTTCCTCTGCCGCGGGCGCCCTGGATGAAGTGAACACGCAATGGCCCGGCGTCATCGTCACCGATGTCCGGATGGCGGCCATGGACGGCTTAACGCTGATGGCGATGGTGCTGGAACGCGACGCCGAACTATCCGTCATTCTGATTACCGGGCATGGCGACGTGACCATGGCCGTCCAGGCGATGCGGGACGGTGCCTACGATTTTATCGAAAAGCCGTTTGCGCCGGAAATGCTCGTCGATTCCGTGCGGCGGGCCTTGGACAAACGACAGCTGATACTGGAAAACCGCAATCTTCGCGATGCGCTGGACAGCGGCTCCCCGTTGGAACGCCTGATCATCGGCGAATCAAAGGCCTCTCAGCAATTGCGCGCGCGGATCGCTGATTTTGCCGCGACCGACGCCGACGTGCTGGTCTATGGCGAAACCGGAACCGGCAAGGAACTGGTCGCGCGGTCACTGCACGAACTCAGTCCCCGTTCCGCGGAAAAGTTCGTGCCGGTGAATTGTGGCGCTATCCCGGAATCTATCATCGAAAGCGAGCTGTTCGGGCATGAAAGAGGGGCCTTTACAGGGGCCGGACACACCCGCATCGGAAAATTCGAATATGCCAATGGCGGCACGGTCTTTCTCGACGAGATAGAGAGCATGCCCATCGAATTGCAGGGACGGCTGTTGCGTGTGCTGGAAGAGAGGACCGTGGTCAGGTTGGGCTCAAATGACGAAATACCGTTCGATGTCCGCGTCATCGCAGCCACCAAGAGCGACCTGCTTGCGGCGGCCGGGCAAGGCACTTTCCGAGAAGATCTTTTTTACCGGCTTAATGTGCTGGAAATCAGCGTTCCACCGCTTCGCGAGCGACCCGAAGATGTCGAGCCTTTGATTTTGCATTTTTTCGAACAGGCAAAGGCCCGTTTCAAAAACGGCGTTGCCACGATCGACCCGCAATCCATGTCGCGGCTGAAAGCCCATGACTGGCCCGGCAATGTCCGGGAACTGAAGAACAGCATCATGCGGTATTCGCTTGGGCAAGATACCGATGCAGAGACCGAAAACAGTGACAGTGGGGAGGACCAGACCAAAACCGTGCCAGAACTACTGCCCGAGAAGCTTGCGACCGTCGAAGCCGATATCATCCAGGCCTGCCTCGCCAAGCATGGCTACAAGCTAAAACCAACCTACGAGGAACTGGGAATATCCCGTAAGACGCTCTACGAAAAGATGAAGCGCTACGGAATCATTACCTGACGATCCAGGCGGTTATTGCCGAACGCCAATGTGTCGATATGGTTACTTGTGTTCCCGTATCTTGTGTGAATAACGACACATTTGTGAGAGCAATGTGCGCTGGCGGCAACGGCAACACTGGCATAATGACGATGCAGCACAGAGGGTTATGCCGGTTTTCCACAGCGACCCTGGCAGTTGGCACGCATCTTGCATGGTACGCTTTGTAAAAAATCAAGGCCAATAACGGCCCTCAGGTTAGGCGATGCAGATGGAGGGAGAAATTCCAATGCAAAAACTATTCGTAAGCGCAGTCGCGGCAGCAACCATTGCTGTCGTTTCAACACCGGCCTTCGCAAAATGCGATCCCGGTGAAATGGTGATCAAGTTCAGCCATGTGACCAATACCGACAAACATCCAAAGGGTATCGCGGCGACAGTTCTCGCCCAGCGGGTCAATACCGAAATGAACGGCAAGGCCTGTATGACGGTGTACCCGAATTCGAGCCTTTATGATGACAACAAGGTGCTCGAAGCCATGCTTCAGGGCGATGTGCAGCTTGCCGCGCCGTCCTTGTCGAAATTCGAGAAATTCACCAAGAAGTTCCGGATTTTCGATCTGCCCTTCATGTTCCAGGATATCGAGGCGGTCGATCGCTTTCAGCTCTCCAAGGCTGGACAGGCTCTCAAGAACTCCATGCGCCGCCGTGGCCTGCAAGGCCTCGCCTTCTGGCATAACGGCATGAAGCAGATGTCGGCCAGCAAGCCGCTGATCAGCCCGATGGATGCCAAGGGTCTTAAATTCCGCGTCCAGGCGTCGGATGTGCTGGTTGCCCAGTTCAAGCAGCTCGGCTCCAACCCGCAGAAAATGGCGTTCAAGGAAGTCTATGGCGCCCTTCAGACCAAGGTGATCGACGGACAGGAAAACACCTGGTCGAACATCTACGGCAAGAAGTTCTTCGAAGTTCAGAACGGCGTGACCGAAACAAACCACGGAATCATCGATTATCTCGTGGTCACGTCGGACGAATGGTGGAAGGGCCTGCCCAACGCAACCCGCAGCCAGTTATCAAAAATACTGGCGGAGGTCACCGCTACGCGCAACAAGAAGGCCTTTGCGGTGAACGAAGCCAATAAGAAGAAGATCATCGAGTCAGGCGGCAAGATCCGTACACTGACATCTTCCCAGCGCAAAGCCTGGGTCAAGGCGTTGAAACCCGTGTGGAAGAAGTTCGAACGTGACGTCGGTGGCGACATGATCAATGCAGCCCAGGCAGCCAACGCCGGCAGCTAACGGCTTGTTGCCAATACAAATCGTCGTTTAAGGTGGAGCGGCCAGTTCAAGCTGGCCGCTCTATCTGCTCCGGAAGAGTCACATAGATGGCCACAAGAACGAACCGGGGCGCCAAGGGGGGAACATGCGGGAGAAAGCTCAGGGTGCCCTGGGGCAACTGACCGACCAGATCGAAGAGACACTCATCGCGGTGTTTCTGGGGCTTATGACCCTGATCACCTTTGCCAACGTCATCGCCCGCTACATTTTCAATGACAATATTCTCTGGGCCCTGGAGGCGACGGTCTTTTTGTTCGCCTGGATGGTTTTGCTCGGTGCCTCTTACTGCGTGAAAAAATCGCTGCATCTCGGCGTCGATATTCTCATCAATGCCCTGTCTCCCGGTGCCAAGAAAGCCGTTGGCCTGATTGCGGTCACCGCCTGTCTGGTCTTTTGCGCATTGCTGCTCAAAGGATCCTGGGATTACTGGTATCCCTTCGCCACCAAACGCGCCTTTCTGGAAGTGAACGACGTCCCCATGCCGGACTTCCTTCAGTTCCTGGCAAGCTGGTTCAACGAAGGCGAGCTCTATGAAAAAATACCCCGCTTTATCCCCTATGCCGTATTGCCGCTCAGTCTGACACTGATGACATATCGGTTTTTCCAGGCCGGCTGGTGGATCCTGCGGGGCGAACAAACATCCGTTATCGCATCGCACGAAGCCGAAGAACTTCTTGAGGAAACCGCGCACCCCGCCGGTAAGGAAGGCTGACCGATGGCTGTCGCATTTCTCTTTGGCATGGTTATCGGTTTGATGGCTCTGGGCGTCCCCGTCGCCATCTCGCTCGGTCTTTCCAGCGTCATCTTTCTCCTGTCCTTCTCCGACGCCTCGCTGGCCTCCATTGCCCAGACGCTGTTTTCAGCCTTTGACGGGCACTACACGCTGCTCGCTATCCCGTTCTTTATTCTGGCATCGAGTTTCATGTCCACCGGCGGCGTCGCGCGCCGTATCATCCGCTTCGCCATTGCCGTGGTCGGCCATTTCAAAGGCGGGCTGGCCATCGCGTCGGTCTTCGCCTGCATGATGTTTGCGGCCCTGTCAGGCTCGTCGCCGGCCACCGTGATCGCCATCGGCTCCATCGTTATCGCCGGCATGCGCGATGTGGGCTATTCCAAGGAATTTGCCGCGGGCGTCATCTGTAACGCCGGCACGCTGGGTATTCTCATCCCGCCCTCCATCGTCATGGTGGTCTATGCGGCAGCCACCGATGTCTCGGTCGGACGCATGTTCCTGGCCGGGATCCTGCCCGGTCTCATCGCCGGATTGATGCTGATGATCGGAATCTATGTTGCGGCGCGTTTCCGGGGATTGCCGTCGCAGCCCTGGGCTGGCTGGGGCGAACTCTGGCAAGCGGCCCGCGACGCAATATGGGGCCTGCTGCTCATCATCATCATCCTCGGCGGAATTTATGGCGGCATCTTCACCCCCACCGAGGCCGCCGCCGTGGCCGCGGTATACGCCTTCTTCATCGCTAATTTCGTCTATTGCGATATGGGGCCCTTCGCTACAGAAGGCCGCGGTGGCGCGGCACTGGTGACGCGCGCCATCTCGGTCATCTGGCACCCCGACACCAAGAAGACCCTGTTCGATGCCGGCAAGCTGACCGTCACCTTGATGTTCATCATCGCCAACGCGCTGATCCTGAAGCACGTGCTGACCGAAGAGCGTATCCCGCAGGAAATCGCCCAGCTCATGTTGTCGGCGGGGCTCGGACCCATCGCCTTCCTGATCGTGGTCAATATCCTGTTGCTGATCGGCGGCCAGTTTATGGAGCCGTCCGGGCTTCTGATCATCGTGGCACCGCTGGTATTTCCCATTGCGATCCAGCTCGGGATCGACCCCATTCATCTCGGGATCATCATGGTGGTGAATATGGAAATCGGCATGATCACCCCGCCGGTGGGGCTCAATCTGTTCGTCACTGCCGGGGTCGCGGCCATGTCCGTAATGGCCGTAGTCAAGGCCGCCCTGCCCTGGGTCGGCATCATGTTCCTGTTCCTGATTTTGGTGACCTACGTGCCGTGGATTTCGACGGTGATACCCATCGCCCTCATGGGACCGGAAATCATCACCAAATAGACCGGAACCGCGCCACCGGATGATATGGCCAATTTGTGCTCTGCATCGATAATGGTGAGGCGGCCATCAAGGCAAATATTTTGCCTTATTGAATGAGCATATTACGGAAAAGGACGTCTTTGACTTCGAGGGGGGCGATAACAGCGTTTATTCGAATGCGCAGTTCATGGCGGAGGAGATTGGAACCGGCACCGCCCTTAAAATCTTCGAGACGGAGCTCGCGCAGATATGTCTGAAATTTGTCCACAATTCGGGGTCTCAGTTCCTTGACCTCGAACGTGTCGGTGTCAGCAGACAATTCCAGACTTGCCCGAATCTTGAGATAGGCTGGCCGCCCGCCCGCACTGTCAAGATTGACCAGCATGTCGGGCAAATCGTAGAAAATCGTCTCCTCCGGAGGGGGCGGTGGTGCGACGGCCACTTTTTCCTCCTCCTGTGATCCGCTGTCGAAAATCCCGGAGAAATAGGCACCGGCCCCGCCGCCGGCAATTATCAAAAAGCCCAGCAGAATAAATATAAATTTCTTCTTGCCGCCACCTTGGGAGCTTTCCGGTTCGTCGCCGAACTCGTCGTCCGGATTGAATTCTCCGGCGGCCTGCTGCATTAAATCGTCGCGGTCTTCGTCTGCCATAAGATTACTCGCAGAGTCCGAAGAACGCGCCGGAAATTCCCAAGCCGGCGGGAATTGGGCGTGTCGCGCGAAGTCGATCTATGAAAAAGAGTCGGTCGGTCACATCAGTCCCTTATCTGCCCCCAGCTACCCGATCGCCCGTTTTATAACCGGCTCGATCAGCAGGGGCCATTTGACCGCCTTTGTGTTTAAACACGCTTAACCCTTCTACCCAAAGCCGGGCAAGCAGGACCGGCGAGGCGCCTCTGCACCTGTGACAGGGGCGGAAATCATGATATTTTCGGGCCATCGGGTAAATGAACAACACATTAATCAGGGAATTCGGCCATGGCTGATACGAAGCACTATGAAACGGATATCGCGATCGTCGGGGCCGGCGGGGCCGGCATGGCGGCGGGCATCGAGGCACGGGATGCGGGCGCGAAGGTTCTCGCCTTCGAGAAGACCGCCGAGCCGGGCGGCGCGGCCATCATTTCCGGCGGTGGCTGCTGTATCGTCGGCACACCGCTGCAAAAGGAACAGGGTATAGAAGACAATCCAGATCTCGCTTTCGACGACTGGATGAAGTGGGGCGGACCATCGGCCGACGCCGTCTGGGCCCGCTATTACATCGAGCATTCCCTCCACGACCTATATCACTGGGCCGAGAGCCTGGGCGTAAAATGGGTCGACATGAAGCCCCAGGAGGGCAATTCCGTGATGCGCTGGACACGATCCGAGCGCAGCGGGCTGGGCCTTACCACCCATCTGATCGACGGGTTTCGTGCCCGCGGTGGTGAAATCATCGCCAACACCGAGATCACCGGCCTCAAGATTGATGGCGGCCGCGTAACCGGCGTTCAGGGGAAGAATACCGAAACCGGCGAGATCGTGGACATAACTTGCAAAACGGTCCTGGTCACCACCGGCGGGTTCAATTCCAATCTCGATATGGTGCTCGAAGCCAAGCCGGAACTGAGCAACGACCGGGTCATGGAGGGATCGGGTTTTGGGTCCACCGGCGACGGCCACAAGATGGTCAGCAAGATAGGCGGCTACCTCACCCATATGGATCATGTCTGGTTCTATTCGTATGCGACGCCGGATTACCGCGATCCGGCGCAACGGCGCGGGCTGGTCTGCCGCCAGATCCCCGGCTACATCTGGATCAATCAGCAGGGCAGGCGTTACCACAACGAGGCGAAATCGGGCGGTAATTCGGCCAGCCCGGCAATGCTGGCGCAAAGCCCGCGGCACGCCTGGGCCATCGTCGACAGAACCATGGTCAACACGCTGGAAGTGGCCGACCCCTATTACCGAATCGGCGACAAGGTGAACCGGGAAAAGGTCGAGGAGCTACTGGCCAATTCCCCCTTCATCAAGAAAGCCGACACGCTTGAAGGGCTTGCAAAGGAAATTGACGTGGATGAAGCCGCGTTCCTCGACAGCATCAAACAGTATAACGCGGCTGTCGGACAGGGACTGGACGAGGAACCGGCTTTCGGCAAACCGCTCAGGCTGTCCAAGCAATTCGATACGGCGCCTTACTACGCGATCCAGTTTTTTCCGCTGGCCCGCAAGAATTTCGGCGGCATCAAGACCGACATCCGGTGCCGGGTGCTCAACAAGCATTTCGAGCCCATCGACGGTCTCTATGCGGCGGGCGAAGCCTGCGGCATGGCCGGCGGCCACATCAACGGCCGCGCCGGTCTCGAGGGCACCATGCTCGGGCCATCGGTCTTCAGCGGCCGGGTTGCCGGCGGCTGGGCCGCGCAGGAAACCGGCCATGGCGACGGATTTGTGGGCAAACCCAACCGATAAGGAAGAGCTCCCATGCCAACCATTGACGCAGACGCCCATGTGATCGAATCCGAGCGGACGTGGAGCTATCTGGCCGATGACGAGCGCCAGTATGCGCCGTTGATACTCGATATGGTGTCGGGCGAAATCCAGAAACAGTCGGGGCCCAGACCCGCCACTGAATTCTGGTATAGCGGCAATTTCATCCAGCCGAAGGACAACGCCGATACGCTGTCCATGGATGAGGAATCGCGTGAGATGGGCAGTGTGGCGGCGCGGGTCACCCATATGGATGAGCTGGAAATCGATCTGCAGGTGCTGTATCCGACAATATTCCTGGTGCCCTGCGCGCGCGACGCCGCCCATGAGGCGGCACAGTACCGGGCCTATAACCGGTGGCTCGCCGATATCTGGAAACTGTCGGACAACCGGCTGCGCTGGACCGCCTGCGTGCCCATGTCCGCCCTCCACACGGCCCGCGACGAGCTGATTTTTGCCAAGGAACATGGCGCCTGCGGTATCTTCGTCCGCCCGTTCGAATGCGACCGTTATGTAGGGGATTCCTATTTCGAGCCGCTGTTCACCGCCGCCGCCGAGCTCGACCTGCCGGTCTGCTTCCATTCGGCCAATGGCAGCTATCCCAACTGTGCCTTTCACGAAGGTCACAATTTCGGCCGCTTCAAGCTTGCCATGATCTCGCAGTTTCACTGGCTGCTGGAAAACGAGATCCCAAAGAAATACCCGGACGTCCGCTGGGCCTTCATCGAAGCGGCAGCCAACTGGCTGCCCTATGTTCTCGGCGACGTGGAAAAACGCCTCACCCGCAAGGGACTGAAACTGTCGGACAACCCGCTGGAGGACAACAATATCTGGGTCACCATCGAGATGTCGGACGACATTCCCTACGTCATCGACCGTGTCGGCGACACCAATCTTGTGGTCGGGACGGATTATGGCCACACCGATACCTCGGCCCAGATCGAAGCACTTCGGATGCTCAAAGACCACGAAGGCGTTTCCGCCGATAGCGTCGACAGGATCCTCGGCGACAACCCGACCAGGCTCTACGGGCTCTGAGACGGGCTCAATTTCACGGCGGATGCGTCTTACACGCCTATCGGCGTACCCCCCACCCTAACCCTCCCCCTCAAGGGGGGAGGGGAAATATTTGGAGGTGCGCGCAGTTCTTATTCTATATCCCTCCCCCCTTGAGGGGGAGGTTAGGTGGGGGAACGCGCGCCATCCGGCGCGCAAATGACGGCAAAATCCCCACCCTATCGCTGGAGCGTGAAGTCCTCCAGGGGCAGCCGGTCCTGCCAGCCATGGCGCACGAGCTCGGGATCCAGATGCTCCTCCACCGGATATCCCAGACACAGATAGGCGATAAAAGCCCAGCTTTCCGGCACGTCCAGAATGTCCGTCACCACATCAGGATCGAGGATGGACAGCCATCCCAGTCCGACGCCCTGTGCCCGCGCCGCGAGCCACAGCGTGTGAATGGCACCCACGGCGGAGTAACTCACCGTCTCCGCCATGGTCTGGCGGCCCAGCCCCCTGCCTTCCTCGGGCTCGCGTTCGGCAAACACCGCCAGATGAACCGGCGCCTGCTCCAGCCCTTCGAGCTTTAACTGTCCATAGAGATCGGCATCGTCGCCATCATAGGCCGTCGTGGCAGCCGCGTTGCAGGAGATAAAATTTTCCCGGACAAGCGAGCGTCTGTTCGGATCTTCCACGACAACAAACCGCCAGGGCTGCGAATTGCCCACCGATGGCGCGAGGCAGGCCTGTGCCAGCAGAGATTCCAACAGGCCCGCGGGCAGCGGTGTTGTCATAAAACGCCGGACATCCCGGCGCCATCGCAGCAGATCCGTCAGCTGGTCTCTGAAGTGATCGTCAAATTCCGGCGCATCGGTCATCGAACGCTGTCTCTCTGCAAGAGTCATCCCTCGCCCGCTACTCGCTGTAGCGTTCTTCTTTCCAGGGGTCGCCGTCATTGTGGTAGCCGCGCATTTCCCAGTAGCCGGGGCGGTCTTCCTCGGTGATCTCGATGCGGCGCAGCCATTTGGCGCTCTTCCAGAGATACCATTTGGGCATCACGATGCGCACCGGCCCACCATGGCCGGCGGACAGCGCGGCACCGTTCCAACTATGGGCGAGCAACACATCGTCATCGGCGAACCGATCCAGCCGCACATTGGTGGTATAGCCATCGCGGCTATAGAAAATGCAATGGGTCGCGGTGGGCTTCGGCTGAACCAGCGCCAGAATATGCGCCGCCGACACCCCGTCCCAGCGATTGTCGTAACGCGACCAGCCGGTGACGCAATGGATGTCGCTGACCTGTCGGGTCTGGGGCTGCGCCTCGAGGTCCGACCAGTTCCAGATGATCCTGTTTTCCACCGCGCCGTCGACCCGCAGACGCCACTTCTCGAAATCCCGTTTCGGGGTAACGCCGAGATCCAGCGTCGGCCAGTCCTTGACCAGCCTCTGTCCGGGCGGCAGGCGGTCGCGTTTGGGATCGCCGTGTTCGCCGGTCAGCAACCGGGCTTCCTTTGCCCATTTCCGTTTGGTGACAATGAGTTTTTCGTTTTTGACCTTCGGGTCGTCGTCGTCGCTATCGGTCATCCGCGATCGCGCAGGATACGGGCCTTGGAGCGCTGCCAATCCCGCTGCTTGGTGGCTTCGCGCTTTTCATATTGCCGCTTGCCCTTGGCGAGACCAATCTCGAGCTTGGCCATGCCGCGGTCGTTGAAGTAGAGCTTGAGCGGCACCAGCGTCATACCCTCGCGCTGAATGGCGCCCAGCAGCCGGCCGATCTGGCGGCGGTGCAGCAGCAGTTTCCGAGGCCGGCGCGGCTCATGATTTTGCGGCCCCGCCTGCTCGTATATGGGAATGTGGGAATTGATAAGATAAATCTCGCCGTCTTTTTCGGCGGCGTAGGATTCGGCGATATTGGCACGGCCGGCGCGCAGCGATTTGACTTCGCTGCCGGTCAGCACGATACCGGCCTCGAGGGTATCCTCGATGGTGTAGTTGTAGCGTGCCTTGCGGTTCTGCGCGGCGACGCGGTCCGGATTTGCGGCTGTGACAGCCATGGTGCCCTCGGTAGACCCGTTCGTTTGCCGGTCAGTTCAACAGCCCGGCAGATCTCATCACTTCCTCAACGGTCTTCTTGCTGCTTTCCGAGATTTCGCAGAGCGGCAACCGCGTTTCGGCGGAGCATTTATCCAGGAGACTGGCGCCGTATTTCACCGGGCCGGGGCTCGATTCACAGAACAGCCCCACATGAAGCGGCATCAGCCGTTCGTTCAGCGCCTGCGCCTCTTCCACATTGCCGGCGCGCCAGGCCTTATGAAAATCGGACATCTGCTTGGGGGCGATATTGGCGGTCACCGAAATGCAGCCGATACCACCCTGGGCGAGGAAACCGATCTGGGTGCCGTCTTCGCCGGAGAGCTGAGTGAAATCCGACCCCATGGCGAGCTTCTGCCTGGTCGCGCGGCCCACATCATTGGTCGCGTCCTTCACGCCAACAATGTTGGGCAGCTTGGCCAGCCGGGTCATGGTCTCGACGCTCATATCCACGATACTGCGCGCCGGAATATTATAGATGATGATCGGCAGATCGACGGCATCGTTGATCGCCTTGTAATGCTGGTAGAGCCCCTCCTGGGTGGGCTTGTTGTAGTAAGGCGTCACCACCAGGGCCGCATCGGCACCGGCCTCCTTGGCGTGTTTGGTCAGCATGATGGCTTCGTCGGTGGAATTCGACCCCGTACCGGCGATGACCGGGACCCGCCCCTTGGCGACACCAACGCAGATTTCAACCACCTGCATATGCTCTTCATGGCTCAGAGTCGGGGATTCCCCGGTGGTTCCGCAGGGAACCAGCCCCTCGGTGCCCTGCTCGATCTGCCAATCGACAAAGCTTTCGTAGCAGGCCGCATCGACGGCGCCGTCCTTAAACGGCGTTACGAGCGCGCATATGGACCCGTGCAACATGTCGGTCTCTCCGCGATTCCGTGAATTTTAACCTAGTCGGCACTAAATTACCGTTACCAAAGAGTAAACTGCGCAGCCGCCAGCGGCAAGAGCCTCGACTTGGCGCCGTCGCAGGATGGACGCAGTGCTTGTAGAGGATTAGCCGCGCGACTACCATCGCCGGCCGTGAGGCGGACCATGCACCAAAGCAGTGAAGCCAGACAGACAAGCCACGCCCTAACGTCCCTCGGACGCGCGGCTTTGCTATGTGCCGCCATCGTCCTTGGCGCGCCGGTGGGCGGCTTCAGCGACGCCGAAGCGGCCGTTCTCAGCGCGTCCGACCGGTCAAAATACAAAACCGCCTTCAAGGCCGCCGCCAGGAGCAACTGGGGGTTGGCGCGGCGCTGGGCGCGACGGGCGAGGAACCCGCTGCCCCGCAAAGTGCTCAAATGGCGTGAAATGCTGCAGCAGGGCAACGGCTATGGATTTTCCGAGATCGTGCGTTTCGTCGATCGGAACCCCGACTGGCCCAAGCTCAGCGATCTGCGTGATCGCGCCGAAGAAGCCATCGACGAAACCACACCGACTAAGCAGGTTATCGACTGGTTCGCGAAACGGCCCCCCCGAACCACCGACGGCATGATCGCCCATGGTCAGGCGCTGATCTCCCGTGGCCAAAAGGCCGAAGGATCCGACCTGCTCCGCCGTGCCTGGATTCACGGCCGCTTCAACCGGCGCGCCGAAAGACTGTTTATGCGTCAGTACCGCAAGCGGTTCACCCGACAGGATCACTGGAAGCGTCTCGACCAACTTCTCTGGAAAGGCCATCACCGCAGCGCCCGGCGCATGTTGCGCCGCGTAACCAAAGGGCAGCGGGCGCTTGGTCTGGCCCGCATCGCCCTGCGCCGCCGCAGCGGCGGCGTCGATGGCGCGATTTCCCGGGTCCCCGAGGCGTTGCGCCGCGATCCCGGTCTTCTCTATGAGCGTTTACGCTGGCGCCGCCGCAAGGCCCGCGACCTGGACGCCATGGAAATTCTGCGGAACCCGCCGGAAAACATGGGTCGCCCCGAATTGTGGGCCAAGGAACGGGCCATCATCGCACGGCGGCTGCTGGCCAAGGGCCATATCAGCGATGCCTATAAGGCGGTGCGGGACCATAAGCTGAACGCGACCCACCGCGCACGCTTCGCCGAGGTGGAGTGGCTGACCGGCTGGATTGCCCTGCGCTTTCTCAGCGATCCGGCGGAAGCCAGGGCCCGATTCCAAAACCTGTATGAAGGGGTGAAGTTCCCGGTGAGCCGGGCACGAGCCGCCTACTGGACCGGCCGTGCCGCCAAGGCCATGAAGGACGAGGCTATCGCGGCCCAATGGTTCGAGCGTGCCGCCCTGTTTCCCACCACCTATCACGGACAACTTTCCGTCCTGGCGTTGAACCAGAAGATCCATTTGCCGCCGCCGCCGGCGCGCCCGAAGAATTCCGCGGTCAAAAAATTCAAGACCCATGAGCTGGCCAAAATTGCCCGGGTGCTCCAGGAAATCGGACAGAAAAGACACGTCAAAACCTTCCTGGTCCAACTCGGGCGGATCAACCCGTCATCGGCCTATAAAGTCCTGGCGGGAGAACTCGCTCAATCCATCGGCCGCCCGGACCTGGGCGTCTGGGTCGCCCGCTATGCCCAGCGCGAAGGGGCCATGCTGCCTTCCATCGGCTATCCGCTTTATGCCATGCCCGACAAGAGCCCGGAGCGGGCTCTGCTGCTGGCCGTCGCCCGCCAGGAAAGCAATTTCGACACAAGTGCGGTCAGCCACGCCGGCGCGCGGGGTGTGATGCAGCTCATGCCCGCCACGGCGCGCCGGGTGGCGCGGCAATACCGCATGCGTTACTCACGAAGCCGCCTGAACAGCGATCCCACCTATAACGTGGAACTGGGACGGCGGTATCTGAGAGACATGATCGACAAATTCAGCGGCTCTTACGTACTTGCCGTCGCCGCCTATAACGCGGGCCCCAATGCCGTCAGGAGATGGCTCCGCCGCAATGGCGATCCGCGCAACGGAATCGATGATCCCATCGACTGGATCGAGCTGATCCCCTATCGCGAAACCCGCGACTACGTGCAGCGGGTCATGGGCAATCTGCAGATTTTCCGCAACCGCCTCAAGCCCGGTCGGGTGGTCATGACGCTGGACCGCGATCTGCGGCGCTAGAGCCCTATACAACCAATGGCGCTTGGGTCACCGAGGCGTTATTCGGCAGCGGCGGACGCGGCGGCAGGCTTTAAACGGAAGCCCCTGTAACCGTCCGCGGCGATCTCTTCGCATTTCTGCCGATAGGTCCCGACGCCGCCGATATAGGGCATGAAGAGCTGCGGCTTGCCCGGAATGTTGGCGCCCATGTACCAGGAATTGGCGCACGGGAAGAGGGTCGCGTTGGCCGCCTCCTGCACGTGATCGACCCAGGCATCCTCGGCCTCAAGCTCCGGCTCGATCTGATCGATACCCTCGGCACGCAGATGGACAAGGCAGTCGGTCACGAAATCCACATGCTGCTCGATGGAGGTGGCCATGTTGCCCTTGACCGACGGGCTGCCCGGTCCGGTGATCATGAACAGATTGGGAAAAGCCTCCGACATGATCCCGAGATACGTCCGTGGCCCGGCATACCATTTATCCTTCAGCGTCAGCCCGTCGCGGCCGCGGATATCCACTTTTAACAGCGTGCCCGTCATGGCGTCGAAGCCGGTGGCGAAGATAATGCTGTCGAACGTGAAGTCCCGGCCGCCGGCCGCCAACCCGGTCCGGGTCAGCGTCTCGATAGGCCCGGCGACGATGTCCACCAGCTCCACATTGTCGCGGTTGAAGGTCTCGTAATAACCGGTATCGACACAGATGCGCTTGGTGCCCACGGGATAGGATGTAGGCGCCAGCCGTTCCGCCACCTCCGGGTCCTTGACGATTTTCCGGATCTGCTGGCGCACGAACTCAGCGGCGGTATCGTTGGCTTCCTGGCTGGTGAGAAGATCGGTAAAGGACCGCAGGAACGCCATGCCGCCCATGTTCCAGCGGGCTTCGTAGGTCCCCTGCCGTTCATCCTCATCCACCGACAGGGCCGATACACCGTCCGGTTTGCGCATGCTGCCGCTGGCGGTGTAGCGCATGCCGGCGCGGCGCTCCGCATAATGGTCCTTCCAGTCCTGCGCGTAGTCGTCCGTCATCTCGATATTCATCGAGGGTACGGAATAGTGCGGGGTCCTCTGGAAGACGGTGACGTGCTCGGCCTCCCGTGCCAGAACCGGGATCGACTGGATACCGGACGAGCCGGTGCCGATCACTGCGATGCGCTGGCCGGTGAAATCAACTTTCTCATGGGGCCAGTTGCCGGTGTGATAGATGTTGCCCTGGTAATCCGACAGACCCGCCATGTCCGGCATGTTGGCGGTGGAGATACAGCCGGTCGCCATGATGTAGAAGCGCGCCGAAACGTGCTCGCCCTTGTCCGTTTCAATTTTCCAGCGCCGTGCCGCCTCGTCGAAATGAGCCGCGACCACCGATGTTTCGAAATCGATGTCCCTGCGCAGATCGAACCGGTCGGCCACGTGATTGAAATAGGCCAGGATATCCGGCTGGGCCGAAAACTTTTCCGGCCAGTGCCATTCCTGCTGCAGATCTTCGTCGAACGAATAGGAATACTGCATGCTTTCCACGTCGCAGCGTGCGCCGGGATAGCGGTTCCAATACCAGGTGCCGCCCACATCGCCGCCGCGTTCGAAGACCCGGGTGGAGAACCCGAGGTCGCGCAGGCGCTTCAGGAGATAGAGCCCGGAGAAGCCGGCGCCGACGATGATGGCGTCGACAGACGACGAAGAATCAGGTCGTTGTGGCATACAGGATCGGTCCTCAAAGGTCGCGTCGAACAAGCATGGCGCGAACAATTTCCGGCGTCAATCCGATCTGCCTGAAGACAGCGGCGTATTAGCGGGCAATACGCCGCCGCGCCTGTCACAACGCGACGATGGTCACCAGGACTGGCCAGACAAGAAATCCAATGAAAGTGCCTAAAATCCAGTTACTTAAGCGCATGGCTTCGTCCTTTCACAGAGGCTTCTAAAAGGAAGCATCCATCCGAATGCCGCCGACTAAAGCCATGCAAGAACCGTGCCAGGCAGCCTCCGCGAGAGCCAATCCCGTTAAGCCGGCGTCTTAGGCCCATCACCATGGTTAAGAAAATCGTACCGGCGCCGAAAGTGTAAAATCCACCGACAAAACCATGGCCCTAAAGTGTTATCCCGGCAAAAAACGTAGACCGGGGACCGGCTATAAATGCCGCCTGCCAGGGCCGTTGTTACCCTGCTGAAGGGCGCCTGGCTCGATAGACTCCCTGCCTCGTGACCCGTAGGCTTCGTCTCAGCACACAAGGGGGGCAGAACGGCCCCAACTCAATCGGAGGCATCAGCATGGACATCAACATTCCCGAAATCGTCGCCGAGGTGACGGAGGCCTTCATGCGCTATGAGCGCGCGCTGGGCAGCAATGATGTCGACACCATCGACACCCTGTTCTGGGACAGTCCACTGACCCTGCGCTACGGCCCCAACGGCACACTGCTCGGACATGACGCCCTCTCGGCCTTTCGCCGCGCCCGGAACATTACCGGGGTGGAGCGCACGTTGAAGAATACCATCATCACCACCTTCGGCCACGATCTGGCGGTCGCCAATACGGAATCCGACCGGCCCAACAGCGAAGCCACCGGACGCCAGAGCCAGACATGGGTGCGTCTGCCGGAGGGCTGGCGCATCGTCTCCGCCCATGTCTCTGATCTTCCCGACGCGTGATGTAGGGGCGTTTCCATCGGGACCCGATCCGATCTAGACTTCCCGCCATGAGCGAAACCAGCCCGACTGATATTGGCGCCTGCGTCTTTGATGCCTATGGCACGCTGCTGGATTTCAATGCGGCGGTGAACCAGCGCCGCGACCGTATCGGCGCCCAGGCCGATGCGCTGTCGGAATTATGGCGGCGCAAGCAACTGGAATATACCTGGCTGCGGAGCCTGATGGGGCGCCACGCGGATTTTTGGCAGGTGACCTCGGATGCGCTGGATTTCTCCATGGCGGCCGTCGGACTCGCGGATGCCGCGCTGCGCGACGACCTACTCGGCCTCTACCGGACATTGGCACCTTATCCGGAGGTAGCCGAGACGCTAAAGCGGCTCAAGGAAGCAGGGCTACGCACTGCCATCCTGTCCAATGGCGAGCCTTCCATGCTCACCGACGCGGTTGAGGCCGCCGGGCTTTCGCCGTTGCTCGATGAGGTCTTTTCGGTGGAGACCGTGGGGATCTTCAAACCACACCCCTCGGTCTATCAGATGGTCATTGATGCGTTCGGGCTCGAGCCGCGGCAGATCCTGTTCCAGTCGGCCAATGGCTGGGATATTGCCGGCGCCGCCTCCTTCGGGTTCACCACCGTCTGGATCAACCGTGGCAAGGCCGAGGAAGAGCGTCTCCCCCACGGACCACAATACAGCCTGCCCTCGCTCGACGGCTTGCCGGCACTCATGGGGCTGGATTGAACAGAGACCGGCGATGATCAAACCGCCCCTGTTTAGCGATATCGTGGATGCCGCGTCGCATTTGGCCGGAAACGCGGTTCATACCCCGTTGCTCGACTGCCCGGCGGCAAGCCGCCTGTGCGGCGGGCGTGTTCTGATCAAGCCTGAAATGCTGCAACGCACCGGCTCGTTCAAATTTCGCGGCGCCTATAATCTCATCAGCCGGCTCAGTCCCGATCAGCAATCCAGGGGAATCGTCGCCTATTCATCGGGCAATCATGCGCAGGCGGTGGCTGCCGTCGCGCAACAACTCCATATTCCGGCGACCATCGTCATGCCGGCCGACGCGCCGCAGCTCAAGCTGACGGCGACCCGCGACTATGGGGCGGAGATCGTCCTGTACGACCGGTTTGGCGAATCGCGCGAAGACATCGCGGCACGGCTGGTCGCCGAAAGTGGTGCGACGCTGGTGCCGCCGTTCGATCATCCGCTGATTATCGCCGGACAGGGTACGGTGGGTCTGGAGATTGCCGAGGATCTGGCGGCACGGGATTTGATGCCGGATGTGGTCGTCGTACCCTGTGGCGGCGGCGGGCTTATCTCCGGCACCTCCATCGCCCTCAAACAGGCCCATGCGGGCATTTCGATCTATGCGGCGGAACCGGCGGGGTTCGACGATACCACCCGATCGCTGAAAAGCGGCAATCGTGAAACCGTGGCGGACAGCGCGCGATCGATCTGTGATGCCCTGCTGTCGCCGACACCGGGCGAGATCACCTTTGCGATCAACCGGGAGAACCTGGCCGGTGGGGTGGTGGTGACGGACGATCAGGCGAAACAGGCCATGGCCTTCGCCTATCGGCACCTGAAGCTGGTGGTGGAACCTGGCGGCGCAGTGGCGCTGGCGGCGGTGCTAAACGGTCTGGTCGATTGCAGGGACAAGACCGTCATCACCGTTTGCTCGGGCGGAAATGTGGATCCGGAGATGTTTCAGGAAGCTTTGGCGGGGGCCGCGGCGTAGCGGCGTCGACAGGAGAATCAGCTCTTACGCGTCCGTGCCGCCAGGCCATCGCTGACCACGAGATTGATGTTGGCGCCCTCTTCCGTATCGACCGCGTTGAGACGGCGGCAATGGCCCTCCAGCTTGGCGCCGGGTTCCATGCTGAGGGTGTCGTGAAAAACATCGCCCCTGACCTCGGACGAGCGGGTCAGGGTAACCACCTGCGCCCGAATCTGGCCGTTGACCTTGCCACGGACGAGAATGCGGTCAGCCGAGACAGCGCCGGCGATATGGCCGGATGCGCCGACACTGACCTTGGCGCCCCGTACATCACCATCGACGGTACCATCCACCTGAACTTCACCCTCGCTGGTGACGTTGCCGGTGATTCGGATATCGGCGCTGATGATCGTAGGCGGGACAGGCTTTCGCTTGCGACCGCTGTCGCTCTTGCTCTTGCCCTTACCCTTTGAAAACATCTTTACCCGCCTCAATGAACTTTAGGGGATTGATCTGCTTGCCGTTCACAATGATCTCGTAATGGACATGGGGGCCAGTGCTGCGCCCCGACGTGCCGACCTGACCGATCTTCTGTCCGACCGCCACGGTCTGACCGCGCCGCACCGATATACGCCGCATATGACCGTATCGCGTTCTGATGCCGAAACCATGGTCAATTTCCACCAACCGACCGTAGCGGCCTTTCCAGCCACGATAGACGACCTTGCCGCCGGCTGTCGCAAAGATCGTTGTGCGATTTTTGGCCGACAAATCGACGCCCTTGTGAATCGCCCACTTATTATTGATGGGGTCCTTGCGACGGCCATAGGGGCTGCCGAGCTTATAGTGATCCAGGGGCGCAACGAGCGGCAGGTTCTTCATCAGTCTCTGAAGATCCTCCCAATGGGCGAGGTGGCGATCAAGCGCCGTCTGGCCCTCGTCGAGGATCGAACCGTTGCCTGCGGCCGGCACAAAGGGGCCACCGACCGCATAGGCTTCGGGGTTGATTCGCTTCAAAAGCGACCTCACGTTCAATCCCGACTTGGAGATGATACCTTCGATCTTGCGGATATCGTGGACAGTGCGACGGGTCACTTTAATAAGGGCCGTCTGATGCGAATCGCGAAGTAGTGCAATTCGCTCTTCCATCGCTTTCACTTGTTGATTGAGACCGTCGCGAGTCGCGGCAAGTTCGCTGCGCTCGATCATCGTCGCGGTCAGTTTTGATTTTGTCTGGTCGAGCGTCTGAGTGACGGTGGAGCTCTGTTTTTCGGAATCCTCCAGGTTGCCCTCTAGCCTGGCGAGTTGCTGCATCAAATCCTGCTGACGCTTCACCTGAGCGGCCCGTTTGGATTCCGATCCGGTTAGCTGCTCCTTGATATTGTCGATTTCGACGCGGAGCTGATCGTTCTGGGCGAGCAGGCCCACAAGATGATGATGGCTGCGTTTCAGGGTCCCCGAAACATCCGAAATGTCATTTCGCATCGCGGTAACACGCAGCGACAAAACACTATTATTATTTGATACTTTGGCAATTTCCCGATCCTTGCCAGCAAGGATGGTATGGAATCCAAAATAGACGACGGTGATGTGGCTAAACCACCCGACACCGGTCATCAGGAACCCGAAAAACAGTAATTGGACGGGGCGTGACATGGTCACGAAAGACACAGTGCCCCGGCGCCGGAACATGATATCCCGGGGCTCTGTTGCCCTCATAAAAGCGGTCGCAATACGTCTGAACATCGACGTAGATTCTTTCATCGGCGACACAATCCTCCGCGGCCTTACAATCAAACTACACTTAGCCTTTCCCAAATTAATTCAGGAAGGCGTCGCCGATGGATACCCTCTGGCCATCCCCTGTTGAGTTCGCCCCGACACCCCCCCGGGCCGGGCGAGCGAAAAACGTAATTGGTCGCCTAATACAAAGCAACCCCAAACAAAATTCGTCCCTCCTTAAGAGCAGGATTATCGTTAAGACTTCGCTAACAGGACGATTATTTGACCTGGAAAATGGGCAATATCCACTTTTTGTCACGGGCGGAGTCTGGCAGGGCTTTTAATCACCGATCCGAAAGTCAGCGCGGGCGCCATCCGCCCACGCCAGGCCATGCCCGGGCGCGGTGGAGGGGGCAATCATCCCCGACCGGTCCATTTCGACCGGACTATCGAACAGCGGCTCCAGCAACGGAAAATGCTCCATCCAGCGCACCGACGGGCAGGCTGCCGCCAGATGGACGAACAGGGCGGGCAGGAAATGGGGAGCAACCACCAGCCCGTAATGTTCGGCGATGGTCGCCACCCGCAGCGATTCGGTTATGCCGCCCATCATGGCCAGGTCGGGCTGGATGACCGAGCAGCATTTTCGGTCGAAAAACGGCGCCAGCTCGACCAGCCCCTGGTGATGCTCGCCAGTTGCGATGGGAACCGGCGAGGCCGCCGACAGATCGGCATAGCCGGCGATGTCTGTCGCCGGCAGGGGCTCTTCCAGCCACAACAGATTGAACTCTCCACATTCGCTGGCCAGCCAGCGGGCGGTCACCAGATCGCACTTCTCATTGACGTCGGCCATCAGGTGCACGTCGTCCGGCAGGATGTCCGCCACCGCCCGCAGCCGGGCGATATCAGCGGAATTGCCGGCCAGCCGCAACTTGACGGCGCCACACCCCATGGCGGCGTATTCGAGAGCCCGCTTGGCCGCATCGTCAGGATGCTGTGCCGGACCGAACCCGCCGCTACCATAGACCGGCACGGCCCGCGGTTCGCCCCCCAGGGCCATAGCCAGGGGCACCCCCTGGCGCTTGGCATGAAGGTCCCAGGCGGCCACATCGATGGCCGCAATGGCGAGGTAACCCGTCCCCCGGCCCAACCGGTTCAACGAGGCGGCCAGCCTGCGCCACAGCGCGGCGGGAGCGGTCATCTCGGTATTCGCAACGAAACGCTCGATCATGTTGCTGGCGGTTGCCGCCACCGTGGCACCGCCACCGCCCAACACGTAGCTGAACCCGGTGCCGGTGACCCCATCGGCCGTTTCCAGATCGACGACAATGACATCCACTTCGGTGATACCGGAACCGCCTGTCACGCCGGGCAAGGGGTAGCGCCACAATTCCGCCGCCGCGCGGACGATTTTGCTATTCTCCCTGCCCCTTCCCATAACCCGTCTCCCCTACGCGTCCCTGATCTCAATGGATAGCCGGTCGCCGTCGGTAATCCTCAGCGCCTCCCGGACGTTAACCGCCGCGATAAGCTCTATCTGATCCACCGCATAGGATTCGATTTCCGGCAAAATGACGGCGGCCTCGATCTCATTGGCAATGCGTGCCGAATAGCAGCGTGAGTTGCACCAATCCGGGCGCGGCGGCGGAATGATAATGCCCGGCCAGGCCTTGGCAGTCCGCCAATGGGCAAGCTGCGCCTCGTCCCGTACAAGCAAATTCACGGTACCGGGATAGGCATCGATCCCGAGGCGGGATATGAAAGCCTCATGGGCCCAGTCGAGCTCCGTAAAGCCGGTCGCCTGGCCAATTCCGGTCGCCAGTTCGCCGATGATCGTCACGCTGGTCATGATCGCACCAAATCACGGGAGCGCCACCTTGTCGAGCGCTTGCGGGGATGACATGAGGAGAGATACATTCACCCCGATGCGGGTGTAGCTCAATGGCAGAGCAGAAGCTTCCCAAGCTTACGACGAGGGTTCGATTCCCTTCACCCGCTCCAGCTTTTCCCCCTCCCGACCCCAGCATTTTTTACTGAGGGAATTTAGCGCCCTATGTAAGGGAATTCACCATGCGGGAATTCCCGTGTGTTTACAGAACCGTAACGCATAGTTAACGCATTTTTTTCATTCTGCCTCTTACTGTACGCCTAAGTTGAATTAGTCATTCAAATTTAAGGACGCACGCGTGTCTATTC
The DNA here is from genome assembly GCA_018660305.1 of Rhodospirillaceae bacterium. The sequence goes on from JABJKO010000022.1 coordinate 52,131, forward strand.
AGAAGACAGCGCCGGGGCTTTGTTTGTGTGTTTTCGCAGGCTTTCTCATGGGCATCGTAGCGCCAGCGCGCGCCTGTACGGTGAGCCTGGGAATCCCTGGAAATCCACCATTTTCCAGCATTGAGAACGGGCAGGTCACCGGGGTGGTCGCTGAGATTACGGTTCTCGCCCTGAGGAATATGGGCTGCCGGGTGCAGCCTCGCGAGCTACCCTACGCACGGATGTATAACTGGGTTCATGGCGGCAAGCTCGATGTCGCAACCGCTGTCCGAAAAACACCCGAACGTGCTGCCTTAGCCCATTACAGCGAACCGATCATCTCCGAATATCAGTTGATCATGGTCCCGAAAGACGGGCTATTCCCGTTGCGCACCCTGGAAGACCTCGCGGGCATGGATATTGGTGGTCAGCTTGGCTTTCTCTATCCACAAATCCAGAACGGCAAGGTAAACCTGTTGCGCGCCCGCAACTTTGAGATAAACGTCAATCGCGTTGCCCGAAAGCGTCTGGACGGTGCCGTGATCGGTTCCATCGCCGGGCCCCATATCGCTGACCGGATGGTGCTCAGTAATCGCGTGGCATATCTGCCGCGCGCGTTGGACGTCGTCCAGCTAGGCACGGCGCTCAGCACCCAAGCCTTTAGCCAAAAGATGCGCACCAGATTCGATGCGGAAATTCGCTCCCTCATGACAGGCCGCTTGTGGGGTCAAATTCTGGCAACCAACAAAGTCCCGGTGCAAAGAAAGATCTGGCCTTTGCTGGAGGCCACGCGCCAACCATGACCGGCATACCGTTGTCTCAGCCGAAAAGACGATCTCTTCAGGGCAAGTTCCTGAAAATTGTCATCCCTACGCTGATCGCCGCGGTCATGATCCCCATTGCCTGCGTGGCCTACTACGTACATGACGAGGGAGAAACGGCACTCAGACAAAAACTCGATATTCTCCTGAGTACTCAGTCGGATTTAATCAGCACCCCACTCTGGAACGTGGATAGGGGGCGGGTAGAGGCCACCCTCGACGCCCTGCTTACTGATCCCGACGTGCGCGGAGCGGCCGTTCTCGACGAATTCGGCGACCGATTTGCGAGTGTCGGTGTCGTTTCAAAGGATAGTATGACCGCGGATGATACGTCGTCGGCGCCCATTATGTTTCTAGACGGGTCTCATGTGGAATTCCTCGGCCAGCTTGTCATCAGCCTGACGTCGTCGCGTCTCCATGCAGCGATCGTGGAGGGTCTGATTGCCGCGACGGTTTTTCTGATCATTGTGGTAGGCGCTTGCATAGCCGGATCGGTTTTCGCCTATCGCCGGACCATTATTCCACCGCTCAATGCCCTGTTGGCCGGGACTAACCGGCAGGATGACGAAAATCAGGACCACGCCATCGACTGGACAAGCGATGACGAGCTTGGCGAAGTAATCGACTCTTTCAATAATATGGTGCGCCGCCAGCGAGTCTATGAAGCGACCATGAAGGACACTAACGAAAAGTTGGAAGGCCGCGTCGCAAAACGAACCAAAGAGCTTGAAAACGCCAAGCGGGAAGCAGAACAGGCTGCCACGATGGCGGAGGATGCCGCGGAAAAGGCAACGACCGCCAATCTGGCCAAATCGGAATTCCTGGCGACCATGAGCCATGAGATCCGGACGCCTATGAATGGCGTGCTTGGCATGGCCAATGTTCTCATCGATTCCGAACTGGACGAAGAACAGCGCCTCCAGGTGGAAACCATCCACACCTCGGGGACCGCCCTTCTGACCATCATCAACGATATTCTCGATTACTCTAAGCTCGAGGCCGGCAAACTCGACTTGGAAGAAACGACCTTCAGTCTCGGTGAGGTCGCCGACAGCGTCATCGGCCTGCTGTCCGCTCAGGCATCGGGTAAACGGCTCGATCTCGTCCCGTGCCTCGCCCCGGCGGTGGCCGGTCAGTTTCTCAGTGACCCGGGACGCCTGCGTCAGGTATTGCTCAACCTGACGTCCAACGCCATCAAATTTACGTCCCGTGGCGGCGTCGCCATCCGAATCCTTATGACCGGCGAAACTGCGGAATCCGTGACCATCCGCGCGGAAGTATCGGACACCGGCATTGGGCTCAGCGATGAAGCGTGCAGCCGGCTGTTTCAAAAATTCGTCCAAGCTGACGCGTCGACCACCCGCAAGTTTGGCGGCACCGGCCTGGGTCTCGCAATTTGCAAACAAATCATCGAACTCATGGGCGGTAAGATTGGCGTCGATAGTGTCGAAGGGGAAGGCAGCACGTTCTGGTTCACCCTGATACTCAAGCGGGCCGAGGAAAGCGTCGCACAGGCGCCGCCCCGCTTCGATCAAACAGATCACAAGATTCTAATTTCCGGCTCTACACCAATGTTCAGCGATCGAATGGCCGAGCAGTTCGTCCTGTGGGGCATCGCCGCGGACGTGGCAGTGGATGCCAGCGCCGTTCGAACGGCGCTCCAGACCTCTTCCTATTCCTGTGCCCTTCTGGACCAGGCATTGGTTGGCGACAGTGGTGCTGATATTTGCCGCGACATGGCGCAGGATCCGTCAACGGCATCGGTCCGCCGCATACTGGTCACCGAACAGGGTCTTTCCGAGAGCGCCGCACGGGCAGCGAACCCCGACGTCGATCTTTTTCTGGTCCGGCCCATCAATACCCCAAAGCTGTTCAACGGTTTCGCCACGCTTTTCGGGATGGAATGCCGATATCCGAAATCGAGCTCAAGTCTTGGCAGCAACGTCGACAGCCCGACTCAGCGGGCACTGCGAATTCTTCTTGCCGAGGACAATCAGGTGAACCAGTTGGTTGCGAAAACCATCCTTCAGAAAGGCGGTCACACGATCGATATCGCGAATAACGGTATCGAAGCGCTGATGATGGCCAACAAGATCGCCTATGACGTGATCTTGATGGATGTGCAAATGCCCGAGATGGGGGGTATCGAAGCAACCCAGAAAATTCGCCGCCTGCCGGGCACGGCAGGGCAAACACCTATCATCGCCATGACCGCCAACGCCATGAAGGGCGACCGGGAAACGTATCTCAATTCCGGTATGGACGATTATGTATCCAAACCAATCGATCCCGGCTCGCTGTCGGCGGCGCTGGGCCGTCAGACCAATGCGGACATTGACGTGGGCAGCCTCGATTTGGGGTCCAACGACCGCCCCCTGAACGAGGAAGCCACGGAAGCGGTCAGCGACTTCATGGCGTCTCTTGACGAGCTAATCAGCGATTAAACCCTAGCCAAACGGTAAAACGATGAAACTCCGCGATGTACTCGAGACCAAAGCCAACATTCTTCATTCCTTGGATGCGGAGACCGACCTCACCGCCGCCGCGCGCCTTCTGGCGGAACAGAGGATCGGCGCGGTTGTCGTCCTCGACGCGGATGGTGGCCTGCAGGGCATTCTGAGCGAACGGGATATTTCCAGGGCGTTCGGCAATGATGGCGCGGCGGCGGTAACACAGACGGTATCGTCGGTCATGACCTCAAGCGTCATAACCTGTCACCCGGATCACGACGTCGACGAGTTGTTTCGCAGCATGGTCGACAATAACATTCGTCACCTTCCCATCGTCGACGATAGCGGCCCGATTGGCATGCTGAGCATTCGGGATTTGGCCCGGGCGCTCGTGCAGAATTACGAATCGGACATCCAGGACCTCAAAAACCTGCTCGTTTCGCTGGACGTCAACGCGGCGTAGCGCGCCTTTGACAAGGTGACGTCACGGCGCCTCGTAACCGGCCAGAATTTCGTCGACCAGCCCCGTCATGTCGTCCCACGGGCAATTGAAAAAGCTGTAAAGATTCATGACATGGCCGGGTCCCGCATAAAATTTCTCGTACTGCATGTGGCGCCCGGCAAACTCTGACCCAAGCAAATCCCACCCCAGCTTGAACAGCTTCATCCGATCCTTCGCCGTGGTTCCCTGTACCGACCAGTATTTTTCGAATTTGGCGTTCAACTCGGGATCCGACAAAACCGATGAGTCGGCCGGCATCTGAAAGAACCCACCGCCCATCAACTCCCGCACCATGTCGCAGATCTGCGCATGGTTATTTGAACACCAGTGCAATGCGCCATACATGTAACGGCTGTTAACGGTCTGATAGCCGGGCGCCTTTTCCTCGCAGTTCTGGATCTGCCCCATGATCATGCTTTCCAGAGACGCTTCCATGGCAGCAAGCTGACCGAGCGTCCCCTGCACTGCCGGAATATGGCCGACATTATTGGCGTCAACGACGGCGCGGGCGAGCCCAATGATCAGCTTGAGCTTTTCCATGAAGCGCACATTGGCCTGATGGTTGGCCAGCACATGCCCCGGCGACTGCATATAGATCGCCCGCGACATTTCGATATCGTCGTGAACAAAAACCTTTTCCCAGGGGACCTTTACGTTTTCGAACAGCAGCGCACTATCGGATTCGTCGAATTTCCAGCTCAGCGGATTGTCCAGTTCGCTGACCGCATATTTTTCGAACGGCTTGCGCGACCAGATGGAGACGCCCGGTGTGTTGAGCGGTATGGCGCAGGTAATGGATTCCATTTCCTGACCGGGAAACATGGGCTGCAAATTGCCGCACCAGGTTTCATGACAAAAGACCGCCGACGTCCCCAGCATCTTCAGCCCGTTCAGCGTGACGCCCTCATCGTCCTCGGCAATGACGCGCAACGTAGGCGATTCTTCCGGATCGGGGTCAACGGTGCCCGGCCGGCGGGCGCCCTGAGGGTTGGTAACGGAATGCGCCGCGAAAATATCCTTGGATCGCATGTGTTTGTAATAATTGACGATATTGTCGCCGAACCCCTTGCGAACGCTATCGAACAGGTCGGGTCGCATCACCAGACCGCTGACATAGCTCGGGAAATTATCCGGTGAGCGTCCGAGCAAACCGTAACTCCAGGAGGCGATACGGCGATGGGTCTCATACCGTTTGAGCAGATCGTCGCGGTTACGCGGCAACAGGTAATAGCTGGAAAATTCTTCCCCATCTTCCTCGAAAACCATGACCTCCCGGTTTTCCGGCGCCCGCTTGCGGTCGTAGATCATGGCGAAGGACTGTGCCGTGTTCCTGAAGGCCGGGTGGCTGGTGACGTCCTCCACCAGTTCGCTGCCCACATACACCTTGCGCCCATCGCGCAGGCTTTCCAGATACTCGCTACCGGTCATCAACATGCTATTGCCCGTCCTCTAATACGTTGCCGCATGGTATGACGCGGGGGCAGCGCGATCAAACCCATCCGCGTATTGGTGTCGCCCACTGCCGGTGGATTGCTATAGTGCGGAAACGAATCTGGAGAGACGACCACCCCATGGCCATATTGCTGATTTCCTCGCCCCAGCGGGTGACCGCCTGGCGCGCCGCCCTCGGCGAGGCGTTTCCCAAGGACGACATCCGCGACGGTACTGAATTCGGCGATGGCGCGGATATCGACATCGTCATCATGGGTCCTCCCGTGGACGGTCTGTTCTCTAAATTGCCCAACCTGCGCCTCGTCATCTCACAACGGGCCGGTATCGACGACCTCATTGCCGACCCGGACCTGGCGTCCGACGTCTCTGTGTGCCGGGCACAGGATCCCGGCGGCGATAGAATGCTTGAGGATTACGCACTGCTCCTGACCCTGTTCCATCATCGGAATATGCTGGATTTTCTGGCCGCCAACCAGACGACCGAGTGGCTCAATCCCGGAGTGCTGCTCGCCAAAGACCGCCGCGTGGGTGTCATGGGGCTTGGCGTGCTTGGCATATGGGTCGCGAGACGCCTGCGCGATGCCGGCTTTGCCACCGCCGGCTGGGCGAGGACGCCGCGGGCGGAACCGGGTATGGATTGTTTTCACGGGCCCGATCAGTTCGACGCGTTCCTCAACCGGACCGATATCCTGATCAATTTGCTGGCGGTCACGCCGGAGACCACCGACATCATCAACGCAACCAATCTCGCCAAGCTGCCGGAGGGGGCGGCGATCATCAATCTGGGGCGTGGCGAACATATGGTCGATGACGACCTCATAGAGGCGATCGATTCCGGCCATATCAATTCCGCGACGCTGGATGCCTTTCGCACCGAACCGCTGCCGAGCGATCATCCCTTTTGGAAACACCCAAGGATTACCGTCATGCCCCATACGGCACGGCGGCCCCATGCGGAAGCTCTCACCGCTGGAATCATTGAAAACATCCGCCGCTTCAAAGCCGGCGAACCACTCCTGCTGGCGGCCGACCGCGCACGAGGGTATTGATCAAATAATCCCCGATGCCCGCAAACCGTCGAGTTCGGCATCGTCCATATCAAGCACCGACCGCAGGACGTCTTCCGTATCGGCGCCGAGGACCGGCGGCGTGTGGCGGTAGCTGACCGGGGTTTCGGAGAACCGTAACGGGCTGGCGACCAGCGGCACGTCGCCACCGCCGATGGCGGCGTGGGGCATGTTGATCACCATCTCCCGGTCTTTGACATGGGGATCGGAAAACACCTGATCCATCGTATTGATCGGACCGCAGCCGATGGTCAATTTTTCCAGTTCACCGAGCCATTCGGCGGTTGGCTTCGATTCGAGCACCGGAATCATGGCCTCGACCAACGCCACGCGATTGCCAACCCGCGCGCCATTGGTCGCGAAGCGTTCATCGGCCGCCAGTTCCTGACATCCAGCAAATTCGCAAAACCGCTGAAACTGCGCGTCGTTGCCGATGGTCAGCATGATATGTCCATCGGCCGTGGCAAAGACCTGATAGGGCACGATGTTCGGATGGCCATTGCCCAGCCGTGGCGGCGCACTGCCGCCCACCAGAAAATTCATCGCCTGAATGGAGAGCCACGCAACTTGTGTGTCGAGCATGCCGATGTCGATATACTGCCCCTTGCCGTCGATCTCGCGCGACCGCAGGGCCGCATTGATGGCGACGCTGGCATACATGCCGGCCATGAGATCGGCGATGGGGACACCCGCCTTCATGGGCTCGCCCTCCGGTTCGCCGGTGACGCTCATGAACCCGCCCATGGCTTGGATCAGCGGATCATAGCCCGGCCGTTCGGCATAGGGCCCGGTCTGCCCGAAGCCGGTAATCGAGCAATAGACCAGACCCGGGTTTGATTCTTTCAGATCGTCATAACCAAGCTTGTAGCGCGCCAGATTGCCAAGCTTGAAGTTCTCCACCAGAACATCCGACTTCCCGGCGATGCGGCGGATCAGGGCCTGGCCTTCCGGTTTCGAAATATCGACGGCCACCGACCGCTTGTTACGGTTGGCCGCCATGAAATAGGCGCTCTCGACCGTATCGTTACCGGCATCGTCCTTGAGAAACGGCGGCGCAAACCGGCGTGTATCGTCGCCGCTACCGGGCCGTTCGATCTTGATCACATCGGCGCCGAGATCGCCCAGGGTCTGGGTACAGAACGGGCCGGCCAGAATGCGCGTGAGGTCGAGGACAGTCACACCGGCAAGCGGTCCGGAAGCTTCAGTCATTGGTGTCTCCCTTGGATCATTGGAGCTGTTCTACGCGATTGGCGCGGCGGGGAAAAGCACCGCAACCCGCGTTGACAGTTTTTCACGAACGGGACAGTTTGCGGGAGAGACGACGCTGTTCAAACTGATTGAGGGGACACGCAATGGGTACGTTAGAGGATAAGCTGACACAGATGGGGCACACGCTGCCCGAACCGTTTACCTACCCCAGCCCCAATCGGCGGGGCTGTGTCCAGGTGGGTAATATACTCTTTGTCTCCGGTCATGGGCGCGACCTGCCGCCACCGGCCAAAAGCGAAGGTGCGGGGAAAGTGGGTGTAGAGGTGACGCTGGAAGAAGGCTATGTAACCGCGCAATACGTCATGCTCTCCATCCTCGCCAGCCTCAAGGCCCATTGCGACGGCGACTTGGATCGGGTCAAACGCGTCATCCGCGTATATGGCATGGTCAATTGCGCACCGGATTTCGAGGACCAGCCAAAGGTGATCGATGGCGCGTCGGATCTGCTCTTTGAGCTGTTCGGCCCCGAATATGGCTGTCACGCCCGCTCCGCCGTGGGCATGGGCTCCCTGCCCCACCGTATCCCGGTGGAAATCAACGGCGAGTTCGAGCTCTGGCCCTGATCAATCCCTATAGGCCACAATCTCGTGTCGCTGGGTGCCGAGGCCGTCGGCGCCCATCTCGACAATATCTCCCGGCTGCAACCATTTGGGTGGATTGAATCCGGCGGCCACGCCATGGGGTGAGCCGGTGGTGAGCACATCGCCCGGCTGCAGCGACATGAACTCCGTCACATAGGCGATGAGCTGGGCGAAACCGAATACCATATTACTGGTGTGACCATCCTGGCGGTCTTCGCCATTCACTTTCGTCCACAGACGCACATTCTGGGGATCGCCGACCTCGTCGGCGGTGACCAGCCATGGCCCCAGCGGCCCGAGCGTGTCGGCACTCTTGCCCTTGGTCGTGCCGCCTTCGCGTTCGCGCTGGTAGGCCCGTTCCGAGCCATCATTCATCAGCGCGTAGCCGGCGACATAATCCAGCGCCTCCGCCTCCGAGACATTGATCGCCGTGCGCCCGATCACCGCCGCCATCTCGACCTCGTAATCCAGCTTGGTGGAGGTCTTGGGTTTGATGACCGGATCGGTTGCACCGCAGAGCGAGCTGATTGCCTTGACGAAGATGACGGGTTCAGCAGGCGGCTCGTAGCCCATCTCCTTTATGTGATCGAGATAATTCTGACCGATCGCGACGATTTTGGGGATACCGCCCACCGGCACGCCCATCCTCGGTTCGCCGGTAACCGCCGGCAGGGAGGCCGCATCGAGACCGCGCAACCGGTCCAGCATGGCCGGTGCCAGGGTTTGCGGCGTGATGTCCTCGATTTCGCCGGACAGATCGCGCAAGGTTCCGTTATCGTCTATCAAGCCCGGCCGCTCCGCGCCGCGTTCGCCAAATCTTGCCAGTTTCATAGACGTCCCCCGCTTTCACATGGCTACTGCAAAATTCTTTGCCTTGCAGTAGCATTAGACCATGACTGAAGGCAAAAAAATCCTGCCCACCACCTGCTGGGAATGCAGCACCCATTGCGGCGCCCTGGTCACGGTGGAGGAGGGCCGGGTTACCAAGGTAGCCCCCAACCCCGATCATCCCGGCTCGCTTGGGTCATTTTGCGTCAAAGGTATCCGCGGACTGCCGGAGCTTACCTATCATCCGGACCGTGTCCGCCACCCGATGAAGCGTACCGGACCACGGGGGGGCGGCGCGTGGCAGCGTATCTCCTGGGACGAGGCCCTGGATGAGATGTGCGAGCGCTTTCTTGATGTGCGCGACACCCATGGCCCGCTGGCGCTGTGTGGCGCGGTCAGCAACGCCCATTTCAGCCGCGGTGTGTCTCTGGCACTGCTGATGCGCGCCTTTGGCTCCCCCAACTGGATGATGAACCAGGATCTCTGCGGCGGTTGCCGGGGTGTTAGCGACAAGATCACCGGTCTCTCCATTGGCAATGGCGAGGACATCGACAACACCAATTGCGCACTGATCGTCGGGCGCAATCCCTATGCCGCCGATCCGTCGCAATGGCAGGCGCTGAAACGCGCCAAGGCCAAGGGTGCCAAGATCGTGACCATCGATCCCGCCCGGACGCCGGCCGCTGATATTGCCGATCTCTGGCTACAGCCGCGTCCCGGCACCGACGCGGCCATCGCGCTGGCCATGATCAACTGGATGATCGAAAACGACCGGCACGATCGCGATTTTGTCGCAGATTGGTGCCATGGCCTCGACGATCTGGCCGAGCGGGCGGCACAGTATCCCGTCGACCGCGCCGCCGAGATCACAGGCGTACCGGCAGACGACATTGCCCGCGCCGCGGAAATGTATAGCGACGGTCCGTCCTGCTTCGTCAGCGGACACGGAATTGATGCCTTCAGCGCGGGCGTACAGACTTTCCGCGCCTTCCATTGTCTGGTGGCGGTGAGCGGCAATCTCGACCGCAAGGGCGGCAACCGGCGGATCAAGCGGCCGGCGGGCTTCACCAACTATGTCGAAATATTGCACAAGCCCGAATTCCGCCTGCCGCTGGAGGTCGAAAATCAGACTATCGGGGCGGACCAATTCCCACTCTGGGCGGGCCCCGTGGGCTACCAGACATCTTGCCATAATCCCTCGGTGATAGAGGCCGTTCTTACCGGCAAGCCCTATCCGGTAAGGGCCATGTATGTCACCGGGGTCAATATCGTGGTGACCTACCCTGACACGCAGAAAACCATCGCGGCACTCAAATCCCTCGATTTTCTCGTGGTCGGCACTCACATGATGACTCCGACCGCGGAGTTCGCCGACATGGTGCTGCCCAAGACCACCGGGCTCGAGGACGAGGAAATCTCGCTGGAGGCCAACGCGCCATGCTTGAGTCTGGTCCAGCCGGTCATCGAGCCGGAGGGAGAGGCCCATAGCGATTTCTGGATCGCCGAGCAGCTCGTTCGGCGCCTCGCGGCACGGGGATTTGACGAAGCCCGACGGTTTTTCCCCTGGGAGACAAAACGCGATTTCAATGAATTTCTCATCGGTGACGGCGGCATCACAATCGATCAGATGAAGGAAACCGGTTATGCCGCCTTCCCGTATGTATTGCGCGATTTCGACAAAACCGGGTTCAAGACCAAGACCGGCAAGATAGAGCTTTATTCGGAACGGCTGGCCGAGCTTGGCCTCGACCCGCTGCCCGATTATGTTCCCACCGGCCAGGCCCTGGCCGACGCGGAGACCCGCGCCACCTACCCGCTGGTGCTGCTGACCGGCGCGCGAGAGCGCACCTACCACCATTCCCGGTTCCGCGACCAGAATTGGGCCCGCAAGGTTTCTCCCCACCCGTGGCTGCAGCTCCACCCGGACACCGCAGCGGCCTACGGCCTGACGGAAGATGACTGGGTGGTGCTTGAGACCGCTGGCGGGCCAGGACGCTGCCGCCTGCAAATCCGGGTTACCGACGAGACCCAACCCGGCATCGCCCGAACCGGTATGGGGTGGTGGTATCCCGAGGCGCCGGGGCCGGAACGAGGGGCACTCGATGTGAACATCAACGCCGCCATGCGCTATGACGGGCCCTGGGACCCGGTGACCGGCTCGGCGGACACAAGAGGACTTCCGTGCCGCATCACCAAAACCAACGCGGCGGCAGCGGCGGAATAAACGCGATTAGCCGCGTTAATAAATTTCTGTCGGTGGATTTTACAGTATTTCGCGAATTAACCTTATTTCGACATAAAAACGTCGGTAGATTTTACAATCCGGTTTGCGGCTAAATCCTGTTAACCACTGTGTTCCCCTTAAGAGCCCGTGTTAACCCGGTTGGCACGGAACTTGCATCCTGAAACCCAGAGTTACTCCGGTTGGCACCTTTATAGGAGTAAAAAATGGGTACGAAACAAAATGTGTTTGTAAAATTCGCAATCGCCGGACTGACGGCGGCGGCAACGGCGATTCCCGGTCAGGCAGGCGCTAGCGTCCTGCCCGGCCCAAAACCGCCAGTTGTCATTGCCAGCGCGTCGAAGATCAACAAATTGCCTGGACGAACGGTCCCCGCAATAACCACCGCCAGAACCACCCCCGAAATCTACTGGGCCACGAAAGGCCCGCTGGATTCCGGTATCGGCAAAATTAACGCCGGATCCAGCCAGGCGAACTGGGGCTATGTTCCGAAGCCGTCTCGCAGTGTTGCAGGCTCAAATGTAAGCGCCTTCGCTCTGAGCTTCTATAATGACAACACTGTGTCCTTCAATCGGGACACCGCGGTCGTGGTCATGGATAGAAAAAATAACTGGTGGACGTCGAACAGTAATTTCGGCGGCCAGTTCAAGGCCCAGGTCACGGAATGGTCGACTTTCAGCACGGATTGGACGGCCTCCTCCGACACACAGGGCGAGTCCGAATGGCGGCCTAATTATAAATCGCCGAGCCAATACAAAACGGTTTCCGAATTTTGCCCACTGGATATCTCGAAGGAATTCAATACCGCCAAGGGTTGCGGCCGCTATTCAAATTCCCTTCTCTCGGTCCTGCGGGTCATGGACAATTTCCTTAACTGGGTCAAATCCTTGTGGGGCGGTGGCAGCCAGGCTTCCTAGAGCAGTATCCGGCCAAATTTGTCGACCGACTATTTGGCGGAAAAAATTCGCGGCGCTCAAAGGCCGAAATGCCCGGCGTGAGAGCGGGTTTCCTGCCAGGGGTGGCTAATACCCCAAGTTCGAGCGTCAATCGAGCTCGAACATATCCTTGTAGTCCTCGGCCAGATCCGGGTCCTGATCCTCTTTGGCAAGATAACAATTGCCGACCACAAGGACTTCAATACCCGACCCCATAAAACACCGGAAGGCGTCCTCCGGCGTGCAGACGATCGGCTCACCCCGGACGTTGAAGCTGGTGTTGATGACGATGGGGCAACCGGTTTTCTCCTTGAAGGATTTTATCAACGCGTGGTAGCGCGGATTGGTTTCTTCATGGACGGTCTGGATACGAGCCGAATAATCCACATGGGTAATGGCGGGGATAGTCGACCGCGGTACATTGAGCTTATCGATGCCAAACAGGGCCTGTTCCTCTTCGGTCATTTCCCGGCGCTTGTCTTCCTTCACGTTTGCCACCATCAACATATAGGGGCTGTCACCGTCATGCTCGAACCACTCGGCCACGTCTTCGCGCAGAACCGACGGGGCGAAGGGTCTGAATGATTCACGGTATTTGACGCGCAGGTTCAGGGTTTTTTGCATGGCCGGGTCACGGGGATCCCCCAGAATTGACCGCCCCCCCAATGCCCGGGGACCAAACTCCATACGGCCCTGGAACCAGCCGATGGCGTTGCCTTCCGTCATGGCGGTCGCGGTTCTTTCGATGGTCTCGCCATCCGATTGAACGCTGAATTTAGCGCCGGCCGCCGTCAGCCGCTTCTCAATGTCATCCTGGGAGAATTCGGGCCCAAGATAGGAGCCTTTCATGCCGTCCATGACGCCGTTCAGCTTTCGGGGCTGACCCTGAAAGTGATGATGGGCAACCAGCGCCGCGCCCAGGGCGCCGCCGGCGTCGCCGGCCGCGGGCTGGACCCAGATATTGTCGAATGATTTGTCGCGCAGCAGCTTTCCGTTGGCGACACAGTTGAGAGCAACGCCGCCGGCCAGGCACAGGTTCTTCTCGCCGGTTTCTTTGGCAATCGATCTTCCCAGCCGCAGGACAATTTCTTCCGTCACACCCTGAATCGAAGCGGCAAGATCCATTTCGCGCTGGGTAAGTCGCGTTTCGGGATCGCGCGGCGGTGCCCCGAATAGATCGTTGAACTTCTGATTGGTCATGCGCAGACCGGTACAGAAATCGAAATAGGACAAATCTAGCCGGAACGAACCGTCTTCCTTCACATCGATCACGTTATCCATGATCAGCTTGGTATATTTCGGCTCGCCATAAGGAGCGAGGCCCATCACCTTGTACTCACCGGAATTGACGCGGAAGCCGGTGTAATAGGTGAAGGCTGAATAGAGCAAACCCAGCGAATGCGGGAAATGAAGTTCCCGTACCATTTCGACAGAATTGCCTTTACCGAGACCAAGCGACGTGGTGGTCCATTCACCGACACCATCCATGGTCAGAATGGCGGCGCTCTCAAAGGGCGACGGGTAAAAGGCGCTGGCCGCGTGGCTTTGATGATGCTCGGCAAAGAGGAGCCGATTGTCCCAATTGTAGTCTGGAGCATGGGATTTTAGCTTGTTGCGCAGCAGCGATTTCTGAAACAACTTTTCCTTGAGCCAGACCGGCATCGCCATACGAAACGACTCGAATCCCTTGGGCGCATAAGCAACATAAGTTTCAAGAAGCCGCTCAAACTTGAGAAATGGCTTATCGTAAAACGCGATGTAATCGACATCGGACAGCTCTGACCCGACTTCCTCAAGGCAATATTCCATCGCCTTAACCGGAAAGTCGGAATCCTGCTTCTTACGTGTGAAGCGTTCTTCCTGGGCGGCCGCAACGACTTTGCCGTCCTCGACCAGGGCTGCCGCGCTGTCGTGATAGAAGGCGGATATTCCGAGGATACGCAATGGTTCAGCCCCCGACCCTAGAAGATCGTATAAATAAACGGCGCCACCGCAGAACCCTGAGTGAGTATCACGAGCCCGCCAAACAACAGCATCATAATCATTATCGGCAAAAGCCAGAACTTTTTGCGAACGCGCATGAAAATCCAGAGTTCCAGGATAAAAGATATAGCTGCTCTCAGAATTGATTTGTCATGGTTTCAGGGGCCATAGTCCGATAACGGAGAAGACCACGGTGAACGTCCCGCCTGGTTTTCCACCACACAATTCGCTGACATCCCGTTTCCACCTGCTTTTGATTTCAGCAGGACGGGATCTGACGTTACGCCCGATCAGCCGGCCATGCTGATGGCCAACCGCCCTGTTCTTGCCCCGCAAGGACGGCTATATAAAGGGCACCGAACACATCAGGGAAGAGAGCGAGGATGGCCGGAAAACCCGATCCGATAAAAACCGCGGCACAGCGGATCCGCACCGCCATGAAAAGCGGGCGGCCGTGCAAGCCGGTCCGGGATCTGCTGAAAAAGGGCGATGTGGATGCCGCCTATGCGATCCAGCAGACAAATACCGACATCTGGATCCAGGAAGGCCGCCGCGCCGTCGGCCGCAAGATCGGCCTGACGGCCAAGACGGTCCAGGCCCAGCTTGGCGTCGATCAGCCCGATTACGGCATTCTCTATGCGGATATGGAGGTGGTTGATGGCGACGAGATCGATCCTTCCCGCCTGATGCAGCCCAAGGTCGAGGGCGAGATCGCGCTGGTGCTGGACAACGATCTGGTGGATGAGCAGCTCACCCTGATCGATCTGATGGATTCAGTGGCCTATGCCCTGCCCGCCATCGAAATCGTGGGCAGCCGTATCGCCAAGTGGGATATCACCATCCTCGACACCATCGCCGATAACGCGTCTTCCGGGCTCTATGTGCTGGGCACCAGGCCGGTCGGGCTTCACGACCTGGATCTCCGCCTGTGCGGTATGGTGATGGAAAACCACGGCGATCAGGTGTCGGTTGGCGCCGGAGTCGCCTGTCTCGGCAATCCCCTCAATGCCGCCTTGTGGCTGGCGCGTAAAATGGTTGACGTGGGCATGCCGCTGATGGCCGGAGACACCATCATGACCGGCGCGCTCGGTCCCATGGCGCCGGTGACACCGGGCGACGTGGTCGAGGTGCGCATTGGCGGGCTCGGTTCGGTCCGCGCCGTCTTTGCCAGTTAGGAGCACCCTATGAAAACCAAAGTCGCCATCATCGGGTCGGGCAATATCGGAACCGATCTGATGATCAAAATCCTGCGGAACTCGGAAATTCTGGAGATCGCCGCCTTTGTCGGGATCGATCCCGAAGATCG
>JABJKO010000021.1 GCA_018660305.1 Rhodospirillaceae bacterium
ACTGGGAATCCAAAATAAGGTAGGGGCGTCTGCCAAAGGACATCAAAGAAAATACAATGAGCACGCGCTCACCAATTTATTAAAGTGGGTGGGTCGCAGAACCATCTCTCCACGGACGCAACCAAATAAACTAGTGGTCAAATTCGGGAATTCCGGTTTGAAAGTTCGGCTTAATCCGGAAGTCGCTTTTGCTATGGGCGGCCACAGCTATTTAATGCACATCTGGGCAACGAATAACCCAACACTAACAGAAGAAACACTTTCCATGGGCTTATACTTTTTCAGACATTATTATCGAAAGGTTGGGGGTAATGACGTTCAGTTTTTGATTTTTGATACAGTCAAAGATCGAATTTTCGCCGAGTTCAATGTGCTCGACAGCGCAAATGATATGCTAATTGAGCAGCGTGCTATTCTTAGTAGCATGTGGTCTGAGATCAGTAGTGGCACCGGTGCACCCTCGACGCCACCAACTACTTCTGAATACCAAGAGGATCAGCCACACGTTTAATGATTAGATATTGCCCAACACGATTCTCCGGGTCTCAGACCCGCCCGCTTACCGGCAATAAAGCCGGATCAGATCCGTGCGCTTGAGGGCCTGGGCCTGTTTGCAATCCCGCTGACGGGCCGCGCGTTCGGCCATTCCGTAGCGCCGCAGCTTGGTCAGCGCCCGGCGGCACTGGTTCACTGAGGCCTGCGCCCGGGCAGGCGCTTTGCCATACATTCTGACCGACTGCGCCGCCGACTGAGCATGATGCTTGCCGGCATTGTAGCGCCGCTTACCCCCGGCGCAGCTACCGCCGTCATAGCGGTGGCGCGGCTTGCACCGGCCGGCGGCCGTATCCCACCGCAGATAGGGTCGATAGCGCCCCTTGCGGGGATGGCACAGGCCGGTCCGACCATCCAGTTGGTCGTCACCGGCACATTTCCGGTTCTGGAAGGATCTGAGCCGCTGGGCCGAGATCCGGCAATGCCGCTGCAGCTTATGGACTTCCGCCCCCCGCGCGGCGCTGCGCCGTTGCTGCAGGGTCGGCCGCTTGGCGCCGTCATTGGCGGCCACGACCAGATTATCGGCGACCACAATCGACGGCATGGAGAGAGCCAACAGGAAGGCCGCCAGAATCGCAATGAGAGGTAATTTTGCCTGTGCGGCGCGCACACCGTCAGTTGAGCGGGTAGGAATAGCCGATGCTGAGCACTTCCGTGCCGGGATTGTTGTCGTCAATCCCCGCATTGGAGAGGTGATACAGGATCGCACTAATGCGAGACCGATTATCAAAACGCCAGCCAATCTCAATCCCCGATCGAAATTCAATGGCCGATCCCAGATCCTTCCCGTCACCATCGAAATAGTAACCGGCGGCAAAGGACGGCGTGAGGACGATACGGCGGCCGAAATAAAAATCCGTCAAGAAACCGGCATAGCCATAGACTGCTTTCTCAGACGATCCCATTACCCCCAGCAGAGGCTTGAATATCCACAGATATTTCGTCCCGCCCCGCCATTCCAGCCGGGCCTCGACGGCATCCTCGTTGTCATTGATGTCGTAATACCCGGCACCGAGGGTAATAAATCCGGGATCATCGTTGCGCGGACGGGCCGGCGCCGATCCCGGCATCTGCGCAATGCTGCTGCGATCCAGGAAGGTGGGCTGTGCGGCGGATCGCACGGTCGCCGCGGAGCTTGGCGACGATTGCGGGAATCGGGCCGGCGCGCGGATCTGCGACCGATATAACGGAGTACCGACCTCGGGCAGGGCCGGCGGCGTCCCGGCAAAGGGGTGCGGCTGGTTCAGGAATACGTTGAGATCATAGGCGCTGGCGCCGGCAAAGGCCCCCGACGACAGACCCGTCGCTGCCAGACAGGCGGCAATCGCCGCGGTCAAAACTTTTACTCTCCTGGACACCATTCACCCTGCTCCCCCAAAGGTGAGGGCGATCTTACGGATTACCCGGCTGCCCGCAACCGCGGTGTTCCGGGTGTAAAGCGATACCTCGGCGGGCAATCACCAGGATTTGTGCTTATAGCGCTCCATGGCGCGGATCAGCGCCGCCCGGATGCCGGGCTCCATGGCCGAATGGCCGGCGTCGGGAATGACCACATATTCCGCCTCCGGCCACGCCCGGTGCAGGGAATCAGCCGTTGTGATGGGGCACACCATGTCGTAGCGCCCCTGGACGATGACCCCGGGCAGATGGCGGATCTTATCGATGTTCTGAAGGAGTTGATCTTCCTCCATGAACAGATCGTTGATGAAATAATGCGTTTCGATGCGGGCCAGCGCGTAGGCCAGCGAATCTCCGCTGAAGGCCGCCACCGTCTCCGGCGACGGCAGCAGGGTGGAACAGGCGCCCTCATAGGCGCTCCAGGCCCGCGCCGCCGGCACATGAACGCTTTTTTCCGGGTTCATCAGGCGGTCGAAATAGCTCACCAGAATGTCGTCGCGCTCCGACTCGTCGAGCTGTTCCACAAGCCGGTCCCAGATCTCGGGGAAGACGGTTCGCATGCCGTACAGGAACCAGTCCAGTTCCCGCTGGTGGCCGAGAAAAATTCCGCGCAGAACAAAACCAAGACAACGTTCCGGATAGGTTTCGCCATAAGCCAACGCGAGCGTGCTTCCCCAGGATCCGCCAAAGACGATCCATTGCTCGATTCCGAGATGCTGGCGCAGGGTTTCTACATCGCCGATCAGATGCGGCGTTGTGTTGTCTTCAAGCAGCCCCTGCGGTTCGGACCGTCCGGCGCCCCGTTGATCGAAGATGACGATGCGGTAATGGACAGGGTTGAAAAACCGCCGATGGACCGGTGTCGCTCCGGCACCGGGGCCCCCATGCAGAAAAACCACCGGTACGCCCTTCGGGTTGCCCGACTGTTCCCAATACATGACATGCCCGCCATCCAGCTCCAGACGGCCGCTGTCAAACGGGTCGATCGGGGGAAATAACTGTTCGCGGTTCATCAACACAAATACGATCCTAGTGCAGGGGCCTCTGGGCCGCCATAACGCGCGGCCCCTATGGGTTTGCCCTGCTTGGCGTTACTCTATAAAGGACACATCCGGCAATGGCAAAGTCGACCCCATGGCGTATAGGCAGGTGATTTGGGCAGAAAGGCGTTCGTGGTTCCACCACGTCGCGACCGGTGCCGCCTGTCTCGCACTTGTGGCGGCAATGTCACAGGGTGCGGTGGCGAGACCACAGCCGCAACCGGTGAACAGCGGCACCGTCAAAGCCATTGTCGATGGCGATACAGTCGTCCTGCGGTCGGGCGTTGAAATACGGCTGGTGGGTATTCAGGCGCCCAAGCTACCGCTGGGCCGGCGCGGCTTTCAGGCCTGGCCGCTGGCATCGGAATCCAAGGAAGCCCTGGCCCGCCTGACGCTCGGAAAGACACTGACACTGAGCTATGGCGGACGCAAAATCGACCGCCACGGCCGTCTTCTCGCCCATTTGGCCACAAAGGACGGGCGCTGGGTCCAGGGAGCGTTGCTCAGCGCCGGCATGGCCCGGGTCTATACCTTTCCCGACAATCGCGGCCGCGCTGCCGAGATGCTGGCCCAGGAACGTGCCGCCCGCGGCGCCCGCCGCGGCATCTGGAATCTCCGCTATTACCGCATCCTGAAGCCGGAAGAAGCCGGACGCTTTATCGGAACCTTTCAGTTGATCGAGGGCAAAATCCTACAGGCCGCCCTGGTGCGGGGCCGCGCCTATCTGAATTTTGGCGCGAACTGGAAAACCGACTTTACGATTACCATGTCTCCAAAATCCAGGCGCCGCCACTGGCGGGGCGAAAAACCGGTGCAGGATTATGAAGGCCGACGGGTGCGCGTGCGCGGCTGGCTGAAATCCTTCAATGGACCCATGATCGAAGCGACCCATCCCGAACAAATAGAGGTACTTCCATGAGACGCCAGAACCGCCTTGGGTGCCGCCTGGCTGGCCTTGCCTGCGGCGTGGTGCTGCTCCTGTCCGGCCTGTCCGGCTGCACGATCAACCCGGCCACCGGTGAGAAGGTGTTTACCGGCGGCATGAGCGCCGGCCAGGAATTGTCCATTGGTCGGCAGCAGCATCCACAGATCATAAAGGCGTTTAGCGGCGAATACGGCTCTCCGGAATTCCGCCGCTATATCGACGGTATCGGACAGCGCCTGGCCCGCACCGTGGAACGGAAGAACTTCAAATACAAATTCACCGTCCTCAATTCCGGCATCGTCAACGCCTTCGCCCTGCCCGGCGGCTACATCTATGTCAGCCGCGGCCTGCTGGCCTTGGCGGAGACCGAGGCCGAGGTGGCCGGCGTGCTGGCCCATGAGCTGGGACACATCAACGCCCTGCATCACGGACGGCGTCAGGGATCGGAATTGCTGGCCGGGCTGGGTGTCGTGGCGGTGGGTGTCCTGGGGGGCCGGCAACTCGCGGAAGCCGGAGGCGCTGTTGCCCAAAGTGCGCTGCGCGGTTACTCGCGGGACCACGAGCTGGAATCAGATACCCTCGCCCTGCGTTATCTGGCGCGCGCCGGATACGATACCGGCGCCATGGTCGAATTCCTCAGCAAGATGCGCGACGACACGCGGCTCGAAGCCAAGAAGCTC
>JABJKO010000020.1 GCA_018660305.1 Rhodospirillaceae bacterium
ACGCCCGACGATTTAAAGACGTCCACCCTGATTCCCGAAGACCGGCCTTATGCCGGCTGGCTCTATGGGGGTATCGGATTGGTCTCGGTAACAGGCGATCGGCTCGACAATGTGGAGCTTGATGTGGGCGTGATCGGTTCGGCGTCCTTTGCCGAAGACGTTCAGAAAACATGGCATGGCTGGTTCGGGTTTCAGCGGCCCAACGGCTGGGACAATCAGCTCAAGAACGAATTGGGCATCCTGCTTTCCTACGAACGAAAATGGCGTCGCTGGGCGCGGTTCAAGGCGCTCGGTTTGGATAGCGATATAACGCCGCATGTCGGGGTCAATCTGGGGAATGTTCTCACTCAGGGCGCGGTCGGGTTTATCGCGCGGATCGGCGGAGATTTGTCACGTCATTACGATTACGGCCCGCCGCGGATCAGGCCCAGCCTGCCCGGTTCCGATTACTTCGTCTCGGACGGCGGTTTCAGTTGGTATGTCTTCTTTGGTGCCGAGGGGCGGGGCGTGCTCCACAGTATTTTTCTCGATGGCAATACTTTCCGCGACAGCCACAGCGTCGACAAAAAGCCGCTGGTTGGCGATGTTCAGGGCGGTATAGCCTTTATCGTCGGGCCGGTCCGGCTGGCCTATACCCATGTCTTCCGGACCAAGGAATTCGGGTCGCAGGACGATACCGACCAATGGGGCGCCTTCAGCATTTCGGCGCGGTTCTGAACCAGCCAAAAAAGCCCCCGGGCATTAACCCGGGGGCTCATATTTTTGCTGAATAGCGACGCTAGCTCGTGCAGTCGATCTTCTTGGCGCGGGTCTTGTGGCCATAATAATGGAAGGTGCAGTTCATGCCCTTCTTGATGGCCTTGCGCTTTACCTTCTTGCCGTTGACGGTGACCTTGGTCTTGCTGCCGGACACGTTGGCGCGCCGTTTCTTACCCTTGTAATCGATGGTGATCCGGCGGCCCTTGCGCTGGATTTTTATCACCTTGCCGGCATGGACGATGATGGGCAGGACGACTTTCTCGACCTTGCCCTTGAACCTGAAATGTTCACCGAGCTTCGCAAGCTTGGCCTGAGGCACCTTGGAAATATCGGTGACCAGTTTCTGGATTTCCTCGCCGGTTACCAGTGCGATTGTGCGCTTGAGCCGCTTGGCATCCTTCAGGAAGGCTGGGTCCTTGACCATGGAGACAAACCCGTTCCGCATGGCTTGCAGTCGCGCCTTGGGCACGCCGTTGGCCATCATGAACGGGCGCCCCATGATGCCGGGCACCACAGTGAGCTTGAAGAAGGTTCGTACGTCTTCCACATTCTGGCCCTTTGCCAGATTATCGGCACTGATAATGTCGTCCAGCATGGGCACGCCCAGCTTTTGCATTTCGGCATCAGGCTGAAGTGCTACCTGGACCAGGGGCTTGATCTTGCCCTGTTTGAGGAAATTGCCGGACAGTTCCTTGAACGACGCCCAGCTTTGGCAGACGCCGTCCAGTTCGCCACGCTCGATGGCGAGATGGATCTGCGGTGAGCCGGGGTACCCTCTGATCAGTTTGAATTTTGTGGCGACCAGGTTATTGAACAGCGCCGGCCAGAACTCGCTCGCGTTCTGTCCCAGGCCACCCACGGCGTATTCGTTATTGTAGGCGTCGGCGAACGACTTGACGCCGGTGCGCGTCGCCACGGCGCAGACTCCGGCTTCCTTTGCCAGGCTGCCCAGCCACTGGATATCCTTTGCCTTGTATTTGGGTCCCTTCCGGCCCATGAGCTGGACCAGGGCAATCTCCCGCTGGACCTGACCGATGACGGACCCATCCTTGGGGGCCACGTTCATGATGAAATTGGTGGCGACGATCGACGCGGCGCCGCTCTTGTTCTGGGGTAGAAAAGTCGGATTTCCCGGAACGTGCTTTCCAAGATGGCGGCCCACCAGACGGGCATAGGTGTCGTAGCCGCCGCCGGCGCCGGACCCGATGATAATTTTGACCCGTTTGCCTTTGTAGAAATCCGCGATGTCGTCCGCTGTGGCGCTGCCGACGGTAATACCAAGACCGACAATCGTGGCCAATGCGGTACGCGTAAAGTCCTTAACTGAATACATGACTTGGCCTCCTCTGTGTAGAAACGTGAGTTATTCATTCTTAGGGCGAACAGATTAGCAACGGTCAGGCTGAATGCAAATATGGATTCGGTGATCGGCCATGCTGCTGACATGCTGCTGAATTGTGCGACGTGTCTGTCGCGCTGTCTGACACAAAAAACCCCCGGGCGGGTGCCCGGGGGTCTTGTTGTCCTCCAAGCTTTGGGGACTAGCTGGTGCAATCAATCTTCTTAGCGCGTGTCTTGTGGCCATAATAATGGAAGGTGCAGTTCATGCCCTTCTTGATGGCCTTGCGTTTTACCTTCTTGCCGTCGACCGTCACCTTGGTTTTGCTGCCGGAAACATTGGCGCGCCTTTTCTTGCCCCTGTAATCGATGGTGATCCGGCGGCCCTTGCGCTTGATCTTGATCACCTTGCCGCTATGCACGATGACCTTGAGGACGACCTTTTCGACCTTGCCGCGGAACTTGAAATGTCCGTCGAGCGCTGCCAGCTTGGCCTTCGGCACCTTGGAGATGTCGGCGATGATTTTCTGGATCTCGTCACCGGTCACGATCTCGATGTCGCGGCCGAGCCTCTTGGCGTCTTCAAGAAACTTGGGATCCGTAGTCATGTCGATGAACGCCTTGCGCATCGCCGCCACACGCGCCTTGGGAATGCCCGGTGCCATCGCGAAAGGCCGCCCCATGACAGGGGGAATCACCGTTATCTTGAAAAAGAGCTTCACATCCTCGAGATTCTGACCCTTGGCGAGATTGTCCTTGGTGAGGAAATCCTGCAGCATGGGCACGCCCAGCTTGGTCATCTCGGTATCGGGATGCAGCGAAATCTGCACCAACGGCTTGATGCCGCCCGCTTTCATGAAAGTGCGCGCCTGTACCTCGAACGAGGCCCAGGACTGGCAGACGCCGTCCAACTCTCCGCGCTGAATCGCGAGATGGATTTGCGGCGTCCCGGGATATCCCCTGATCAGCCTGAATTTGGCGGCCAACAGATTGTTGAACAGGGCCGGCCACCACTCTGTCGAATTCTGACCCGTACCGCCCATGGCGAACGGTGTTTTGAAGATCTCGTCGAAAGATTTGATCCCTGTGCGCGTTGCGACAGCGCAGACGCCGGCTTCTTTTGCGAGACTGCCCAACCAGTTGAGCTCCGAGGCTTTGAATCTCGGGCCCTTCTGTCCCATGATTTGAATCAGCGCGAGCGAACGCTGGAGTCCGCCGATAATGGTGCCGTCCCTGGGCGCCACATTGACCATGTAATTGGTGGCGATGACGGAGGCCGCACCATTCTTGTTCTGGGTGATGAAGTTCGGGTTTCCCGGAATATGCCGGCCCATATGGCGTGCGATCAGGCGGGCATAGGTGTCGTAACCGCCGCCGGGACCGGAACCGACGAGCATCGTGATCCGCTTGCCTTTATAGAAATCCGCAACTTCATCGGCCGCAGACGGCCCAGCGGTGAAGCCAAAACCTGTTATCGCCGCCAATGCTGCCGATACGAAAATTTTTCTGCTGAACATAAAATTTCTCCCTTAACCGGGTCGGAACAGGTCCGTCCCTAATAGGCGCAGGTTATCAACCGACTGCCCCCATGCCAATAACGATTGGAAATAGCCCTGGTCACCTAATTGCGGCGGGATAGGGCGGTTGGGTCGGTGAGGGCAAATTTGGCCTTGTCCAGTCCGGCCAGACTGTTTTGCGCCATGACATTGCGGATCAGGGTTGCGTAGGCGGGACCCTGTTCGGAATATCTGTCGAGTTTCCCGGCAAGGCCGTGGCCGGTCCTGATTCCGGCGGCGCGGGCCAGCCGCAGGGCCTTATAGGCCGGGTTGGTGTTGAGATTGCGGGCGTAGTCCCAGGCGGACTCCACCAGCTGGTCGTAAACCTTCACGGCATGACGCGTATCGGCATGGGCTCTCAGCGGGCGCAGGCCTTTTTTGGTGTCGTAGGTCCATTGGCCGAACATGGCATTGCCGGCGCGCGCGAACCGTGATGTGCCCCAGCCGGTTTCAATCGCCGCCTGGGTGATGGCCAGCGATGGCGGTATGGGGGCCACGCGGACCAGGAGAACCGAGTTCTGATCGGGTTTCGTCCGGTAAAGGGCGGCGAGGCGTTCCAGCCAGGTTTGCTCCCGGTGGGACAGATCCTGTCCCGATCTCTTCGCCTTCAGGAGTTTCCGCAGGGCGGCGCGCTGGGCGCTGATAGTTTGATTGACCTGAAGGATCAGCGGCAGAAGCGTGCGGACAAAAAGGGCTTTCTTTTCTTTCGCCTGTTCCATGTCCTGGAACCCCTCCGGCCATTTTTGCAGGAGCAGGAGCGGAACTGTGTCCTTACCGGCGCGCACGGCGGCCAGATCGTACCCCGCCTTATCAAAGGCCCGCGCCAGGTTTTCCGGCGACCCGACGATGAGACGATGATCCGACGAGGTAAGGGGGACGAGGGGTGGAAACTCAGCAAGATGATCCGGCGGAGCGATGCGACCGACCAGGACGGCGACCATAATCACGGCGACCGCCGCTGCGGCACCCCATGTGAAGATGCGTTCCTGAGGCGATAAGGACGGCAGGAGCATGTCAGGCCTCGGGCGCCCCGTAATAGAGCGCGGCCGTGTGCTTGGCTTCGGCAAAGAACAGCCATCGCTCGATCAATGTGCCGCCCATCATGATGACAACGGCAATGAACGCCCCGAGGGTTCTGGTCCACGGGTCCATCTCGATGGTGAAAGCCGCGATACACCAGGGCACGAGGAAGGAGCACATGAAGGCCCAGCGCCGCAGCCTTTCGGTGTGTCTGCGGGCGACCCGATAGCCCATTTCCTGTTGAACATAGTTTTCCTGGGTGCTGGGCGCGTCCAGCAGCTTCACCTTGCCCATATCGCCGAGACCGGTCGCCGTCTCAGGCGTTACCCAGGCCGGGTGGCGGTCGATAAATATCCAGTATTTTCGTTTGAAAAAGAAGGCCAGCAACCCCGCGACTACGAAGGTGACACCGACCCACGGCGTATTAATGCCAAACAGATGGGTCAGAAAATTAAACCACAGGCTGCCGGTCCACAGTGAAAAGGCGAGATAGACCCGGATGGTATGCGGGTTGAACCAGGCACGGATGGTCCGCAGGCTGGCATAGATCATGGCCGTACAGTAGACGGTCATGATGGACAGCATGAGTGTCATTCCGGCCATTAGCCGCCAGAACCCGTCATAATTGCCCAGTACCACCCAACCGAAGGTGAAAAGCAGGGCCGGCACAAAAGTTCCGACGGCAAGCACGCCCTCGCGGGACAGCCAGGATGTCTTCCACTGGGAAAAGGCGCGCAAGGCCCGCTCCGGACGACCGAGATGCAAGGTCGATGAGAGCAGGCCGCCCACGATCATCGCAAAGGCGACTCCAAAGGACAGCGCGCCGAACCCGCGATCCGGCGGTACGCCGCCGATCAGGGCAAACAAGGCCATCATGACCAGCAGGCCGTACCCGGCGCCCGAGAAGGTGGTGAATATTATGACGGAGTAGGCTGGATGCATCGCGCTGCTCTTGTGATTGCCTAGCGCGACAGAAGCGAGTCGAGCCAGCGGAACAGCCCGGCGCCGCCTTCGCCAGGCTGACTGCCCTCGATTGGGGGCAGCGCCCTTGGTCCGTCTGTCTCCGCGGCTTGCCGTGGCCGTGGCGGCAGATATTTATTGACCGGCTTGTAACCCAGTTCCGGCATCAGATCGTAACCGCCCCGTTCTTCCACCAGCCGGGACACGTCCGAGTTGGGGTCGCCCAGATCACCGAAGTGGCGGGCGTTGGCCGGGCAGGTAGAGACACAGGCCGGCACGCGGTCTTCTTCGTCGAGGTTTTCGTTATAGATGCGGTCGATGCACAGCGTGCATTTCTTCATCACGCCGGC
>JABJKO010000019.1 GCA_018660305.1 Rhodospirillaceae bacterium
CACAAGGTCCATATCATGCTCGAAGAATGCGGGCTCGAGTACAATGCCATAGGGGTGGGTATCGAGGCCGGCGACCAGTTCAAACCGGAATTCCTGAAGATCAGCCCCAACAACAAGATACCGGCAATCATCGACCGCGATGGGCCGGGCGGCAAAGAGATTTCCGTTTTCGAGACCGGCGCCATTCTCTATTACCTGGCGACCAAGACAGGCAAGTTTATGCCGGCGCTGGCGGACGATCCCGCGGGGCACCACAATGTCATGCAATGGCTCATGTTCCAGATGGGCGGTGTCGGTCCCATGTTCGGTCAGGCACGGCATTTCCGGGCCTATGCGCTGGAACGGTTCGATGAGGAGAAAGTCCAGTACGGTATCGACCGTTACACCAACGAGGCCAAGCGTCTCTATGGCGTGATGGACCGGCACCTTGCCGACAACGAGTATTTCGCAGGCGATTATTCCATCGCCGATATCGCCATCTTCCCGTGGTGCCGCCAACCCGACCGGCGCGGCGTCGATCAGGATGAATTCCCCAACCACAAACGCTGGGTGGAACTGGTTGCCGCCCGCCCCGGAGTGCAGCGCGGTCTGGAAGTCCTCGCTGAAAACACCCGCCAGGGCGGCCATTCCAAGGAAGGCTGGGACATCATGTTTGGCGACAAGCAGTATCAACAGCCCTGATCCCATGATATGAAGGCGCCGCGCCGGTAGCAGTCCAGCCATTCCGGCACAGCAATTTCCACCCGTGGCGATCCGAGTAGATTTCCGCTAATTATCCATCATCTGGAAGTCGTAAACGGCATTGTCCGTGCGCCACCGGGATCACGTTGCATGACCGACTCTTCGTCCACCGACGCCGCCGATCGACAACGGCTGGTTGTTCTAATCGGCTCAGTGGTTCTGCTATTGATCAGCGCGGGTGGCATGTTCCTGGTTGTCGTGGCCTTGAAAGAGATGGCCATGGAATTTGGTTGGCCCCGCTCAATCCCCTCCTTCGCCTTTTCACTTCAGTTCATTGGGTCGGGATTTGGCGGCATGATCATGGGATACGTCCTGGATCGTTATGGTTTCGGGGGCCCGGCGCTTATTGGCACCCTCATGGTCAGTTTCGGCGCCATGCTGGTCAGCGAAATTACTGCCGCCTGGCAGCTTTATGTGCTCTACGGGATCATGTTTGGTCTTGCCGGTCAGGGAAGCCTGGCGGCACCGGCGCTGGCCAATATCGCGCGCTGGTATGACGAGAAGCGTGGCATGGCGGTTGGCATCGCGTCCAGCGGCCAGGCCTTGGCCGGGATCGTCTGGCCCCCGATATTCGGGTACGTGTTACTCACCCTTGGTTGGCGGGACATGTTCTTCTGGTACGGTGTTTTCGCACTTTGCGTGATGCTGCCGGTCTGTCTGGTTGTTCGCAGAAAGCCCCCGGCCTACGTTGCGCCAGAACCCGGTACCGCCGGCGCTTCGGCGGAGAGGCAATCCACGACAGGACCGGTCCGGCAACCTCTGACCTCGCAGCAGATTCAGTGGGCCTTGAGCGCAGCGATCATTGGTTGCTGCGTGGCCATGTCGTTGCCGTTGGGACATCTCGTGTCCCACGTCACCGATCTCGGTCATCCCATCGGAGACGCAGTGAACGTCCTGTCGGTCATGCTTATGGCGGCGTTTGTGAGCCGCGCCGTAATTCTTGGCCTGCTGTCCGATCGCGTGGGTGCGCTGCGCACCATGTTTATTTTTTCGATCGTACAGGCTTGCATGCTGGGCTTGTTTACGGTCGTCGATTCGCTACTGGCGCTCTATGCCGTCGCCATTCTTTGTGGCCTCGGATATGGCGGGCTATTCCCGATCTATGCCGTGGCAACAAGAGAGCATTTGCCGATCCATGAAGTCGGCAGGAGAACAGGCACAATCTTTTTGTTTGGCGCCGTCGCCATGGGTCTTGGCAGTTGGATGGGCGGTTATCTGTTCGATCTGACGGGATCCTACACCCTGCCCTTCCTCATCGGAGTCGCTATCAACCTTACCAACCTGGTGATCGTCGCCCTGCTGATCCTGCGCATACGACCACCCCTGGCCTTCCGCCTCGCCTGATCATAAAAAAACCTCCGCGAAGGTCGCGGAGGTTTTTTGTCTCGGCGGGCATAGCCCGTCCGAAAAAGCGCCTTACTTCATCTTCTTCTTGAAGTAGCTGTTGGCTTCGTCCTTGAGCGCCTTGCCGGCGGTGAAACGCGGCTGCAGGGTCGCGGGCTTGGCCTTAAAGGTGGTGGGCTCGCCGGTAAACGGGTTGGTCCCCGGGCGCGCCTTGGTCGCGTCCTTAAAGCGCATCTTGATTCGGCCAAGATGACCAAGGGGCACACTGCCCGGCGTCTTTTTCTTCGTGTCCTTAAGCGCGAGTTCGGAAACCACCGGCCACAGGCTCTCCATAAGCTTGCTGGCGTCCCTTTGGCTGAAATTCCTGTCCCAATCGCTACCGAGTGCATTATTCAGAGCCGCCGCATAGGCGCCGGCAAGCTGGGTCTTCGTCACGGTCATGGTTTTTCCCTCATGTCTGAGCGCGGAAGTGTACCGGGCCACCCGAGAAAAATCGGGAAACGCCAGATGGCGCGACCATAGGCAAGTATTGGTAAACCAAAGGTAAATCAGTGTGAAACCGGCCATATTCCGCCGATATCGCATGGTCGCCACGGCGAAACGGATCACCGCATCTTGGTCTTTGACCCGATTTGTATCAGGATAGGTCCCCGAATAATCAAGAGACGAACAGGCGAGGAAGAGAATAATGGGCCAATTTGCCATCGGTCAGTCCGTACCCCGGACGGAAGATCCCCGGTTATTGCGCGGCGAAGGCCGTTATGTGGACGACATCCGGCTACAGAACGAGACCCATGCCTATATTCTTAGATCGCCGCACGGGCACGCACGCATCACCCGCTTCGATTGCAGCGCCGCCAGGAAAATGCCCGGCGTGCTCGCCGTCCTCACCGGCGAAGACTGGGAAGCAACCGGATACGGCCAGCACCCGCCGGGCCATCCGCGCACAAGGCGGGATGGCTCACCGCTTTATTATCCGCCGCGCCCGGCGCTGGTCACCGGCACGGTGCGTGTGGTCGGCGACCCCATCGCCATGGTGGTGGCCGAAACGTATTTCCAGGCGCGCGATGCCGCCGAAGCCATCGAGATCGACTATGAGGCCCTGCCGGTCAATGTGATCGCGTCCGAAGCAAACAGGCCCGGCGCAGCGCCGCTCCGCCCCGACTGCCCCGACAATGAAAGCTTTTTCTATGAAGCGGGCGACAAGGATGCGGTGGAAGCCGCCATCGCTTCCGCAGCCCATGTGACCCATTACCACACGGTCATCAGCCGCATCACGGCCAACACCATGGAGCCGCGCGTCGGCATCGGCGACTATGATTCCGCCGAAGACCGCTACACGCTTTATGGAGGCACCCAGCGGCAGTTCCAGCTCCGGCGTCAGCTCGCCGAGGACATCTTCGGCATCCGCGAAACTCAGGTCCGGGTCATCGGCTCCGATGTGGGCGGCAGCTTCGGCATGAAAAGTGGCCAGTTCCCGGAATACAGGCTGGTGCTTTGGGCTTCCAAGATCGTCGGCCGGCCGGTGCGCTGGCTGTCCGACCGCAGCGAGGGCCACGCCACCGACTATCACGACCGCGACCAGACCACCGATGCAACGCTCGCGCTCGATCAGGATGGCCGCTTTCTCGCCCTCAAGGTCAGCAATGTGTGCGGCATCGGCGCCTATATGGAGGCCTCGAGCACCATCTCGCCGGCCGGACATCTCGGCGGACTGGCGGGGACATACAGGACGCCCTTGATTTTTGCTGAATCCGCCGCGGTGTTCACCAACACGTCAAGCAATGGCCCGTTCCGCGGATCCGGCCGGCCCGAGGCGGCCTATGTGCTGGAGCGCATCATCGACAACGCGGCGCGCGAAATGGGGATAGACCGTGCCGAAATCCGCCGGCGCAATATCGTGCCTCCGAGCGCGATGCCCTTCAAGACCGGGCTGCTCTTCACCCTCGATTGCGGCGAGTTCGAAAAGAACATGGAACAGACGCTCGAAATGGCGGACTACGATGATTTCGAGGACCGCCGGGCGGAGGCCGCCAGCCGGGGTAAATACCGTGGACTGGGTATCGCCAACTTCATCGAACAGACCGCCCAGCTCGACGGAGAAACCATCACGATCCAGTTCGACACCACCGGCACGGTGACGGTGCTCGCCGGCTCCATCTCCCACGGCCAGGGTCACGACGCCATGTACAAGATTGTGGTGTCGGATATCCTTGGTATCGATTCCGACGACATCCGTGTCGCCTCCGGTGATACCGATCTGCTGCCGTACGGCGGCGGCACCTATGCCTCGCGCACGGCGATCCTTGGCTCATCGGCGGCCAAGGGCGCTGGCGACAAGATCATCGAAAAGGGCAAGAAGCTCGCCGCCCACATGCTGGAAGCGGCTGAAGATGACATCGAGTTCGATAACGGCAACTTCCGGGTCGCCGGCACCGACCGGGAGATCGCCCTGCAGGAAGTTGCCAAGGCGGCCTACAAACCGCACAGCCTGCCGCCCGATATCGAGGTCGGGCTGTTCGCCACCGACACGTTCGCACCGGGCACGCCCTGCTTCCCCAACGGTTGCCATGTGGTCGAGGTGGAGATCGATCCCGATACCGGTTTCACAGAGATCCTGCGCTATTCGGTTGTCGACGATGTGGGCACGGTGATCAACAGGCTCACCCTCGAAGGCCAGATCCATGGTGGAATCGGCCAGGCGGTGGGCCAGGCACTCTCCGAGCAGATCGTCTATGACGAGGAATCGGGCCAGCTCATCACCGGCAGCTTCCTCGATTACGGCATGCCGCGCGCCGCCGATTCCTGCAGCTACGATCTCGGCAACAACCCGGTGCCCACCAAGCTCAACCCCATCGGCGCAAAAGGCGCCGGCGAGGCCGGCAATGTGGGCGGTCTCGGCGCCATCATGAACGCCATCGTCGACGCCCTGTCACCGCTGGGCATCACCAACATCGATATGCCCGCCACCCCAACCAAGGTCTGGCACGCGATCCAGGAAGCGAAGGGGAAGAACTAAATTATTAATCGTCATTCGCGGGCGTGACCCGCGAATCCAACCTTTTTCTTTTTCTGGATCACCGGGTCAAGCCCGGTGATGACGAAGGGTTTTTGTTTTAACTGTTGGCTTTCGCTTACATCACCGCCTCACGATAGGGCGGGTCGCCTTCCAGCACCGGGTATTCGTCCTGTACGGTCAGGCGGCGGAGCAGACGGCGTTCTTCGCGGGGGAAG
Source organism: Rhodospirillaceae bacterium (assembly GCA_018660305.1). The sequence continues at coordinate 5,320 of JABJKO010000019.1, forward strand.
TCGGTGCGTGCGTGGAGGCTGCAGCGGTTGTCCCACATGATCAGATCGCCCGGCACCCAGGCATGTTCATAGATGAAGTCCGGATTGCGCTGGTGCTGAAACAGGAAGTCCAGCAGCTCTTCACTTTCCTTGACCGGCAGGCCGATAATCTCCTCGGTCATCAGCTCGTTGACGAACAGTGACGATTTGCCGGTCGCGGGATGTTTACGGAAAACGGGATGGGCGGCGTGCGGGAAATTCTCCCGGTCATACTTGTCCTTGTCCTTCATACAGATGCCGTATTCATAGACCTGCATGCCCTTTTTGCCGTGAAGCGTTCGCTTCACATCCTCGGGCAGGGTTTCCGCCGCCGTATAGCTGTTTGAAAACAGGGTATGGCCGCCCCATGAGGTGATTTCGATGGCATAGAGAATGGTCGCCTTGTCCGGATGCTCAAAAAAGGGCGTGTCGGAATGGAACATCATTTCGCCATCGGGCAGCGAACCGATGGGTTCGCCGTCCTTGCGAATGTTGCTGACCAGCATGACGTTGGGGCCGTACTCGTCCAGCTCGGGCGGCTGCGCGCCGCGACGGGCCCGGCTGCCCAACCCACCGAACTTCCCCGCGAAGGCCCGCTGCTGATCGTTGGTGATCTCCTGGTCCCGGAACAGGATGATCTGATGCTCATGCCAGGCATCCTCGATGGTGCGCACGGTCTCGGCATCCAGCTCCTCGCGGAGATCCACACCGCGGATTTCCGCGCCGATGGCATCCGACAGACGGTTAACCTCGATCCTGCTCATGGTCTTCTCCGCTTAAAGCGTCATTTGTTGGGCATAGTCTAATGAGCACCGGACTTCCCTGTCACGCGAATTGGCACCGTTCCTCAAGCACCGCTTTGCGACTACACTGCCTGACCAGAGGCCCTCGCAGGGAGATTGGACATGGATTACGGGAAATTCGGCAATAGCGGAGAGACGCTGTCCCGCATCGGACTTGGCTGCTACGGCATGTCGGGCGCCTATGGGGCCGCCGACGATACGGAATCCATCGCCACCATTCACCGTGCTATCGAGCGGGGCGTCAATCTGCTGGACACCTCGGCCCGCTATGGCGGCGGCCACAATCACAAGATCATCGGTCAGGCCATTCGCGACCGCCGCGACAAGGTCTTTATTCATTCCAAGACCGGCACCATCCATACAGCGGACGGACGCAGTGTCGCCGAAGGCAGCGGCACACCGGAGCGGCTGCGCGAGATATGCGAGCAAAGCCTGAAAAATCTCAGTGTGGATCATCTGGATGCGCTGTGCATGTCGCGGATCGACCCCACCGTGCCCATCGAAGAGTCCGTCGGCGCCATGGCGCAGATGGTCGAGGAGGGCAAGACGCGCTTCATCAGCCTGTCGGAAGCCGGCGTGGAGACATTGCGCCGCGGGGCGGCCGCCCAGAAACTGATCGCCCTGCAGTTCGAATATTCGCTCTGGTCGCGCGACCCCGAGGACGGCCATATCGATGCCTGCCGCGATCTCGGTCTCGCCTTCATGGCCTATGCGCCGTTCGGTTACGGGTTTCTGACCGGCGACATCACCAAGCCCGGGGCGCAGTCGGACAGCGACACCCGCCAGAAATTTCCCCGCTTCCAGGAAGAAAATTTTGAGGCGAACCGGAAACGCGTCTCGGCGCTGGAGGATTTCGCAAAGGACAAGGGCGCGACACCGGCCCAGATCTGTCTCGCCTGGCTCCTGGCACAGGGCGAACAGATCTTCGCCATACCGGGCTGCAAGAGCCGCCGGCATCTGGACGAAAATCTCGACGCGGTCGAGATCAAGCTGACACCGTCCGACCTCGCACAGCTTGACACTATCTTCCCCAAAGGGACGGCAGCGGGAACACGCTACCCTGCTGAGGGTATGAAACGGGTCAATTTGTGACCGCTGACTCCACTGAAACAATCGAAGACGCACCAAAGGCAGCATGGTCGGAACTCTTCCGAGACGGGCGCGCGCCCTATACGTTCCTGGTCATCATGGGTGTCTGCCTGCACGCGCTGCAAGTGCTGGTGACCGCCATCATCATGCCTACCATCGTCGCCGATATTGGCGGCGCGGCGTACTACACCTGGCCGGCGATGGTCTACACCATTGGGTCGATCATCGGGGCGGCCAGCGTCGGTCCGGTCTGGAACCGGCTAGGTCCGCGCAAGGGCTACGGCGCGAGCGGCGCCGTATTTCTGATTGCAACCGTTGCCAGCGCGGTCACGCCCGATATGGGATTTCTCATCGTCGCACGCGGAATTCAGGGACTCGCCGGCGGTCTGGTCACCGGCGGCGGCATGGCGCTTATCATGGGAATATTCGAGGACCGGTTGCGGACCCGCATCCTCGCTTTCTGGCAAGGCACCTGGATGATCGCCTGGATGCTGGGACCAGTGGTGGGCGGATTGTTCGCCGATATGGGATGGTGGCGCGGCTCATTCTGGGCCATGACGCCCTTCGTCTTCTTTCTGGTCGTCACCGCCTGGATTTACGTTCCCGACCGCTTCGACCATCAGCCCGACGAAGAAACGCAGCCCTTTCCCATCCGGCGGCTGGCGATCCTGACCACCGGCGTTTTTTGCATCGCGCTGGCCGGCCCCATCACGGACGCGGCTTACCGTGTCGCCCTGATCATCGCTGGCATCGGGCTTCTGTGGTTTACATTTCGGCTCGATCGCAGGTCTGAAAACCAACTCTACCCGACCTTGGCGTTTTCCCTGCGGTCCCCCGTCGGGCTGGCCTTTTGGATTGTGCTCATCATCGGCATGGTGAACACGACCATACATATCTTCCTGCCGCTTCTGTTACAGGTGGTGCATGGCGTATCGCCCATATACATCAGCTACATCGCGATGGTCATGTCGCTTGGATGGACTATCGGCACCTTTGTCGTGTCGGGTTGGACCGGCGCCCGGGAACGGGCAGCCCTGTGGACCGGACCGCTGGTCATGATGGCTGGCCTTGCCGGGGTCATCTTCACCGCTCAGCAACCCATGCTCGCGGTCCTCACTGCGGCCACCTTTGTCCTCGGTTTTGGGGTGGGCACCCACAATGTCCATCTGCTATCGCGCACCATGGCCGCCGCCACGCCGGGCGAAGAAAGCGTAACCGCGTCCGCATTGCCGTCCATCCGCTCTCTGGGCACCGCATTGGGCGCTGCGGTATCCGGTGTGCTGTCGACCATGGCGGGGCTGGGAGATGCGACCTCGGCTGAGGCCGTGGGTCCGGCGATTACCTTTGTCTATGGTGCAAATATGATCCCCATTGCCGTGGCCGCCATATTCATGTTCATGCTATTGCGACCGGGGATGGCAAAGGGTGCGTCAGGTGCTCATGCAACGGCCGGAGACCAGAAATAGCGGATCGGAGCGCCCGGGATTGGGCGACAGATCGGTAAAGACCGGCTCTTCAAATCCCCCCGCTTCGACGAAGTAATAGCCCACCAGCCGCGCGTGGTTCATATCGTCCATGGCCCGCCAGATCGCGATGGCCTTGGTGGGAAACATGCGGTTGGAGAACGACACCGCGCAGGGCGATCCCGGTTTCAGAACCCTGGAAATCTCGGAAAATATTTCGATGGGATGGATCAGATACTGGACGGAAACGCTGATGATACAGGCGTCGAATTCATCCTCCAGGAACGGTAATTTAGGGGTGATGGAAAGATCATGCACCAGATAATCGGTGAGCTGCGGATTGGCATCCAGCTCCACCTTGTTCATACCGAGACCGCAAACCCGCTCATAGGACACGTCGGTGGGTAGATGCGAGACACAGCTCGACATCAGATCCAGAATGGCGCCGTCTTCCGGCAGATGGTCACGAAAATAATCGGTAAGCGCCTCGCAGGCCGGATCGTCGATATGCTTGACCAGCCGCGGTTCCTCGTAGAACAGGGAATCGGCCGATTCATCCACCCGTTCGAAATGGTCTGCCTGAAGCTTCTGGTCGGTCACGGCGCGGTCACTCGCTGTCACTGTTGCCATCACCGGTCGTCTCGCGGCGGCCAGCCAGCTTTTCGCCGGTCTCAAAATATCGTCCGGTCACAGCAAGTTCGGCTTCCTCGGCATTTTCGTCGGTCCAGGCACTCAACGGATAGCCGTGCCAGGGATTCTGCAGATCGAGGGCGGGCAAACCAAGGGACTCCCAGCGGTCTATGGCTTTCTCCATGAAATCCTGCCGGGGCAGCGAGACCGGTAGATAGGGATGCTCGCGCACGGCATTGATCAACAAGGCCGACGCGCCCGCCCCGTCCGGATAAGCGGCATCCGGACCGGCCGGCACCGAGGGGTCGAGCCGCGGCACCTTGCCCCGGATGATCTCCATGTCGCGGTGAGGCTGGGTGCTGTAGGACAGCGCCCACAGGATGGCGTCCATGGAATCCGGGTCCACATCGGAATCCACCGCGATAAAGATCTTGCCCAGCGACGCATCGAACGCCGCTGCCGCGCGCAGCGCCTGCCACGGCTGGCCGAGTTCGGGTTTGTCGAGCTGGATCACGAACATCATATTGCAGCTCGCCATCTCATGACAGGCGACCTTGGTCACCGACGGAATATTGCACGCCCCTTTGAGGTGATTGAGATAGATCGCATCAAACGCGACCTTCCGCATGACACTGCTTTCGCTGGGTGGGAATTCGCTGATGATGCCCTGGTAAATGGGCTGCTTGCGGTGGGTGATGGCTTTGACGTCGAGCACTTTTTCCATCTTGCGCGGACCAAGATACCCGCTGGCCTCGCCGAACGGCGCTTCGGGTTCGAGAATGTCGGTCCGGATCTGGCCTTCGATGACGATCTCGGCCCGGGCCGGCACCAGGCAATCGATTGTCTCGGCGGGCACCACATCGATGGGTGCACCGTTGAGCGCACCGGCGATGCCGTATTCATCCACCCCGTAGGGAACCTTGCTGGCAGCCGCGAGTAGAAGAGTCGGTGGACCACCGATAAAGACCGCCACATCGAGATGTTCGCCCATGCGCCGCGCCTTTTCCCACTGGATGGCGAGATGCTGGGTGGATACATCCGTGGCGCAGCCGATGCGGTCCGGCGCCTTGATCATGCCGCG
>JABJKO010000275.1 GCA_018660305.1 Rhodospirillaceae bacterium
CGGCGGCGGATACCGGAGACTTCCGGGATTTTGGATACGCGCAAAAATTAACATCTTTATTCGCAGAAACGTCTCCAGAAAAACCCGCCGTTAACCCTTCCCCGACACACTCCCCCTGATCGGTCCCGGCCCCCAATTTGGTTAGTTCTCTTGCGTCTGCTTTTCCTTCACAAGCATTTTCCCGGCCAATTCATGCATCTGGCGCTCGCCTTTGCGAAGCAGCCGGGTAATGAGGTGGTCTTTATCTCCACCGAAGAGGGCCTCGATGTGCCCGGTCTTCAATCCATCCAGATTCAGCCGACCCGCACCAGCAGCCATCCCACCCACCATTACGTTCAGTCGCTGGAAAATGCCGTGCTTCTGGGCCAGGCTGCCTACCGCGCCTGCATCGGCCTTCGCGACAACGGCTTCATTCCCGACCTGATCTATGCCCATGCCGGCTTCGGCCCGGGGCTCTATGTAAAGGACGTGTTTCCCGAAGTCCCGGTGATCGGTCATTTCGAATGGTTTTACAGCCCGACCGACAGTGATGTGGATTTTCTGTCGCCGGGAAAAATCCCCGAAGACGAGGCGCTGCGCATCCGGACAAAGAACGCCGAGATGTTGCTCGAGCTGACCCAGTGCGACCAGGGAGTTTGCCCGACCTCCTTTCAGCTGGACCAGTTCCCCGAGGAATTCCACGGCAAGCTCCATGTGATCCATGAGGGCATTGATACGGCCTATTTCACGCCCGCCCAGCGCGGCCGGCTTAGCCTGGATAATCTGGAGCTGGGCGGTAACACCGAAATTGTCACCTATGCGACGCGGGGTATGGAACCCTATCGCGGCTTCCCGCAATTCATGCGGGCCCTGGCGACCTTGCAGTCTCTACGGCCACGCCTTCACGCGGTGATCGTCGGCGCCGATTCAGTCAATTACGGGCGCCCCCGGGACGATGGCAAAAGCTGGAAGGAAGCCATGCTGGAGGAGCTGCCGGAGCTCGATCCGGCGCGCACCCATTTTACCGGATCACTGCCGATCGAAAGCTACCGGCGGGTGCTGCAGGCCTCCCATGCCCATGTCTACCTCACGGTACCGTTCGTGCTGTCCTGGTCGCTGCTCGAAGCCATGTCCGCCGGCTGCTCGGTGATCGGCTCGGCGACGGCGCCGGTCTGCGAAGTCATCAAGGATGGCGAAACCGGCCTTCTGGCGGACTTTTTCGATTCCTTCAGGCTGGCCACCCGCATCGCCGAGACCCTCGACGATCGGCCGCGCGCCATGGCCATCGGGCAGGCGGCGCGGGACTACATGGTGGAGCATTATGATCTGGCGGCGACCCTGCCCTCCCATATCCGACTGGCCACCCATGTGCTCGGCCAGGATCTGCCGATCCACCCCCTCGCCTGGACCCAGCCCGCCGCCAAGAGCGCGTAAAGGGCCGCCTAACTTCCTGACATAATGTGAACCGGATAACGCACCAGATCCCGGTTCATGGGGAGTTTGCATCCGGTCAGGTTGAAGCGCGTCAGGTAGAGTGACAATTGTTCGCCTACCGTATCGAAATTGCGCGACGGGCTGTTCCCATCGATCAAAGAGGGATAGCCAAACACCACCTTATCCCCGCAAGCAAACTTGAACATGATGGGGCGTTCCAGAAGCAGGGCCGGCGGCGACCAGTGAACCAGATCCTTTGACTGAACATAAAAGATGCCGGTCACCTTGCGATTTAACCTAGGAACCGCGCGGGTACCGGCGAACAGGGCAAGAAACGTGCCGGTGGGTGCATGACGCACAACGCTGGTGATCGTGGATCCAATGCCCGGCACGGGAACACAAATGTGTTGATTGCGTGTACCGCCCGCCTTCACGATTCCGTTCAGCGCGATGGTGAATCGACGCCCGTCCCAGGCGCGCCAGACCGGATTATCAGCCGCCGCCTCCGCCCGTAGCAGGCAGGCCCCCCTGCGCTGTTCGCGATATTGCTCGGCGAAGACGAATACATAGGCGTGGTTTCTCCAGCGCACGATATTGCTCGGGCTGAAGTAACCCGTATGGCGCCCGGCGCGCGGATCATAGGGATAGGGGAGTGTCGCGGCCGCGGCGGTCATACCGGGCCGGCGGGTAAAGGATTTGCCGCCATCCTCCGAGACGGCGGCAATGACCGAATTGCGCCAGCAGGCCATATACCGGCCGCTGGCACAAAGCCCCGCGACGGTATGGCCATGAAACTCCGCGTGGCCCAGCGCGACGACCCTTTTGCCATCCAGCGTATGGTACGCCGTCAACCAGACCAGATCATCCAGCGCCGCGGGATCCTTTGACCGATTCGCCTGATAGATCACCGAACAGTCGACACGGGCCTCTGCGAGCGTTGGACCGGTCATGGCACGGTTCATGTGGTGCGCGGCGATCAGGCGAACCGTATTGTTGGAATCGCGAAACGCGCGCGCCGGCGCATCGGGAATGTGGTTAGGCGCGCATCGGTCGACCGCCCAGCGGAAGATTGTTTGCGGCCCGCCGGCGATCTTCATGGTTAACGGGGCGCCTGCCGCCACGGACACGCCACCAAAGGGGTAAACCGTGCCAATTACGGCGGATATCAGCCAAATTTTACGAATTACACGGATCATGGGTCGATAAGGCACGATGACCCGTAAACGGATCGTAAAGCTCCCTCCGCTAGAGTCATTCAACAGGGTTTAGGGCTCCATCGGGCCCCGCTGCAGAGCGAAAACTCAATAAATCTCATAGGGATAGGATAATGACCCGCATCCTCGTAATGATTCCATCGGGCGAGGTCTACGACCACGATTGTGTACGGTGGTATCAGGCAAGCGATATCCAGCGATCCATCGATCACTACCACAATATTGGCGATGCATTCGTCTTCGATTCGTCTCTCAAACTGCTCGATTTCGACCATCTCGGCGTCATCGAGATCAGGGAGTGCGACCCGGCGAAAATCGACCAGTATAACGAGGAATATGATTACTGCTTTCTGCGGGGATCCAACTACATCAATTCCTCCATGAAATGGGAGCGGACGCTCGAGGTTATCGAGCGCCTTCGCATACCGGTCATCGCCTTCGGAATCGGCGCTCAGGCACCGTCGGAGGGCCCGCTGATTTTATCCGACGAAACCAAGAACGTTCTGCGGGCCATGTCCGACCATTGTGTCTCCCTCGGCGTGCGCGGCAGCTACACCGCCCAGGTGCTCTGGGATATCGGCGTGAAAAACGCCCGCATTGTCGGCTGCCCCACATTGTTCAGAAACCGCCGTCCCGATCTCCGAATTGACCTGCCGGCGATGGATGCGATCAAAAACGCCGGCTACACGCTGCGGCGTGAGGTGTCGACGACCTATTCCCCCGACATTGAGCGCCATCTTGCCTTCCAGAAGGAGACCATGCTCGATATGTCGAACCGCTTCGACCTGACAGTGATGGCGCAGGGCGAGATCGAAGAGAAAAAGATCGTCTTCGGAACCGAGGAGCAACGCAACGAAGCGCTCGCCCAGTTGACGACTAATAATTGGCTGGGTGACGGGGATGATCCCCTCAGGAAACTATACGAGACCAAGCTTTTCTATTCCGACGTGGTCGCTGATTACGACACGATCGCGCAGAAACAGGATTTTGTCATCGGGTTCCGTCTCCACGGCAATTTGATATCGCTGGCGAACGGGGTGCCATCACTTTACTTTACCTATGACAGCCGCACCTCTGAATTCGTCGAGACCTTTGGCATACCAGCCTACGACGTCTATTCATCGGAGGCCTTCCATCTGGAGGATTTCTGGGATCAGGCCCTGTTTGAAAAATTCAACCGGACCTATTTCGAGCGCTACCGCGATATGCGGCAGTTCCTTGAGGAAAACAACCTGCCGCACCGTATGCCCGACCCCAACCTGCCCGTGAGGATGCGCGATGTCGCCTGATGGGGGGAGCGTAGAAGCCGCGGCGATCATCGATCAACCGATGGAATCCGCAACCGAGGAATTTGTTGATGTCGTCGGATTCATCGATTCCATCGGCGGTTCGCGCGTTGCCGGCTGGGTATGGAACCGCGAACGGCCGGGGCAACCGCTTGAGGTCGAGATCCGGCTCGACAACCAGCCCATAGCGACCGTCACGGCGGACAGGCTTCGGGAGGATCTGGTGCGGGCCAGCGTTGGCGATGGCCGGCATGGTTTTGAGGCCCAGCTTCCCGAACAGCTTGCGAAAGAAGAGCGCCAGCGGGTCACCGCAATCGTCCACCTGCCGGGCATCGGCGGCGAGATCAGGCTCAAGAACCAGGCTGCCGTGAGCACCGATGCGCTCGCTCTCCGCCCCTCGGATTTTTCCGCGATGGTGCAGCAGATCGAGCAATGCGTCAGTGATCAGCGGGCCGGCTTTCGCTGGATCTATCACGAGCTGCATGAGCTCGACCAGTTCGTCCGCAACCAGCCGCAGAACGCGCCGGCCATCGAGGCGGCGGTGGTCGCCCCCCTCGAAGACGATGATATCGCCGATGCCATCTGCGCCATGGAAACACAGATCACGGAGATGGTGCAGAACCAGGCCGTGATCCAGGATACGCTGGAAGAGATCTCGCAGCTGCAAAAGACCCTGAACCAGCGACTGGAGCAGCAGGACGGCTTTAACGCCCGAATCGAGTCAGGTATCGAGCGACTTCAGGATGAGCGTGATGAGGAGCCGGATTATGGTGACGAACAGCGCGGTCTGAAACGGCTGATCCTTTTCCTCGGCTGCCTGACAGTTGCGTCCCTGGCAACAGGGATCGCCGCCTTATTCTTCTGAGTAGGCGGCCCCGGTCCATCTCAGCATCAATCTAAGCGGCACCGGCCCGATCACGTGGATCGCGCTCTCGGCCTACTGTTCGCGGAAGGCGCGGTTCATCCGTTCCGATAGGGGCGAGACGAAATATTCGTAGGCCCGCCGTTCGCCGATGACGATCATCACTTCGGCCGGCATGCCGGGCTGCAGCTTGACCCCGTCCATCGCCGCCAGTTGTTCGGCATCCACCTCGATCCGGCTGGTGAAGTAAGGCTCCCCGGTTCGCGGATCGGTGAGCTGGTCAGCCGACACGTGCACCACCCGCCCCTCCACCGGCGGTACATGGCCGCGCTTATAGGCGGTCAGGCGGACCATCGCCTGCAGCCCGTCACGCACCGTATCGATATCCCGAGGTTTGACCTTTGCCTCCACAAGGAGCGAATCATTGCTGGGAACGATATCCATCAGAGCCTGACCGGGAGCGATGACGCCGCCGGCGGTAAAGACTTTCAGACCCACAACCGTCCCGTCCTGAGGCGCAAAGATCGCTTGACGATCCCTGACGTCCTGTGCCGCCTTCTTGCGGTCGGCCAGGTTGGCATCAATGGCAAGCACCTCCTGAAGGGCCTGGGCAATTTCGGACTGGCGGGTATCCCCTGCGGAGTCGATTTCAAGATTTGCACTCGCAATGGCCTGGTTCAGCCGGGCAATATTGCTGCGCGCATTGTTTTCCCGGCCCTGAAGGTCAGCGACGCCCCGCTGCAGCGCCAGGACGCGGGGCAGACGTTCATAGCCCTTTTGATAGAGTTTCTGCACGTTCCTGAGCTCGGTTTCGGTGAATTTCCGCTGCGTCACGGCGGAAACGCGCAGGGCTTTCTCGGCGCCGATTTCGTTGCCAAGCTGAGCAATCCGCTGCTTTAGAATGGCGACGGCGCCATCGCTCGACCGCCAGCGCACCTCAAACAGCTTTTCCTGCGCGGCCATCGCCTCCGCGACCACCTTGTCATCCCGCCGGGCGACCATGTCCCGGGGGAACACAATGACCCGTTTGCCGGCTTGTTCGGCGCGCAACCGCGCCAGCCGGGCCTTGACCGCCCAGTGCTGGCTCATGGCCTGGCCCAGCGTCGCGGCGGCCTGGGTGCTGTCGAGTTCGGCAAGGAGCTGCCCGGCCTTGACCTTATCGCCTTCTCGCACGTGGATCTTGCGCAGGATGCCGCCTTCGAGATGCTGAACGGTCTTGCGGTGACTGTCGACGACGACGGTACCATCGGCAATCACGGCGCTGTCGAGATCCGCGAACATGGACCAGCCGGCAAACGCGGCAATAAACATGGCAAACACCGCGAAGCCGGAAATCACCGGCATTCTCAGGGAAGGTTCGGAGATCGCCTGCGGCCCATTGTCGACATACGGGACCAGGGCATTCTTGCGTTCCGTCATGATTGTCCTATCCGTGCCAGGGGGAATTGAGCGATCTTTTCGCTCCCGCTCGAAACGCCGGGAAGGAGCTTCGCGGTACTTAGCGCGACGCTTTCGCGGGAGCCGAATGAATCGACCATGCCATCGCGAAGCACCAGGACCTTATCCGAGATATTCGCCATCGCCGGCCGATGGGAAACCACGATAATAGTGGCGCCGTCCTCTTTGGCCCCGATGATTGCAGCCATCAAAGCCTGTTCGCCCTCGCTATCGAGAAAACTGTTGGGCTCGTCGAGAACGATCATGCGGGGACAGCCGAAAAAGGCCCGGGCGAGGGCAATACGCTGGCGCTGTCCGCCGCTGAGGGCGAACCCGCCGCTACCGACCGGCGTCTCGTAGCCCTTAGGGAAATGCCCGATCAGCTCATGAGCGCCAACCCGCCTGGCGGCGTCGATCACCGCCGCCGGCTCGGTCTCGGTGAGCCGCGCGATGTTCTCGGAAATTGTCGCATCGAGCAGCGCCGGTGACTGGGGTAAAAATCCGGTGGCCGCACCGAAACTGGTTCTTTCCCAGTTAAAGACATTTTGACCATCGAGGAATATGCCACCGGCGGAGGGGGCCCAGATACCTACCAACAATCGCGCGAGCGTCGATTTCCCGGCGCCCGACGGACCCACGATGCTCAGCATTTCACCGGCCTCAAGCTCGAAGCTGACGTTCCGGAGCACCGGCTTATCCTCGCCCGGCGGCACAAAGCTGAGCCCCTCGACGGCCACTTTCCCCGACATGACGTCGACCGGCGTTCCCTGCCGGTCGGCCCCAACCTCGCCCAGCAATGCCTTGAGGCGCTGATAGGAGGCCAGCGCTTCGGCCCAGCTGCGCCAGCCCTCCATGATCTGCTCGAAGGGCAACAGAAGCCGGGTCATGATAATGGTCGACGCCACGATGGTACCGGCGGAAACGGCACCGTCGATCACCAGCGAGGCCCCGGTCCCCAGCATAATGATCTGAAGCCCCATGCGGATGGATTGGGACGCGGCGGTAATCATGCGGGCCAGCGTGTTACTGCTGCCGACCAGCCGCAGCGCCCGGTCCTGACCCGCCTGCCAGCGCCCCATCACGGCGCCCAGCATGCCCATGGATTCAATCAGCTCCGCATGGCGGACAGCCGTGCCGACCTCGGCATGGGACTGGGCCGCCGCCTCATTGGCGGCCTGCGAGCGCCGGCGCACGAAAAACTCCATGGCCGCGCTGAGGACGATCAGGATCACCACCGCGCCGGACGCGACAAGGCCATAGGCCGGATGCATCATGAACAGGATTAACAGAAACAGGGGCGCGAATGCCGCGTCAAAGGGCAGGGAAATCGGCCCTGCGGTCACGAATTGCCTGAGTTCATGAAGGTCGCGGATGGCCCGCGCCGATTGCGCCGCCCCGGCGCTCAGAGACCGGGTCACCGCCGCCTGGATGGTCGGGCCGCTGAGGCGCCGCGCCAGCCTTTCCCCGATCACGATAAAGACGTTGGACCGGATGAAATCCATGCTGGCGAGGAACACCAGGCATCCCAGCGCCACCAGGGTCAGCATGAGCAACGTATCCATGCTGTGGCTGACGATCACCCGATCGTAGATCTGCAGCATGTAAAGCGGCACGACGAGCTGAAGCAGATTCACAAACAGCCCGAACAGCGCTGCGCACAGGATTCCCATGGCGCTGGAGCGCAATGTCTCACGCAGGATGTCCTGATCCCGTACTGCCATGAAAAGGGTCCCGGCCGCTATTCCGCCGCCGCGGCGACCGTATAGCCTCTGGGATGGGTCTGTGCCCAGTTCCAGGCGGTCTCCACGATGGTGTCCATATGGGAAAAGCGGGGGTTCCAGCCGAGATCGGCTTTAATTTTATCGGATGCCGCCACCAGAACGGCCGGATCGCCCGGACGACGATCCGCGACACGAACCGGGATCTGGACACCAGCAACCCGGTTTACCGCATCGATGACCTCACGCACGGAAAAGCCGTGCCCCGTCCCCACATTGTACTGGCAGCTTCTTTCCTCGAGCACCTGGAGAACCCGGATGTGAGCATCGGCCAGATCGCAGACATGGATGTAATCGCGGACACAGGTACCGTCCGGTGTCGCGTAATCGTCGCCGAAGATATCCAGATGCGATCGCTGCCTGGCGGCTACCTGCAACGCGATGGGAATAAGATGGGTTTCCGGATCATGATTTTCCCCAATGGCGATGGTGGGATGGGCGCCGGCCGCATTGAAATAACGCAGCGCGGCATAGTTCATGCCATAGATCTCCTCTGCCCAGCGCAGAACACGCTCGATCAGAAACTTCGATTCGCCGTAAGGACTGCCGGGATCGATGGGTACGGCCTCATCGATGGGAACCCGCTCGGGATTGCCGAAAATCGCGCAGGTGGACGAAAAAACGAACTTCTTTACGTCGAATTCCACCGCCGATTCAATCAGATTTACCGCGTTGGAAACGTTGTCCCTGAGGTAGCGGAACGGGTATTTCATGGATTCACCGACCAGTGAATTGGCGGCGAAATGCATCACGGAATCGATGCGATGCTTGGCAAACAATTCCCGAACGGCATAGCGGTCGGCCAGATCGCCGGCAATCAGCGTGGCGCCATCGACCACGGCCTGGGCATGGCCCTGCTGCAGATTGTCGAACACCACGACCTGATTGCCCCGGTCGACGAGATCGGCGACCACATGGCTGCCGACATAGCCGGCGCCGCCGGTAACCAGAATGGTTTCTTCCATGACGATCTCCCCAACCTATTCGGCGGCGACTATTCTGAGCCGTGGCTCGGAACGTTTGAATTGAAGCGCTGTCGGCGCATCGGTCGTCCGTCGCGCCGCGATGAGCGTCTCGTACATCTTGGCGTGCTGCTGGGCGGCATCGACGGCCTCCAGCGGCGACTGAATCTGCCGGCGCAGCCGGTCCCACAGGGTGGGGCTGCGCATGGCTTCGGATAACCGGTCCACCAGGCTTTCGGCACTGCCCGCCCGGAAATGCAGCCCGGTGACGTTGTCACGGACCTTCTCGGCCATACCTCCGATATCGCTGCAGATCACCGGACGCCCATGGAAGAACGCTTCCTGGATGACCACCGGCGAGTTTTCCCACCAGGTAGACGGTGTGACCACCCAATCGATCTCCTGCATGAGCCGCGGCATCTCCTCGGACTTGTAACTACCGAAGAACCGCACGCGCCGGCCGGCCGCGACCACCAGCTTGCGGAATTCCTGCTGGAACGATTCCGGCTGCATTTCGAGATTGCCGCCGAACACGTAGAGCGCCGCGTCGCGCCCCCATTCGCGGTCGGGAATGCGGGCAACCGCCTCGATGAGGAGCTTGATCCCCTTGAACTGGTTCAACTGTCCGAAATAGCCGAAGCGGGCACGGCGGCCATTTTCCCGGTCGATCACGCGCGGCGGCGCGGCGGCGGAAACATCCAGCCCATTTTCCAGGAAAACCATCTTTTCGCGCGGCAGGCCCCAATCGGCATAGCGATCGATCAGGAACCGGCTGGGCGAGACGAACATATCCACATGCCGGTAGAGCCCCTTGAGATAGAGCTCGCGCTTCATGAATTCCGCCGGTGAAATGTTGGCGAAACACATATTGCAATCGGCCGGCGAGGACCGTTTGCACAACGCCCCGTCGCGTGTTTTGACCATCTGGCCATGATTATTACAGATCGAGAGATACTCATGCAGGGTCACCACGATGGGCACCGACGGAAGCGCCTTGCGGATGGCGAACAGGCTTTCGGCGCCAAATCCCAGCAGATGATGAAAATGCACCACGTCGGGATCGACTTCCCGGACATAGCGGGTCAGATCTTTTTCGATCGACTGAATATCGCGGTTCGAGAACCGGAAATAATCATAATCATTGGCATAAAACAGCATCTCCCGCTCGGCTTGCCGGAGGCTCATGAACGGCGTATCGCGATGCGACGCCACCGGCGGTCCGACCCGGGCGAGGTAATGGCTCTCATGGCCCTCCAGATGATTCAGGCCGCGATGCAGATTATAGGAAGCGACCTCGGCACCACCGATGGAAAATGACGGGTGGCCGTGAGACAGGATGAGCGCACGCATTACTCGGTTACCTCATAAGGGGTGTGTGCCTGGGCCATGGCCGGTGACCATTTGTTGGCAAGACACCAGGCGTCGATTTTTTGTGCCGGCTGCCGCCAGTATTCCTCCGAGCCTTCGACGATACCGCCATCGAGCGAAAACAGCCTGACCGCGGGGGTCCACAGCAACCGCTGTCCGGCCTGGCGAAGACGCAGCGAGAAATCGAGTCCCTTGAAATCAGGGCCAGTGAAATCACGGGCAAACCCATCAATTTTCTCAAAGCCGGCGCGGCGAATGAGAACGCAATGCTCGGAAACGCCCTGGACCTCCGACAGGTGAAGATCCGACAGCCAATGCAGCGGATACCCGGTCAGCTGACGCAAACCATTCTGATCAAGCGACGCGGTCTCGCCGGCGGGCAGCCCGGCATAGCGGATCGACAGATCCTCATAGAGCAGCGTGGGGCTGATCGCGACGCAATCGGGGCGCCGATCGAGCTCTTCGATCAGCCCGCCGAGCCAACCCGGCGATTCCGGAAGCACCGTATCCGCCATGAAGGCCAGCAGATCCGATTTCGCCTGACGGATACCAAGCTCGAGGGCATCGAAATAATCCATCTCTTCGGCGACGACGATGAGCTGACCGCTGAACCCATAGAAGGAGGCCCATTCCCGAAGGCGCGCCGGGCTTGTCCTGAGACCGGAATGGGACGCCACGAGAATAAGCTCCACGTCATCGAGATCGGGATCGGCCGCAAGCCGGGACAAATTAATGTCTATATCGCCGCCGCCACTTGTCGCCGGCAAAATGATCGACGCCCGGGGATTGCCCAGATGGGTGCCGAACGAAAACTGGCTGGCCGCGCCGTGGAACCGCTCACGCGCCGAGAAGGCGCCGCTGACCGCGGGCCCGAGATGGGTTTCGACAAGATCGTCAAATGCCAGATCGTCCATATCGACCGAACCGAGAATGGAGGAAACGATGGTCTCCGACCGCCGCGCATCGAAAACCACCGGCGCAAAACCACAGGTTTCGTCCTTGAGAACGACCTCCACATAGAATTCATCGTCCGCGTCAACGGGCTGATCGCTGGGCACAAACACGAGAAAACCGCACTGATCGGAGGTCGCAATCATGTGGGGCGAAAAGAACGGATCCTCGGAGAACCCGGAAACCACATCCGGCCGGGCCGAGCGGTACCATGTCTCATGGATCCGCTGATAAAAATTGCCGGTGCTCTTCAGCAGGACCAGATAAACGTCCTGCCGCGGATCAAGCATCCATCCGGTCAGGAGAAACCCCTTGCCCGGAACATGAAGCGCACAATCAACGGACAACCGTACCGGCGCCGCCATATTATCAATGGTCCGCTCGCCCTCATAGCGGGGACGGCATATGCGCTTGAAGGATCGAATGACCGCATGGTCGGCCTGCAGAACCGGGATCGTCTGCTCCAGATGGGGGACCGCCTCCTCCGGCGCGAACCGGACGGGCTCCTGTACGACCTCCAGGTGAAAATACCGATCCTCGACCGCGAAATAGATCCGGCGCAATTCGAGAATTTCCGTCCCCGCCGCGTCTTTGAAATACAGGACCGTCCCGCGCGCCGCATCCAGAAGGTCCTCGCGATCAAACACGGCGACCACGCCTTCGAAGATCTGCAGCTCTTCATGCTGCAGAACCACATCGCGGAAACCGGACGTCAGATCGCAGGACCATCCCTGCACCAGCAATCCGCCGCATTCGGGCTGCGCGATAATCTCAACGAACCCGCTTTGCTGCGACAGGGTTTCCAGGGCGACACGCCGGAAATCGGTAATTCCGTGCCGGGTCTCCAGGCCCAATGTTTCGACGACACCATGCAAGAAATCGAGAACCGGCGCCGCCGGCGCGGCTTCCGCCTGCAGACAATCGATCAAGGACGCGGGATCGAGATCGACCCGGCCAATGGACGGCAGCAATGTGCGGGGCCCGGTTGCCCCGTCGACGATGTGAATGACGCCGGAGTGAAGCTGCGTAATGCTGTCGACGCCGAGAACGGCAAAGAAACCGAATTGACCATCGTCGGGACGCGGCCAGCTTACGGCGTGCCAGCTTCCGCGATAATCCTGACCTTCCAGCAGAATGGCCGAGCCCGACACCGGCAGGGGTTTGGGCGACGTGCCAAACACGGCCAGCGTATTTGCGTCCAGCATAACCGCGGAGAACACGGCACCGCGGGCGCTCTCGTCAGGCCCGTGATGATGGTCGGGGACCGGTGCGTGAAACCGCAACATCAGGCGGACCTCCGCTGGGCGTGTGATAGAAGCGAAGCGTAGAGCGTCATATGGCGGGCAGCGGTATCGGACACCGGGGAGACATCCGGCACCGCCGACCCCATACGGTCCCACAGCCCGTCCTCTTGCGCGGCCTGCGTCATCAGCCGGGCCAGATCCGACACGTCGTTTCGCCGGAACAGCATTCCGTTGACCCCGTCATCAACGAGCTCGGCCATGCCACCCATATTGCTCGCGATCACCGGACGACCATGGCGAAAACTCTCCAGGATGGTCAGCGGCGCGTTCTCCCACCAGGTCGACGGAACGATGACCCAGTCCATATCGGCCATCAGCCGGCCGATGGAATCCCGGTTATAGGGTCCGTAGAAATGGGCCCGGTCGCCTTCCCGTTTCACCGCCTGCTCAAACTGATGGGTAAATTCTTCGCCCTGATGCTGAAGCCCGCCGTGAATGGTGAGCGTCAGCTCAATGGCGGGATCGATCCGGCTAAGCGCATCGAGGGCCAGGAGCGGACCCTTGTGCGGCGCGATATTGCCAAAGAATCCGAAGCGATTGCGCCGCGGCCGCGCTTCGGCCTCAAGCGGCTGGATATCACCGGGCAGACCGTTGGGTATCCACTCGATCATATGTTCCGAGACACCCCAATTGTCATATTGCTGACGCAGGAACAGGCTGGGAGAGATGAACCGGTCCACAAGACCCAGCATGTTTTGCAAATGATGATGGCGCAGCGAAAAACGGTTAGCGGCGATGTCACCGAAACAGCCGTGGCAGGCATCCGGTGTCGCTTCGCTGCACAGGGCTTCCGACCCGGTTTTCACCATGATTCCGTCGCGATGGCAGATGGCATGGAAATCATGCAGCGAAAAGACGATCCGCGCCTGCGGCAAACGGTTGCGAACCAGCGCGAGGCTTTCGGCGCCGATCAGATAGAGATGATGGAAATGGACGATATCGGGTTTCAGCGTATCCAGAAGCCGGCCGAAATCGTCCAGCGTCGTGCTCTCGATTCCATGGGCAAGCATGAACGGGTCGAACTGACCCACATGCAGCAGATATTCCTTTTCCGCACCGTTATAGGATTGCAGCTTACTGCCGTCGCCGGCAGGGCGGTGCAGCGACGTCACACAGGCCAGAAACGAGGCGTCGGCCGCCCCCGACCGGTTGAGTTCGCAAAACAGATCATAGGCGCTGAACTCGGTACCACCGGCAATCAACGCAGGATGGCCGTGGCTTATGATCAGGATACGGGGCTGGGATTGTGTCATGCTGCCCACCTTGGATTGCTTACGTTTGTGGCGGATAAAACCGGTGGTGCGTCGGGCTCGGAAGACAGGGCGCTTTGCTGGCCACCATTCCAGCCCTCGATTTCCGATTGCCAGGCCCGCGAAAACCGGCGGGCATCAAGCCGCGAGGAAATCGTACGAACCGGGGCGTTTTCCGGCTGCTGGCCGGCATAACAGATGGCCCGGGACCGGTGCTCGACCCGCACGTCGCAGCCCTGCACGCGGGCTTTCAGACAAAAATCCGCGTCAGTCCAGTCGGGCGTCAGAAACCCGCCGGAAAATCCGCCACTGGCGTCAAAATCAGATCTGGCAATTGCGAGAAAAGAAGTCGAGCAGGCAAAAACGACCTGGTCAGCGAGGGCATCGAGCTGCGTCGCGGGAAACCCGTCATAGGGGTTCCCCAGCCCATCCTGCCGCGGCGGTGTGAAACTCGACCGGCGGATCGACCCGGTCGGATCGAGAAGGACACCGGCCACCAGACGCTTCGCCCGGGCATCGTTTGCCGCCGCCATCAACAGGGCAAGCGCATTCCTGTCCGCCGGGAAACAGCCCTCATCGAGGAACAGGAGATGATCGCGCGTCGCCGCGATGGCACCGGCGGCGAACGACGCCCGGGGACCATGCCCATGAGCGGCGGGGACAAGCCGGCTGGCGATGCCATATTGCCGATAAAGGGCATCCAGTGTTCGTTCCGACGACGCAAGATCACCCTCGGACGGCGCCACAACAATGAATTCGAACCCGGTGTCGGACAGGATCCCGCCACCCATCGCCGCCGACCAGGTCTTTATCAGGCCAAGGTCGCTGCCGATGGGCATGATCAGACTGACCGCCTTGTTCTCCGGCTGGACACCGATTTCGATGGGATCCGATGGCGGCGCCATGCCGCTCACAGTCGCACCCTGCACAAGATCCATTGCCGGAAGCAACAGCTCCGCCAGAAGGGTATCCGTCATACTGACGGCGGGTACGGCGTTCAAAATGGCGTCGCGTGCCGCGGGACCCGTGAGCAGGAGCGGAACCTGTGCGACATCCAGCGATGCGCGGGAAGCCAGGGTCAGCGAAAAGCGTGCCGTGCCGAACTGCGGTACCGGACAATCACCGCGAGCGAGCACAACAAACCCGGTAACTGCTTGGGAGACGCCGGATTTATCGTTGGTACGGCTGGTGGAAAAGGTCTGGAGGGCCGCCCGGTCGAGCTTTGCGGACCAGTTGCCGACGACAATACCGATCGCCCGAACGAGCCCATGGGGATCGGCGATCCACCCGCTAACAAAAAGATGGTCGGTGGTGCCTATCGCACAATCAATTCCGATAAGACCTTTCGCCCCGCCGGGACAATCGCCGTCCGCCGACTGGCTCAGCAGCAGTACTTCGCGAACCGCGTCATGGGCGCCCGCATCGGTCTGGCCAAGCTGTGTGAGACACTGCAGGACATAATCGCGGGCTGCTGGCGCCAGGCGGTTCTGGGTCGCAATCCAGGAAACCGCGGACTCCAGTGAGTGCCCCGCCGTCTTGACGGCACGAATGGCCACTCCGGCCGACCCCAGAACAACGATTCGTGAGACTTCCGAAAGCGCCGACCGATGCAACGGAAGCAGGACGATTTGACGGTTTTTCTTCGAGGATCCGGGGCGCTCGATCATGGGCGGCAGGGGGGTCTCCTGCACCGCCGCGCCGCCAATGACCACCGCCACAGGATTCGCGCCAACCGGCGCCGGGAGGCTTCCAACCGCCAGGGAGAACTGCTTGTCGAGGAGACAAAGCGGCTCCAGAACGCTGGGGCGCAACGATAATTCGTCCACCAGACGCCGGATATTATCCACATAGGTCTCATCTGCGGACAGACCGAACGCCGTGCGACAGGTCTGGAGCAGAAAACGGATGACGCGAACGCGACCCGTATCCGACAAACCGGTCAGCAGGGTTGCCGGCTCAAGATGGGCCGATCCCGTCTGGGCCAGATCCGGTTGGATGGCGTCCACCGAACAAACCACACTGCCATCGCGCTGTTTGACAATGATCTCCCGTGCCATGCCGGGCGGTGTGGCGAAGGCAAGGATCATCCGGACGCCACCGCCTTCGAGGGGGGCTGACAAGGTCAGTATCGGTGCGGCTATTTGTGCCCCATCACCTTCGATCGTGAGAGATCCGGGCGAGCGGGAATCCCCCTGATCCCAGAAGATCAGGGGGATTTTCTCAGCGAGGAGACGAAGCTCCGGCAAATCCGGACCGACAAACCCTACCATTCTCTTATTCCCTCAAACTCACGGGGTAGGTGGTCGTCGAGCCCCCCGCCCTGTTGGCTTACGATGCGATGTTAAAGAACGCGTCCGGTGAGTCCTGAATGCTGGTGGGCGAGACCCCCACGAGGGTAATCGTGTCCCCGTGGCCGAAATCGATTACGGCGTTGTTGTCATCGTCCTGCGTCAGGAAATCCAGCAAATCCTCTGGATTCAGAATATTGTTGCAATTGACCTCATTGGATATGCAGAGCGTATCGACGCCCACTTCGAAATCCAGAATGACGTCGTTGCCACCGCCACCGGTAAAGACAAAGACATCGTCGCCCTCACCGCCGGCCAGCATGTCATCGCCGCGGCCGCCATTGATTTCGTCATCGCCGGACCCGCCGAAGATCATGTCGTCACCACGGCCGCCCGCAATATGATCGTCGCCGCCGTCGCCAAAGATCAAATCGTCGCCGCGGCCACCCTTGATCGCGTCGTTACCGTCGCCGCCTCTGATAGAATCGTCACCCCGGCCGCCGTCGATCACGTCGTCCCCACGACCACCGAAAATCTGGTCGTTACCTCGGCCGCCGTTGATTAGATCGTCACCATTGCCACCGGAAAGAAAATCGTTGCCGGAACCACCCGAAAGACGATCATCGCCACTGCCACCGCTGACAAAATCGTCGCCGGAACCACCCGAAAGACGGTCATCTCCGTTCCCGCCCAAGACGGCATCGCTCCCGGATCCACCAGAGACGACATCGTCATCAGCGCCGCCGATGAGGGTGTCATCGCCGGAACCGCCCACGAGGAGATCTTCTCCGTCCCCGCCCACGGCAACATCGTCTCCGGATCCGCCAATTACGAAGTCGTCCCCAGACCCGCCAATGACCCGATCATTTCCGGAACCGCCCAGGATGAAATCATCTCCATCCTGACCGAAGATTAAATCGTCGCCGGATCCGCCAAAAACGAAGTCATTCCCCGCTCCGCTGAAAATAGTATCATCGCCGCTGCGGCCCAAAATGAAATCGCTGCCGCCGCCGCCATTAATAAGATCATTTTCAGACGTCCCAAGCAGGAAATCCGGAAACGCACCGCCGGGTATTGTGGCCATTTGGTTCTCCCTGACTATCAGCCTTGATTGAGTGGTCGGCTGAATTCGATGAAGTAAATACCCTTTCTGGTGATTTTGTTCAAGAACAACTGGTTTGAAATTTAGTTTTTAGTATTTGAAATATAAAAGAAAACAAGTATTCAAAAAATTTATGTTGTATTTTATTAAAATTTACGAGGGGCATCCATAGGCCGCGGAACCACGCGGGATCCGTCGAGTTGGCGCGCGGTCGAAAGTGAGCTATGGGTTGGAAAGGCCGGCAGTCCTCCGGATCGGGAACAGATCGGGGCGAATGAAGGCTGGTTAACAAATTGCAACCCTCATCCTTTTGGAGGAACCCGTGGCGCCGCGAGACAAAATTCAGCCGCTTCTGACCAATGAGCTGACCATCATCAATGTCGGGCTCGAGGGCTTCGCCGAGGATATGGCGGCGGAGGGAGCCGCCGTCATCCATCTCGACTGGGCCCCGCCGGCGGGCGGCAACGTCCGGCTGGCGGAGCTTCTGTCAAAACTCGGCGGCTAGGCCGATGGAACAGATCGAACAAGCCAATCAGCAGGCGCTTGGCCATATCCTGAAGGCCGAGCCGGTGCTGATCGACGTTATCCCCGCTGCCGACGCCATTCCGGCCCTTGAAGAGCACATGATCCTCCATGCCGGCCCGCCCATAGGCTGGGACCGCATGTGCGGGCCCATGCGCGGCGCGGTGACCGGTATCGCCGTATTCGAAGGCTGGGCGCCGGATCTCGAGACCGCCGCAATCATGGCCGCGGACGGCGCCTTCCGGTTCGAGCCCAACCACCATTTCGACGCGGTCGGCCCCATGACCGGCATGACCACCCGGAGCCAGCCGGTCATGGTGGTGGAAAACCGGGCCTTCGGGAACCGCGCCTTCTGCACCATCAATGAAGGTCTGGGCAAGGTCATGCGCTTTGGGGGTAATGATGCCGAAGTGCTGACAAGGCTCGGCTGGCTGCGCGATGTGCTGGGACCCGCCATGGGCGCCGCCCTGCGTCAGTGCGGGGGGATCGAGCTCAAACCCCTGATCGCCCGCGGGCTTTCCATGGGTGACGAAATGCATCAGCGGAACGTCGCCTGTTCGGGACTGGTGCTTCGCGCCCTGGCGCCGGCCATGGCCACCCTTGCGGAAGATACCGGCAAGCTCGCCGAGGCGCTGGGATTCATCGCCGCCAACGACCAGTTTCACCTCAACATCGCCATGGCCATGGGTAAGGCGATCATGGACCCGGTGAGCGGCATCGCCGGCTCTACCGTGGTCACCGCCATGTCACGCAACGGCACGGACTTTGGCATCCGGGTCAGCGGCACCGGCGACCGCTGGTTTACCGCGCCGGTGGAGATGCCGGAAGGTCTCTATTTCCCGGGTTTTACCGAGGCCGATGCCAATCCCGATATGGGAGATTCCACCATCGTGGAAACCATCGGGCTGGGCGGGTTCGCCATGGGGGCCTCACCCGCCGTGGCGGGCTTTGTCGGTGCCGGCTCGGCTTCCGACGCCGCTTCCTATACCCGCACCATGGGGGAGATCGCCCTCGCCGAGAATCCGGAATGGACCATCCCGGCGCTGGATTATCTGGGTGTGCCCACCGGGATCGATATCCGGCTGGTGGTGGAGACCGGCATCGTACCGACCATCAATACCGGCATCGCCCATCGTGAACCGGGTATCGGCCAGGTTGGCGCCGGCGTGGTCCGGGCGCCCTTCGCGTGCTTCGAGCAGGCCCTGATCGGCATCGCCGAGGAGCTGGGTATCCAATGACCGCCCTCCTTATTAATAGGGTCCGCGGCGGCTTCTATATGGATTCGGTCGGGCTGATGCGGTTCTCCCGCACCATCGTCGATTTGGACGGCATCAAGGACGCGGCCCTCATGATGGGCACGCCGGCCAATAAGGAAATCATGGCCAATGCCGGGCTATTGGATAAGGACGGCGAGACAGCGGAGCCGGGTGATTTGATCATCGGGGTGCGCGCCACCGACGGAACCGCCATGGACGGTGCGTTGGCGGAGATCGACCGGCTTCTCGACCAGCCCACCGGGGCCCGCACGCAGGGGACAGCCTGGCGCCCCCGCACCGTGCGCGCCGCGATCCAGGCCAACCCGGCAGCCAATTTTGCGCTAATTTCCGTCCCCGGCGATTTCGCGGCCGGTGAGGCCCGTAAGGCCCTGCGGCGCGGCCTGCATGTCATGGTGTTCAGCGACAATGTGCCCGTTGAGCAGGAAATCGCCCTGAAGCGTGAAGCCCGGGATCTCGGACTTCTGATGATGGGCCCCGATTGCGGCACCGCCATCATCAACGGACTCCCCATCGCCTTCGCCAACAAGGTTACCCGCGGCAACATCGGTATCGTCGGCGCCTCCGGCACCGGCATTCAGGAAGTCTCGACCCTGATATCCCGGCATGGCGGCGGCATTTCCCATGCCATCGGCGTGGGCGGGCGCGATCTCAGCAAGGCGGTGGGTGGCATCACCAGCCTGATGGCCATCGACGCGCTAGAGGCAGACGACGCTACGGCGCATATTGTGGTTATCTCGAAACCACCGGCAGCCGCGGTCGCCGAGCGGGTCATCGACCGGCTGAAGCAGGGCTCGAAACCAGCGACGATCTGTTTTATCGGCGCGGAAACATCGCCCGGCAACGACACGCTGAATTTTGTCTCTACGCTCAGGGAAGCCGCCATCTCCGCCCTGGGTGACCAGCCGTTTGAAACAGCCGTCACGCCGGGCATCCGGATCCCGGCCGGCAGACGATCCGTTCGCGGGCTGTATTCCGGCGGTACGCTGGCAGCCGAGGCCCAGCTCGTGTTCCTGAAGGCTGGGCTGGCCGTGGCGTCAAACGCCCCAGTGCCGGGCGCGGCGCCGTTGGGCAGTACGGGCACACCCCATCACATGATCGATCTCGGTGAGGATCAGTACACCAGGGGCCGGCCCCACCCGATGATCGAACCCGCCATCCGCGAGGAACCCTTGCGCGAGGCGATGGACGATCCCTCGGTAGGAATTATCCTGATGGATGTGGTCCTCGGCTTTGGCGCCCATCCCGACCCGGCCGGGCAGTTGGTGGAGATTCTGGCGCCGCTGACGAAACCGGGCGGGCCCGTCCTCATCGCGGCGGTCACCGGCACCGAACAGGACCCACAACGCTACGGCGCCCAGGTCGGGAAATTGCGCCAGGCCGGAATTACCGTCGCTTCCTGTAATGCCGATGCCGCGGCATTGGCGGTTACCCTGTTGGGAGACAACAGCGAAAGGTGAAGTGCCATGAATGCGGGCGAAGACATCCCCCGGCGCCTTCTCGTCGCCATCGGCGGCAACGCCACGCATCCGGAAGAGATCGACGGCACCGCGGACGAGCAGCGCGATATTGCCGATCAAACCGCCGCGGCCCTGCTCCCGCTGGCACTGATGGACAACCAGCTGATCATTACCCATGGCAACGGCCCGGTGGTCGGCAAAATCCTCATGCGCCAGGTTCTGACCCGCGACCGGATCGTGCCCATGCCGCTGGATATCTGTGTCGCCCATAGCCAGGGCGGGATCGCCTATCTGCTCATGCAGGCCATAGAGAACGCGTTGCTCAGGGCGAACAGCAAGCGCCATGTGGCCTGCCTGCTGAGCCAGGTGGAGGTCGATTCCAACGACCCGGCCTTCGATAACCCGTCAAAGCCAATCGGCCCTTTCTTCGCGGAAGAAGAAGCCAAACGGGTCGGTGACGAGCTCGGCTGGCTCATGCGCGAGGATTCCGGCCGCGGTTGGCGGCATGTGGTTGCCTCCCCCAAACCACTCCATTACTGCGATATCTCACTGGTCCGGGACCTGTCCATGCGGGGCTCGGTGGTGATCGCCGGGGGCGGCGGCGGCATACCGGTGGTGCGAGAACCCGACGGTGCCAGGCGGGGCATATCGGCGGTCATCGACAAGGATCTGACCTCGGCGCATATGGCGAACGAGCTTGGCATAGACACCCTGATGATCCTGACGGCGACACCCAAGGTCGCGATCCGTTTCGGCACCCCGGAACAGCAGATGCTGGATTGCGTGACCTTGCCGGAGATAAAGGCGTATCATGCGGAAGGTCATTTTCCGCCGGGCAGCATGGGCCCCAAGATCGACGCCGCCATCCGCTTTCTGGAAGGCGGCGGCGAGCATGTCATCATTTGCGATCTGACCGATGCCATGGCGGCCCTGCGCGGCGAGACCGGGACCCATATAAGGGGCGACATAAAGAGCGACCATGTTTGACGATCATGTAAAGACCAGTTTCAGGGTCTCCCGCGGGGGCGCGGCGGCCCTGTCCGCCATGAACCGGACCATGATGGGCCGGGTCGGTGCCCTGTTCGATTCCAGCTTCTATATCAATCTGGGCGATGACTGGATCTGCATTGGATCGGAGGCCTTGTCGCTGGGCCCGCTCAATGTCCGGTCGTCGGCCCCGGCCAGCATCCATTGGCCTTCCAGCGGTCTCGCTATGGGCGACCGCGTGTTGATCGCCGCCGGAACCGCCCATGTGGGATCCCACTTCGATTTCTCGCTGTCCGACGCCCTTGCCTGGAAAGCCGTGGCGCCGGTCGGATGGACCGCCGGCAGTGCCCAGGCCGGGCTGGGCCATCTGGATAAATTATTGCCTCAATTCGACGCCGGTGACGGTCTGGCGGCCTTCGCCCGGAACCGCCCTGTTCCGAAATTAGTCAACTCGGTGGTCGATGCCAGCCGCGACTCCATCACCCTGCTGGCCACCGCCCTTGAACATGATGAATTTCGCGCCGGCGTCATAGCAAAGGCCGCCACCCGTCTCATCGGCCTTGGACCCGGCCTGACCCCGTCGGGCGACGATTTTCTCGGCGGCATGATGATCGCGCTCCACACGATCGGCCGCGAGGAGGCGGCGGCCTCCCTGTGGACCAGCGTCGCGCCGCATTTGGAAACCCGAACCAGCGCCATCAGCCGCGCCCATCTGCGGGCCGCCGCGACCGGGTCGGGTCACGAGGCCCTGCACGCGATCCTGGGCAATCTGCTGCGCGGCGAAAGCGACTCCCTGCGCGACAATCTGAACCGGATAGAGGCCATCGGCCACAGCTCCGGCTGGGACACGCTGGCCGGTATGCTGACCGTCCTGCGCACAATCTATGGGCCGGAATAGAGACGGGCGAGTCTAAGACCGGCCCGCTACCTTTGCCGAATATCGGGGATTTATGTCTAAACGCCCTCGGCGCTGCCATCGCAGCGCGGGTCGGAGGCACCGCTGATCATGCCGCCGGTATCGCGCACGATGGCGCCGGCATGACCCATGATCTCATCGAATTCATCGACCAATTCGATGTCATGACCGGCGGCGCGGAGCGCCGCGATGACTGACGGATCGAAGCGGGTTTCCATGCGCAGATTACTGGTATCGGCGCCCCAGGTGCGGCCCAGCAGCCAGCGCGGCGCGGCGATGGCCTGTCCCAGATCCTGACCGAACGCCACGTGGCGCGTGAATATGGCCGCCTGGGTCTGCGGCTGGCCATCGCCGCCCATGCAGCCATAGACCATCAAACGTCCGTCATCGAGCCGCGCCATGGCGGGCTGGATGGTATGGAACGGCCGACGCCCGGGCATCAGGGAATTATGGCTGGCGGGATCGAGACTGAAGCTGGTGCCGCGGTTCTGCCAGACGATACCGGTCTGCGGCAGGACAATGCCGGAACCGAATTCCCAGTAGATGCTCTGAATAAAGCTCACGGCCAGCCCGTTACCGTCGATGGCCCCCAGCCAGACCGTATCGCCCTGTTCGGTCACATCCGGCCAGCGCTGCGCGTGATCGGGCTTGATGGCCGCCGCCATGGCATCCAGCGCCTCGCCGGTCAGAAAATCGGCCGGCCGGCTTTTCATATAAGAAGGGTCGGTGATCTCCCTGTCGCGCACCCGGAACGCGGCCTTGGTCGCTTCCACCAGCCGATGGACGTAATCGAAACCGTCGGCCGCCTCGCAGCCCAGCCGGTCGAACAGACCCAGAATGATAAGCGACGCCAGACCCTGAGTGGGCGGCGGCATATTATGGAGGGTCCCCCAACGGGTATCGAGCGAGAGAGAATCGACCCTGAGCGCACGATGGGCCTCCAGGTCGGCCCGGGTCAGGGGGCTGCCGACGGTCTCCAGATCGGCGGCAATGGCGCCCGCGACGTCGCCCCGGTAGAAATCATCGAGCCCCGCCCTGGCAAGCTGTTCATAGGTCGCCGCCAGCGCCGGCAGCCGCAGTATATCGCCTTCCGGAATGGGTATTCCGTCCGCCAGAAATGTCTCGGAAAATCCCGGAATATCAATTAGTTCCTCAAGCTTTTCCGTACAGTTGCGATTGAGCGTGCCGGTCACCGGCGTGCCGTTCTTTGCGTACTGTATGGCATCCTCGAACAGCCGCGACAGGGGCAGCGAGCCGCCCCGCCGCGCGCTTTCCTCAAGGGCCATCTGCCAGCCCGACACCGCGCCCGCTGCCGTCAGGGCAGCCAAGGGACCGCGCGACG
>JABJKO010000018.1 GCA_018660305.1 Rhodospirillaceae bacterium
GCGATATGACGCCAGGGCCAAGAGTCATCATCGGGCAATATTCCAGCGCGGGCAGAAAGGCCCGCAACGACGATTCCTATGGCGTTTTGATCCCGGAGCAACCATTGCTGCTGACCAAAGGTATTGCCATGGCCATCGCAGATGGCATGTCCTCCAGCGAAGCCGCCAAGGAAGCCAGCGAGACCTGCGTAAAAAGCTTCCTCGACGATTATTACAGCACACACGAAAGCTGGACCGCGAAAAAATCCGTCGCCGCTGTTCTGAAGGCCACCAACAACTGGCTCTATGCCCAGGGTCAGACAGTCTATCTCTCCAACCGCGGTATGGTCAGCACATTTACCGGGCTGGTGCTGAAAGCGGGTCTCGCCCATATCTTTCATGCTGGCGACACACGAATTTCCTTGATTCGAGACGGCACCCTGGAACCGCTGACCCGCGATCATCGTGTTCGTGCCTCGCGCAGCCGGGACTATCTGTCACGGGCAATGGGGATTGATCCGGATCTGGAGGTGGATTACCGCAGCGAACCGCTGGAGGCAGGAGACATTCTGGTTTTCACCTCTGATGGTGTACATGATCATGTTGAGGGAAGCCGGATTTTCGAAATCATTGCCCATGCCAAAGACGCGGCAAGCGGGTCGGGTGATGACAATAATTTGGATGTCGCGGCACAGGCGGTGGCCCAGGCCGCTTTTGACAATGCCAGCGAAGACAACCTGACCTGTCAACTGGTTCAAGTCGTGGACCCGGGCCAGCCGGACGAACAGAGCCATCTGCGGCAATTGACGGCGCTGCCTTTCCCCCCCGACCTATCACCGGGCATGACCTTCGAAGGCTACCGCATTATCAGTGAACTGCATGCCGGCAAAAGGGTCCAGGTCTATCTGGCCGCCGACTTTGAAAGCAAAGCAAGGGTTGTCATCAAGACGCCCTCGGTCAACTACGAGGATGACCCGGCCTATATCGAGATGTTTACCCGTGAGGAATGGGTGGGTCGACGCCTGCGTAGTCCGCATGTTGTCGCGGTGGTGGCGGACTCGAAGCCGAAACGGTTCCTCTATTTCATAACCGAATTCGTTGATGGCGATACTTTGCGGGTCTGGATGGAGAAGAACCCAAAGCCAAAGCTGACAGAAGTCCGCCGCATTGCCGAACAGATTGCCATCGGTCTCCGCGCCTTTCACCGCAAGGATATGGTGCATCAGGACCTGAAACCCGAGAACATCATGATCGATGAATTTGGCGCCGTGAAGATCATCGATTTCGGCTCTACCGGCATTGCCGGACTACAGGAAATTGACGCTCCGAGCGAAATACCGACTTTGGTTGGAACAATCGGCTACACCGCGCCCGAATACCACTTGGAACAGAAGCCGACCAACCGCGCCGACATATTTTCTCTTGGGGTGATCGTTTTCGAAATGCTGACCGGCAAGCTTCCTTACGGCGAAGGCTTCACGAACGCCAGGTCAATAGCGCGTCTCAAACCGATCTCGGCAACATCCTGTAACGCCGCCATTCCCTTTTGGGTCTCCGCTGCACTGGCCAAGGCAACCCATCGCGATCCCGCGAAACGCTATGACGCCCTTTCGGCCTTTATTTATGACCTTGGGCGGCCCAATTCGAACCTTGAAAAGGCGGAGTTTCAACCGCTCATGGAGCGCAACCCGGTCGCATTCTGGAAATGGCTGGCGCTGGGATCATTGCTAATCAATCTTGCACTCCTCTATGCCATGAACGTCCTCTAAATTAGGCGCGGGCGGCATGAAGAAAAGCAAATATCGCTAATTTACAGCCCAGGGAACTAGATCAATTCATTCCAACAACAAACAGATTTGACGGCACCCCTGCAAACACTTCATTAGTGATCACGAAAAATTCTGAATGTCGCCCTATGGCACGAACCGGAACAAATCCCGCGTCAAGCCGGTTTCCGCTTCACCTGCAGTAGCTGACTTGTCAAAGTACGATCCATTTGGTTGGTTCCGATAACTGCAATTATCTCACCTAACTCGAAGCTCGATATCAAACGAAAGGCTGACTTTGGACCTATGGTCGGCCGTTGGAGGAGAAGCAGAAATGGGCCGAACTCAATTTTTGGCCCCCTTCGTGCCATAAGCTGCCATTGGCCGCTTCAGATTGGCGACCGACCACAGCGTCAAATGCGGACCTCAGCACAAATTTTGACAGCACGCTCTTACCTCTCGAATTCCTCGTGATGGTCGTTCCACCAGTTGGCGATCTGGAGCCGGGTCGCGAACCACACACCGCCTTTGTTCTGGGCGTAATCGATAAATTCCGCGAGGGCGGAAATGCGCCCGGCCTGTCCTATCAGCCGAGGATGCAGACCAATATTCATCATTCGAGGATGTGTCTCGCCCTCATCCCATAGATAGTCGAAGCCGCGTTTCAACAGATCATGGAAGTCGCTGGGACTGCCGTAGCCTTGCGGCAAGACGAAGCGGGCATCGTTATAGGTCAGGGAATAGGGCACGATCAGATGCTGCGTGCCCATGACCTCGACGTAATAGGGCAAGTCGTCATTGTAGGCGTCGGAATCGTAGACGAACCCGCCTTCCTCGATAAGCAGCTCGCGGGTGTTGACCGAAGAACCATAGCGGCAATACCAACCGAGCGGCCGCTTGCCGCAGGTCTCTTCGAAGGATTTGATCGCCGCCTGCATGTGCGCTTTTTCCTCCTCGCGAGAAAGCAGCCACATCTCCTCCCACCGCCAGCCATGACTGCAGGGCTCGTGGGCGCTGTCGCGCAGCCACGCCGCGACCTCCCCGTTGCGCTCGAGCGCCACGGCGGCCGCAAAGAAGGTGACCGGAATGTCTTTCTTGTCGAACAGACGCTGGAGCCGCCAGATGCCGGCTCGCGAGCCGTATTCGTAAACCGACTCCATCGAAAGGTCCCGGTACCTGGCGTCCATGACGTAGGGGATTTCACCCAGCCCGCCTTCATTTCGGCCGTCGGCGGCCATGTGGACCTCCGAACCTTCCTCAAAGTTGATGACGATGTTAATGGCGACCCGCGCCTCGTTCGGCCACACAACCTTGGGCACGTTCCTGCCATAGCCAATATAGTCCCGCTTGGGACCAGGGACCTCGTTCTCCGGAATTTTCATCACGCCCTCCCTACCTTTCGCCTGCGATTTCGAGCAGTAGTTTGCCCGCGACCTGTCGGCCTTCGATCTGGCGGTGCATGTCGCGAACCTTATCCATGGGGATGGATTGTACAATCGGTATTTCCAGCCAATTCTCGGCCAGGGCCTGCAAAACGAAATCCATGCCGCGCTGCCATAGCAGGGCATTCGGCATGACATGACTGATCGAAAACCGCGTGAACGACGAAGACGTCGGCAGCACGCGATCCCGAATATTGCCGAAGGGTTTGCCCTGGGCCTCGCCGATATTTATCACGTGCCCCAGCACTTTTACGGCATCGAAGCTTCGGTCAAGGGTCTCGGCGCCAAGTGAATCGATGACCAGATCGACGCCACGGCCTTGGGTAATCTGATTTACGACCGTGACAAAATCCTCTTGCTTCAAATTGACAACGCGTTCGGCGCCGTAATGCAAAGCCATTTTTCCCTTACCCTCGGTGCCGACAGTACCGATCACCCGTGCCCCCGCGTTGACCACCATTTGAATAACCAAGAGGCCGACGCCGCCGCCCGCCGCATGGACAAGAACCACGTCGTCTTTTTTCAAATTGTAGACGGTGTACAGCATATGAAAGGCGGTCAGCGCCTGGACCGGAAAGGCCGCGCCCACATCCAAGCCAACTGTGTCGGGCAATTTCGTCACCAACGTCGCCTCGGCAACGCATTTTTCGGCGTAGCCGCCCATATTGGATAAAGCCGTCACCCGGTCACCCACCGCGAGGTTATCGACACCTGCGCCGAGGCCAAGAACAATGCCCGATACTTCCATGCCAGGGATCACCGGAAAGTCGTAGGGGTGCGGATAGATGCCGCTGCGAACCTGCGTATCGGCCCAATTGCAGCCGGCAAACGCTACTTCGATCAACACTTCGCCCAGGCCTGGTTCAGGCTCGGGCGCATCTTCTAATGACAAGGCATAAAATCCGCCTGGTGAATGAACAACCACTGCTCTCATATCCGCCTAGCCTCGCGTTCGCCGCAATCAATTATTCCGTTCGCACTCGCCTTTGCTCGGTCGTCGGCGGCGCTTCGGAAGAAAATTCTTAGTTCTCTGCCAATACGTGCCGCGCGACGACAAGCTCCTGGATTTCGGCCGTGCCCTCCTCGAACCAGAAGCCGCGTGCGTCTCGATAAATTCGTTCGATCGCGGCTTCCTTGGTATAACCAAACCCGCCATGAACCCGCAGCGAAAGATCGGTCACCCGCCCCACCATATTAAGGCAGAATAGTTTGGCGTTGGCAGCAGCCGCCGTGTAATCCCCGCCGTCTTCGCAGATCCGGGCGGCGTGTTCGACCAGATGTCGCCCGGCCTCTATTTCCGAATGCATGTTTGCGATATGCCCCTGGATGGCTTGGCGCGTAGAGATCGGCCTGCCGAAGGTGACGCGATTCCTGGCAAAGGCAACGGCCTCATCCAAGGCGCGCTGGGCAAGTCCGACCATACAGATCGAAAGAGACACGCGGCTGTAGTCGAGAAAACTCAGTGCCACTTCGAGCCCCTGACCCACCTCACCGAGCCTGTACTCATCCGAGACTTCCATATTCTCGTAACGCAAAAACGCATGCCCGGTTCCATGCATACCCATTGTGTGCTGTGACGCGTCGATTTCGAAGCCCGATGTGTCGCGCTTCAGAAGAAAGGCCGTGAGCGAGTCCTTGGCGCCGTCGGCATCAGTGGCAGCCACCAAGATGAAATGCGTCGCGCGGTCGGCGAACGTGATGAGGTGCTTTTCGCCGCTAATGCGCCAGGTATCGCCATCGCGTATTGCTCTCGATTTCAAGTCGCGGCCGGTGCCGCCCGCCTTTTCCGTCAAACAGAATGCCACGATCGCCTCGCCCGTCGCGATCTTCGGAATAATTGCTCGTTGCGCCTCGTTTCCGAACATCTGCAACGGCTGCCAGGTGCCGTTGGTCAAATGCACCAGCATGCGGCCGATGCCAGGTCCTTCGGCGGCGGCTTCCAGATAGGGGAGAAAGTCCATGATCCCCATGCCATAACCGCCATATTCGACTGGCATGGTAAGCCGGTAACAGCCCACATCGGCCGCCCGGCGATGTAACGCTTCGGGGAGGACGTCGGTGCGTTCGATCTCCGGGTAAGCCTTTTCCATTTCATCGAGAAAAAAATTCCGAAACGCATCCAACTCTACAACACCGCTCATCGTGTTCTCTCCATTCGTCGCATCCTGTTAGCCCAAAAAAACCAACGTCCGCGCGTTATTATTATTCATAGCCGTTCAGCAAAATCCATATCAACATATTGACTTATTTCGCCGCTCCCGGCTTGTTCAATTACATGTTTGCGATAATGGAATATTCACCAGTTGCCAAGCTGGGAGCCCCGTGATGAACGATGCGAAATCGGATCTTCAGGTTCGCAGGGTCGCCATATCGCCCGGTAGCGTCTCGGTGCTGGAAACGGCGCCTCACGTCAGGCCTGCGGGGTGGAGTAGGTTGCAGGTGCTCGCTTGTGGCGTTTGCGGCACCGATCTTCATCTGCTTCACGGCATGACAATGCCGACCGGCGCGGAATACCCGGTTTATCCGGGCCACGAAGTCGCCGCACGGATCTTGGAAGCCGACCCTGACGCCGACTTGCCCCCGGGGACAAACGTAATCCTGCATCCTTTACTGCCCTGCGGCGCGTGCGATCCTTGCAAGACCGGCCGGGAACATCAATGTGCCTCGGGCGAGATGCTCGGCATTCACCGGGCGGGCGGACTATCGGACGAGCTTATCTGGCGATCCGACCGGCTTGTAGCCGTCAATGACTTGGACCCCCTGCTCGCGGCTTTGCTTCCCGACGCGGTGGCGACGGCCTATCACGCGGTCGAACGCGCCGCGCTTCCACCTGGCGGCAAACTCGCCGTTATCGGCGCGGGCGGCGTCGGCACGAATGTGTTGCAAATCAGTCGCGCCTTGGACCCCTCCTCACAGGCCGTTGCGGTGGTTCATAGCGACAGTACGGCCAGGCGTATTGCCGGCCTAGGTTTTCCTATCGTCCAGGGCTTGGCGGGCGCCGGGCGTGCCGTACGCGAGCTGGCCGGCGATATGGACGCGGTCATCGATTTTAGCGGCGTTGCCGCGGCGCCCAGCGAGGCCATGCGCATGCTGCGCCGTGGCGGACGCCTCGTCCTTGGCGCTATTCTCGACGAAAAGATCGCTCTTGCGACCACCTACTCCGGGCTGGTCACGCGCGAAATCGAAATCGTCGGCAGCTACGCCTCCACCCTAGCCGACCTTCGCGCAGTTGCTGAATTGGCCATGAGCGGAAAATTGCCATTGGACGGACTCGTGAGCCATGTGATCGATTTGGACAATGCGCCAGAGGCGCTGGACATCCTGGAACAAAGGCCGCCGGGGATGGTGCGCGTTGTGGTAACACCCTGATCGGGGTTAGCGGCGGAGGGATGGAAACCGGCAGGTCCTTAGAGCATGTCGCGGCTAATCGGAACCGCCGTCAACGGACCAGTTGTGCCTCTCCAATTAATTCCGCAATCTCCTGACGGAGAAGGAATTTTTGAATCTTTCCGCTTGGCGTCATAGGAAATTCGTCGCGGATTTCGAGCCGCTCCGGCAATTTCCATGCGCTGATCTGCTTGCCCCGCAGGAAACTTATCATCTCTTCGAACGTGAGGCTTTCCCCCGGTGCGCAAATGACATAGGCACAGACCCGCTCCGAGAGCACCGGGTCGGGCATGGCGACGCAGGCGGCGCTGACGATTTTCGTATGGGTGAAGAGCAATTCCTCAATCTCGCGGGCGGAGATATTGGCGCCGCCGCGAATGATCATGTCTTTCTTGCGGCCGACGACGCTGACATAACCCTCGGCGTCCAAGGTGCAAATATCGCCCGTCGCATACCAGCCGCCCTCAAGGTTCACCTGGCGGGTGGTTTCAGGGTCCTTGTAATAACCCGCATACCGCGCGGCGGACTGGATTTGCAGCTCGCCTTCGTCATCGGGGCCCGCCGGCTCCCCGGTCTCAAGATCCACCAAGCGCCCCTCGACGCCGGGAATAATCCGGCCATCGGTGCTGTAACGCCGGACCATGGGGGCGTCCGGAGAGACCGCGCTGTTGATCAGGGTTTCGGATGAGCCATAAATCGCCGAGACAAACAGGTCAAAATCTTCGTCGGCCTGCTTGACCAGTTCTCTTGGAATAGGCGCGCCGCCGCAGGCAAAGGTCTTCAGGGATTTCAGCTTTTGCCGGCTGGCGTTCGGCGCATTCATCAGACCGTGGAGGAATGGTGTCGCCGACAGG
This sequence comes from Rhodospirillaceae bacterium, assembly GCA_018660305.1. Next base: position 7,429 of record JABJKO010000018.1, read on the forward strand.
GTATAGATGCAGCGTTCCCCATGAATGAGGTCAACAGCCGCTGCCGCATCCCAATGCTCCTGCCATACGGCCGTCAGCCCATACTGCACCGGCAGCCGCGCACCGGCGATAACGGCCGTGGTGTGACCAACTGGCGACGCCATGAAGATCGCATCGCCTAGCGCAAAACCGACCGTGTCGTTCAATTGATCGGTGCCGGCGCCCATTGTGTTGTGGGTGTGCATGACGCCCTTGGGCTCCGCCGTCGTGCCCGAGGTGAAAATCAAGGTTGCCACCATGTTCGGGTCCGGGCGCAGCTGATCGATTGTGGCGCTGGACACCTCATCCTCCCAAGCTTTCGTCAAAAGCTCGTCGAACCGCCGCATGCTTTTCGGGACCTCTTCGCCGGCAACGAAGACATGCTTCAAATGGGGCAGATCCGGCCACAGCTCGGCCACCATTTCGGTATAGTCGAAGTTGCGGTAACGATCGGGGATCAGCAACAGGGCGGTCTCGGCGTAGCCGAGGATGTAGCCGACTTCATGTTGGCGATAGACGGCGCCAATCGAATTCGTCACGGCGCCAAGCTTGGTGGCGGCGCAATGCAGGATCAGCCATTCCGCCCAATTCGGCAATTGGATAGAGATGACATCGCCCGGCCGGATACCGAGCTGGTAAAGCCCGCAAGCGGCCCGATGCGCCAGGCGGTCCAGTTCGGCGAAGGTGAGCCGCCATTTTCGGTCGATCAAAACCAATTGCTCACCGCGCTCGGCCGCGTGCCGGCGCAGGCAATCGTCAAGGGTCTGGTTCCGCCACTCGCCCGCCGCAACCCGCGCTTCGATCGTGGCGGCATCGTGGTAGATCTCTCGAATAGCCATGACCGGTCCCCCTTTCCGGACCGCATGCCGGCCCACACAAGACGATATTATTTTATTTCATGCCCGCCGGCATGCAACCGGACAAATAATCAAACCTTGGAACATCACACCTAGCAGGCTGCTGGAGAACTCAACACTATTCTATTGGCGACGCCAGGCCAAAACCGTCGCTCCCGCGAAGGCGGAGGCGGGAATGACCATGCCGTGCCAACTCTGTGGTAGATTGCCGTCACGGACAAGATTTCAAATCAAGATTACCGATTGGCGGAGATAAACATGCGATTAGAAAACAAAGTGGCCCTGTTGACAGGTGCCGCCGCTGCAATAGACGGCGAATTGATGGGTTTTGGCGGGGCATCCGCCCATCTGTTCGTGCGGGAGGGCGCCAAGGTTGTCTTGACCGACATTCGTGATGAGCTGGGCGAGCGTTCAGCCGCCGCCCTGCGGGAACGGGGGGCCGATGCCATTTACCGGCATTTGGATGTAACTTCGGAAGCGGACTGGAAGCAGGCCGTTGAGGACACGATGGAGGCATACGGCCGCCTTGATATCTTGTTCAACAACGCCGGCGTCGCCTTTCCCTCAAAGATCGAAAATTTATCGGAAGAGACTTGGGACCTCGAACTTGCCGTGCATGCCAAGGGCGCCTTTCTTGGCACCAAGACCGTCATTCCGGCCATGCGCCGGGGCGGCGGCGGATCGATCATCAATACTTCATCCATAATGGGTATCGTGGGCAGTCCGACGACGCCTGCTTATTCCGCCGCCAAGGGCGCTATCCGGCTGTTCACCAAAACGGCAGCACTGCAGTATGCAGCGGAAAATATCCGCGTGAATTCAATCCATCCCGGATATGCGACCACCCCGCTTACGTCCGAGCGGTTCAGTGATCCGGCGGTCAACGAAGTGCTTCTGGACAAGACCCCCATGGGCCGCCTTGGAACCGCCGAAGACATCGCAAACGGCGTCCTGTTTCTGGCTTCCGACGAGTCCGCCTGGATGACCGGCACGGAACTGGTCATAGATGGCGGCATGACCGCCCAATAAATACCGGTCAGACGGAAAAAAATGGGAGCAGGCATATGCTGCAATGGAAGATTGGTAACGTCACCGTTTCTCGGATCGTCGAGCTCGAGGCCCCGACTTCACCGCGTTTTCTCTTCGGGCGCAGCAAACAGGACGTCCTTGGCATCAAATGGCTTAGGCCGCATTTCGTCACCGAAACCGGTCTGATGATATTGAGTATCCATGCCTTGGTCGTGGAATCCGAGGGGCGTAAAATTATCGTCGATACCTGTCTGGGCAACGACAAGGAACGCAAGATTCCGGGCTGGTCCATGCTCAAGGGCAGCTTTCTGGAGGACCTGGCCGAGGCCGGTTTCCCTCGGGAAAGCTTCGATACCGTCATGTGCACCCATCTGCATGTGGATCATGTCGGCTGGAACACGATGCTGGTCGATGGCAAATGGGCGCCAACATTTCCCAATGCCCGCTATTTGTTTGCCCGTCAGGAATGGGAGTACTGGAGCCAGAACGAACAGGACGAATTCGGACCGGTGGTCGAGGATTCCGTACGGCCGATTGTCGATGCGGGTCTGGCTGAACTGGTGGACATGGACCACCGGATCACCAGTGAAGTCTGGCTTGAGCCGACACCGGGACATACCCCGGGCCACGTCAGCGTGCGGATCAGCTCACAAGGCGAAGAGGCGGTCATCACCGGGGATATGACCCATCATCCCTGCCAGTTTGCCCATCCCGATTGGGCCGCCACCGTGGACTACGATGCCGATCAGTCCACCCAAACCCGCCTCGACTTCTACGCGCGGTATGCCGAACAGCCGGTTCTCGTCATCGGCACCCATTTCGCCACCCCCACGGCAGGTAAAATTGTGCGCGATGGCGACGCCTACCGGCTGGATGTGGATTAACGGCGGAAGGCGATTAAACCGCCCCTATCCCACTTCGGCCCGAAGCCGTTCGTGAAGGGATTGTAGAGTGTCGAGGATCATTTGGACGCCACGGGCGCCTGATTGGAATATCGCTGTGGCGTTCAGGGACACGCCATGGAACCCCATCGCCTTCATGGCGGCGGCACGGGCCACCACCCGGTCGGGCTGGGCATAGAAGGTTTTGGCCTCCGTGTCGCCGGGACGTGGCGGCGAGGCAATCATGCCTTCCCAGCCCATGGCCTCCGGATCGCGGCCAGCGGCGAAGGCCGCTTCACGGATGGTATCCATGGCCTGCTTGGCGAAATCCGCGTCCTCGACCTGCCCCGCAAGCCAGCCGTCGGCATATTTGCCAACCCGCCGCAGGGCGGCGGCGCTCCGACCGCCGATCCAGATGGGCAGATCCGCGCCCGAGGTTGGTTTCGGCTCCATTGCCATGGCAACGGCATTGTAA
>JABJKO010000017.1 GCA_018660305.1 Rhodospirillaceae bacterium
ATCAAGGCGGTGGTGGGGGAGGTCGCGGATCATTTCGGCGGCCTGGATATTCTGGTCAACAACGCCGGCATATCCCAGCACACCCTGATCGACGACGATGACTACGAAGCGATCTGGGACCGGCATTTGGATATTCTGCTCCGCGCCCATACCCGGACCATCCGCGCCGCGCTGCCCCATCTCCGCGCCAGCGAGGGCGGGCGCATCGTCAACATCGCCTCCACCGAAGGCCTGGGCGCGACGCCGGAAACCAGCCCCTACACAGCCGGCAAGCATGGCGTCATTGGCCTGACGCGTTCCCTGGCCGTGGAACTGGGGCGGGAAGGCATCACCGTCAACTGCATCTGTCCCGGCGCCATCCGTACCGGCATGACCGCGAACATCAAGGAAGAACACAAGACGATTTTTGCCAAACGCCGTATCCCCCTCAGGCGATATGCCGATCCGGAGGAAGTCGCCCACGGCACCCTGAATTTCGTGCTGCCCGCGTCCAGCTACATGAACGGCGCCGTGCTGCCCGTGGATGCCGGCCTGACCATCAAGAACGCATAGCGGACATTCAATCGGAAAACGCCGGCATCACCTGTTCGCCGAAGCGGCGCATGGAGGCTAGGTTTTGTTCCTGGTTCATATCGCCGAAACCCGTCTGGCACAGCAAATGTTGCACGCCCACATCCCGCAACTCGGCCACCTGCTCCTTCACCCGCGCGGGGGAGCCGTAAAGACATCCCGTTTCCAGGGTATAGGGCAGGGCGTCTGCGTCGCTGATGGCGGGATCCGTCCAGGGGTTCAGCATGTTTGGATCGATTTCAAAGTCGTCCGGGTTATGGGCCTCGCGCACATGCATCATATGTTCGCGGGTATCGAGCAGCAGTTGGCAGATCTCGTCTTCCGCCTGGGCGTCGCTGTCCGCCACATAGACATTGCGCCATAAGGCTATCTGCTTCATCAGACGGTTGTGGGTGGCTTCGTCATGGCCGCCCGCCCGCAGGCCGGCTTCATACGTGTTCCAGCGATCCTTGATCTTTTCCACGCCCAGGCGCGCGGTCAGAATGGGGATGCCCAGACGACCGCATTCCTCGAACGATCCCGGTGATATGACGCTGCGCCACAAAGGCGGACCCGGTTGCTGAACGGGTCGCGGCCGCAGTTCCGGAATTTCGATGGAATGGAACTTGCCGTCATACTTCAACGGCGCCTCTGTCCAGGCCCGCTGCATGATATCGACGGCCTCGTCCATGCGTTCCCGGCTGTCGTCGCTGCGCAGGCCGTGGCCGACGAATTCATATTCGTTGTAAACCGTGCCCTTGCCCACGCCCACATCGATGCGGCCCTTGGACAGGTTATCCAGCAGCGCCAATTGCGTCGCCAGGCGGATGGGGTGGTGAAAGGGCATCTGCACCACGGCGAAGCCGATCCTGATACGTTCCGTACGCATGGCCAGGGCGGCGGCGAACACGACGGCGTCGTTATAGACGCTCTCGCCGGTAAAATAATGCTCGGTCAGCCAAACATCCGAGAAACCCAGTTCCTCGGCGTAGCAAACCTGCTCTATCTGTTGGTCAATACGCGCCGCATCTTCATCGCCGGATGGGGACAGGGACAAGGTTAGCCAGCCAAACTGCATGGACGTCTCCATTTCACTCGTAAACAATGCAACAGAAGTTAATTGATGATGGCAGGTCTGCCAAGTCTAGCTGCCAATGATGTTGTGCTCCGGGCCAAAGGGAAAGGTGGTGATATTCTCGGCATCATCTTCGCCGACGATCAGAATATCATGTTCCCGGTAGCCGCCGGCGCCGGGTTGCCCCTCGGGTATCATGATCATGGGTTCCATGGAGACGACCATGCCGGCTTGCAGCACCGTCTCCACATCCTCCCGCAGTTCCACGCCGGCCTCGCGGCCGTAATAGTGGCTCAACACCCCAAACGAATGGCCATAGCCGAATGAGCGGTATTGCAGCAGATCATGGGCGCGATAGATTTCGTTCAGTTCCTTCGCAATTTCGTCGCACCTGGCGCCCGGCCTGATCAATTCCAAACCCCGGCGATGGACCTGGCAATTGATCTGCCACAAATGGAGATGCTCGGCGCTGGCGTGTTCGCAAAACAGCGTGCGTTCCAGGGCCGTGTAGTAGCCGAAGATCATGGGGAAACAGTTCAGACTCAAGATATCGCCGGTCTGAATGACCCGATTGGTCACGGGATTATGGGCGCCGTCGGTGTTGGTGCCGGACTGAAACCAGGTCCAGCTGTCCATCAGTTCGACAAAGGGGAAGCTGCCGGCGATATCCCTGATCATGGCATTGGTCGAGGCCATGGCGATTTCATGTTCCGGCACGCCGGCGGCGACCGCCTCGACACAGGCCTGTCCGCCGACCTCGCAAATGCGCGCGCCGGTGCGGATCAGGGTTTGCTCCTCCGCTGATTTGATGGTGCGCTGCCACATGACGGGTTGGCCGATATCGACGAATTCCACGTCGGGGAAGGCGTCCGACAATTGCTGGTGAAACTCCAGGCTGACGTGATCGAATTCAATGCCCAGCCGTTTTGCACCCGGCAGCAGTTCCTGCAAGGCGCGGAAATAGTTGTCCTTGCGCCAATCCGTGTAGGTGATGTTGTCACCATGGCTGCGCCGGCCGGGCTGGCCGCCGTCAATGGCTGCGGTGACGGTGGTGGCCTGGTCACCGTCCATCACCAGGGCGTACTTGCGACCGAAATAACAGTACAGAAAGCCCGAGAGATAACAGATGTTGTGATAGGAGGTGAAAATGCAGGCATCAATATTATGCTCTGCCAGATGCCCTCGGATCTTGGCTTGCCGGCGCTCCATCTCGTCATTGCTAAATGGCGACCAGCTTTTCGGGCCATTTTGCCACTTCACCACATGCAGCAGGTCGTCTTGCATAAGGGCTAATCCGTGATTGGTTTGCTGCCGACCCGTGGAAGGGGGCGGCCACCATCGGCCACGCCCATGCACAGGACAATTTCATCAGCCCGCGGCGCATCGCCGATCATCACGGTGATGGTGTCGAAATGATCGAACGACCAGGCTTGATCCTTGTGGCCCAAAGGTAGATCAATGGGCGCGCCCACCGCCGCCACTTTAGCGTTCGAGGCGATCAAGGCCTCGCCGCCGCCCACCGCGGCCCGCATGGGCTTGCCCAGCTTCGGATGGATCATCGCCCCGCCATGTTCGAGATCGCCGGCGGCGCCGACAATGGCTGCTTTGCCATAGCTGACCGGCGGCCCATCCAGCAGGGCGACCGCCTGTTCCATGAGCCGCTCGCCAAGCTGACCGCCCATGTCAAATAGCGGCGATAGATCCTCAACATGGCTGCCGGCGAAGGGGTTTTCAACCACCGCCATGGCGACCACACGAACGATAGGGTCGCAGGCCTGGCCCATGCTATCCGTTTCGATCACCTCTTTGATCGTCATGGTCTTGCGAAGTTTCATTTCCATTCTCTCCGGAAAATTGGATATGGTTTTCCAGTATACTGACACAGTTGGCTGGTGGAGGCGCGACATGATCCGCAGAATGCTTTTGATGTGTATGACCGTGATTGCCCTTGCCAATCAGGCCATCGCGGAATCGCGGCTCGAATTCCTGGGCGCTAGCACCGCCGATCTTGAAAACCCTCATGATCTGAAACTGTCGCCGGACGGCCGTTATCTCTTCGTGTCCGACGTGGGACACAACCGCGTCGCCATTCTCGATCCGGAAACCCTGAAATTTGTCGGATCGTTCGGTTCCGATCACCAATCGGGCACCCACGACATCGATTATGATGATCAGGGCCGGGCCTATGTGGCCGATACCCACAACAATCGGGTGGTTATCTACGAGATGGATGGGATCAAGGCCAAACAGATTGGCGAGCTGACCGCGCAAATTCGTGGTCCCGAAGGTGTTCTGGCCCACCCCAACGGCCGTATCTATGTGGGTGGCGCCTGGTCGGGCAACGTGGTGGCTTATCAGGATGGCAAAGTGGTCGCCGTGCTGGACGGCCTGTCTTCGCCCCATGATCTTGAAGTGGCGCCGGACGGGGACATCTGGCTTTCCGACGCTGGCAACGACCGCATGCTGCGCCTGTCGCCGGAATTGAAGATCAAACAGGAACGTGGTGGCGCGCCTTACAAGTTCGATGGCGTCCGCTATCAGGATGTTCTGCCCGACGGCGTGGTGATCGCCGCCGACAAGAATAACCATCAGGTCAAGTTCATCGCCTCCGACGGGCGGCTGGTGCTGACCCTTGGCTCCGGCCATGCCGGCAAGGGACCAGGCCTTTTCACGACACCGGAAGGGGTGGAAAGCCGTGGTGATACGCTTTGGATCTCGGATTCTGGCAACGACCGCGTGGTGAAATACAAACTGCGCTTTAACTAGTCGTTCCGGCCAGGGCCGTGACGCCGACGGCCAGGAACAATGACCATTGGAACTGCTTGTACACCGCGCCGGGCAATTTCGAGGTCGACACCAGCAGCAGATGCACCGCACCGTAGGCCAGAAACTGCAAGGCGACGTAAAGCACCAGGGGACCGGCCGCTTCGGCGCTCACCTTTCCCAGACCGCCATACAATAGCGCCGCCGCCGCGATCACCAGGGTCGCCGTGGACATGTGCCAGACGAATGCCATGATCCGTTTAGAGATCGGATCAAAGCTTGCTTCCAACATGGGCAGAAAGAATTGTTTGCGCCCGATCGTGCTGTGCCCCAGCACCATGAAAGCGGCCAGGCCACCCGAAACCAGCAACAGGGTATTCATGGCGATCACCCGGCTGTCTCGGCCGCCAGGCTCAGGCGCGTTGCGTTCGGCCCGCTGCCGGAGAATTCGCCAATCTTGGCGGCGAAGGTCTTGAAAAAATCCTGGGACTGCAAATGGGACAAGGTCTCTTCGCTATCCCATTCGCCCACATGCACCCGGCCGACCCCATCTGGCGCCACATTCACCCGGTAACTGAATTTGCCGTGCAAGGCGGGGTCCGCGTCTATGGCCGCTACGAATTCCTCCGCCGCCGCCAGCCATGGTCCTTCGTCGCCGTCGTAATCGTATTGAATCAAGATGCCGAACATGGAGCTTCTCCTCTGCTCAAGTGTTTCCCTGAAGTGAGGATAGGCAGGCATGTGGAATTGATGAAATTTATTATTGATATATCAGTATATTGATTTTATGAATTTTGTATGGACCTTAATCTGTATGCTGTTTTCGCGGCGATCATGCGCCACGGCTCCGTCTCGCAGGCAGGACTTAGCCTTGGGCTAACCCAGCCGGCCACCTCCAATGCCCTGACGCGGCTGCGGGGCCAGTTGGGCGATCAGCTTTTCGTGCGCTCCAAGAACGGCATGTTACCGACCAAGTTCGCGACCCAGATGGCACCGATCATCGAACGGGCCCTGGCCGATCTGCAGAACGTCGCCAGGGAAGGTGCCACTAGTGGCACCGACTTAGCGGATTTGAAACGTAATTTTACGTTTGTCATGTCCGATCTGGAGGAAGCATTGTTTCTGACCGATCTGATCGGCGGTCTGGCTACGGCGGCACCCGGTGTTTCGGTTGAGGTCAAGCCGTTCCGCAGTGATATTCTGCAGGACGAGTTGGAGTTGG
>JABJKO010000106.1 GCA_018660305.1 Rhodospirillaceae bacterium
ATGCGTCAGGCACTGGAATGCTGTCATCGGGGCTGGGGCGTCAGCGTCATCATCGGTGTTGCCGGCGCGGGGCAGGAAATCACCACCCGCCCGTTTCAGTTGGTCACCGGCCGGGTCTGGAAAGGAACCGCATTCGGCGGCGCCAAGAGCCGGACCCAGGTGCCGCAAATCGTCGATTGGTATATGGACGGGAAGATCAACATCGACGATCTGATCACCCACACCATGCCTCTGGAGGACATCAACAACGCCTTCCACCTGATGCATGAAGGGGAATCCATCCGCAGCGTGGTGGAATACTGACGGCTAGGTAAACCCGAGACCGGCGCAGATCGAAAGGACGAAGTCATTCAGAATCTGGACATCCCGGAAGGCCGGGAAGGCCAGAAGCGCGCCCGTAAACAGGATTCCGATGATGATATATTCGGCCCGGATCTTGCGTTCTTTTTTCTTCTGTTCCACCGGCAACAATCCCGTCCAAATGTGATCGCGTTTTTACGCTTTGTCTAAAATTGCCTCTTTCCATCCCGGGTCAAGCCCCGGATTCCCCGACGCCCAGAAGGTGCCTAGACAGGGGATCGAACACGGGCGATCATAGCCCACCATACGAAAGGGTGAGTTATTCTATACCATTTCGCAATGCGGTGTGTGGGTTTTGGCGGGGAATTTTGGTGAAATCACTGTTTGGCGTATTGGGCCTCCTTACCATCATGGGGGCCAGCCCGGCGTTGGCGGGAACCACCAATTACGACATGTCGTCCCTCCTGTTCCAGGAACACCCTTTCGCCTCGACCGGCCCTCTCGCCCCGGTAATCGCGCGTCCTTACGTCCAGCAGAGGCGCGCCCCGGCCCCCATCAGACGGGCCGCCGCTGCGCCGATCCGCCGGGCCAGCCAGCCTGCGCCGCGGAGAGTTTCAGCGCCTCAGGCTCCGCTAACCTATCCCCGGCAATCTTCCGCCATGGCACCAGCGGCAAAATCCGAGGGGCTGTGGGGGATGTCGGAAATCCGCATCGGCGCCCTGGTACACGATATCGGGCCGTTCTCCAGCAATGAAGAAGACGGGTTCGACGGCAATATCGAGGTCCTGTTCGTCTCTCCCGGATTTCTCGACATCATCTGGGCGCCACGGCCTCATCTGGGGCTCAGCGTCAACAGCGTCGGCGATACCAGCCAGGTTTATGCCGGGCTGAGCTGGGAATGGAGCTTCTGGGGCCACTGGTTTGCCGGTTTCAGTCTCGGCGGCTCGGTCCATGACGGCAAATTCGTCACCAACCGCATCGACCGCAAGGAACTCGGCTGCCGCGTCCTGTTCCGGGAATCCATCGAGGTGGGGTATCGGTTTGGCGGAAAACACGCGATTTCCGGCTTCCTGGATCATATTTCCAACGCCAATATCTGCGACAAGAACGAGGGGCTGGAAACAACCGGCATCCGCTACGGCTATATGTTTTAGCAGACCTGGGGCTTGAAAGAGGAAGAGCGGGCCGGTGCGCGGTCAAAATTCCAATCCCTAACCCAACATTAATGAATTAGCGGCAGATTTTCGGTGGACAATTGGGGCACAGAACCAGGGTCGATCGAGCACCATGCAATTAGTCGTAAAACCCATTGCCATCCTCGCCGGATTATTCGCTCTTCTGCTCAGCCTGGCGCTGATGAGCGGTATTGCCGAAGCCAAGCGCAACACCACCATCCTCGGGTGCTGGGGCGATGCCGATAAGGGCGATAGCGTCGACCTGAAGCTTCACTTCGTCGGTAACGGGCTCCTCGTCCAGTATGACGAGAACCAGGTGGAGAAGCGAAAGCGGGGGTTTGGCGCCTGGGAGATGGAGGAAGGGAGTACTTTCCTGAGCATCTACTGGCCCAGCGGGCTCATCTCGCGCTATCACGTCAAACGCATCGGGCCGATCCTGCATTTCTCCGGCATGAACGGCGTCCGCAATTTCACCGTGAGAGAAATTGCTCCGGATGATTGCTGGGAACCCCGCACCTGATCTTCGCCGTGTAAAACCGTTGCAAACCGCCTTGATCGCGCCGGGCGGGCGATGCATTCTGCCGGCCAGGTTCAGGGCGAGCGGAGCGAAGATCAATGGACGCCGAGACACTAATCATTGTCGCCGGTTTTATGTGGGCGGCGTGGGTGCTTCTCGGTATCCATAAACGGCGCAAAGCAAACGCGGAGCATCCCAGCGATGCGATCCTGCCCAAGGTCCCCACCGACAAGGAACGCGCCATGCCGCGGATCGGTGAGCCCGGCACCATCAGTTTCAATCAGATCCAGGCCCTGCGCGCCAACAGCTTTGCCCCCGACAGGAACTGGAGCCGCGAGGAAGCGGCGGTGATACTGGACGCGGTCAAATATCTGCGCGCCGTGTGCCGGGATGTGGGCGACAGTGATGACGGCGCACCGCCGGTGGACATCCAGAACGAATTGCTGCGCTTTATTCTCACCCAGCAGGATCTACGGGATTACATCCGCAAATGGGGCGAAGACAGGCGAAAGGCCGGCATCGACGAATTCGCCGATGACGAACCGGTGCTGACCCAGAACAACCAGTACCGCCGCGTGGAAGCCGAAGCCCGAAGATTTATCGAGCCGGCCGAGGGTGCCGAAGCGGAAAAATAAGAAGCGGTCAGTTGACCCGGGTCGAGCTCGCCTTGGTGGCCCGGAGCGCCGGGTCCCAATGGCCTTTGCCCTCAAGGTCGCCCTGATCGAAGATCCAGGTATAGCCGCCCTTGGGGTTGCACAGGATCTCCCAGCTATTGCCGTCGCGGTCCCAGAAATGGAAGCTGTAAGTGCCGTGCTGCTCGACGGGCGCGGTGATATCGTAGAGCCCCCACTCCTCGGTGCCGTCGAGGACGGACTGATAGGCCTCGTCCACCTCTGCGTCGGTATCCACATCGATGCCGTTGTGATTGATGCGCGGCATGTCCGGCTTGCGCTTGTCCTGCACCACCGCATAGACATGGTCGCTGCCCAGCCGGATCATCATGGAAATCTTGCTGGTCTGGGCACATTCCAGCCCTAGAAACTCTTCATAGAAATTCCGGGTCGCCGCCAGATCCTTGGACCCAAGCGTGCCGTGCGACAGGAATTTGGACTTGATGATGGCCATGGCGGTGCCTCGCGTTGCTAATGAAGTTCAGGGCTGCAAATTAGACCCGCTGGACGCCGCCTCGTCAATTCCTCCATAGGTAACCAAGGCATGACAGGACGGGTCTGCCATCATTTTCCACAACTCCGTCGTCATCCTCGCACTTGATGCGAGGATCTCCCGCCCATTGTGCCTTCCCGGAAGAAAGATCCTCGTGTCGAGCACGAGGATGACGAGATGGGGGGTAAGGAAAAAACGGCGGCTCCAATACGCTGAGCCGCCGCTTCTGTTTAGCTACCGACATTTGGTTGGCGTCAAGCAGCCGTTTTCCGACGCCGGGCAAAGCCGAGACCCACAAGGCCGAGGCCAAACACCGCCAGCGTGCCGGGTTCCGCGATGTCCATCGGCGGGTCAACTTCTTCGCCAACGAAATTGATGAGATTTCGGGTCAGGTTCTGCGATTCTGCAATTGCCATGAAATTGACGTCGAAAATTGTCGTCAGAGCACCGGTTGAAGCGTTGGCGAGATCACCAACGCCAAACGCCACGCCGGTTCCATCGCCGTTGCCATCCACCGTAATGAACTGTCCGGTTCCAGCCGAGTCCACGCCGCCCGGGGCTGCGTAAACTACGTTGGCGATCGCATTGGGACCGGTAAAGGGAGCAACAACTGTTTGGCTTGAAAGCGGTGAGACGAAATTCAAATTGCCTCCGCCGGCTGCGGCGATCAACGCGAGAACCGAGTTGTTACGCGTGGCAAAGCCGCTGTTTTCGCCCATGACGAACATGCCGCCGCCGCCCTGCAGATAGGACAGGTACTGAGTTTGTTGCGGAGCGGTAATCGCCAGACCATTGGAGAACCGAACATCCCAGACTTGGTCGAAGCCGGCAAAGCTGCCGGGCACCAAATCTGCAATGGTGACCGTATTGCCTGCGGCCACGTGAAGATTATTGAGATTAGTGGTAATCGCACTTGTCGTGCCTGGCTCGGATGTGCCGCTCGACCCGTTGATGATCAGGATAGCGCCGGCAAATGCCTGGGAGGACAATCCTACCGCAAGGGCAACGCCGAGAGCCGTTGCTAACAATTTGCTTTTCATTTTCCATATCTCCATTTTCTTTTGCGATGGAGACAAGCTCTATGGGGCTTATTGCTCATCGCGGGTTCAGATCAAAGAAGATGCCGCCGAAGGCACATTCCAACCCATTCATGCAAATCCCATGCCAACCGGGTTAACGGGGTCTCTTAAGCCGATGACGGTGGTTAAGTGCTGTTAACTAAATCTGGAAACGTAAAATCTACCGACAGGTTAATTGGTAAATCTGGGCGTTTGCGGCCTTTTTGAGAAACGGGGTGTAAAGTATACCGACACGAAATTATCAATGGCTCGACCTATCTTTCTGCCGTTCTGAATGCCTGGAATTGGTTGTGAGCTCATCCGGTCGTAATCGTCTGACGATTTAATGTCTGCTCTTACACTGCAAAGAGACATCGACATGATCTCTGCCTGTCCCCTGTCTATGGTCGGAATTCCGGTACCAGCCCCTCACTTATCGTCCGGGGTGACCTCGAGATAGCGGCTCAGCGACTCACGCCGGTGGAAGGCCCAGAACCACAGACCGATACAGGCGACTGCACCGGCCGCCACAGGCAGTTGCAGCCCGAAATGGGTGGCCAACCATCCCAACAGCAGCGCGCCCAGTGACGGGCAGCCGCGGGCGATCAGGGTGTAGAAACTCAAGACCCGCCCGCGCATGGCACCATCCACCGACGCCTGCAACAAGGTCTGTTCAATCACGCCGATCATCACGATGGCAATGCCCACAACGAACGTACAGAACAGGGCGGCCGCGTACATATTCGTGGCGGCGAAGCCGATAACGGCAATGGAGGACAGCAGGACGTTGAAGATCAGGATGCGGGTCAGCCCCGCCACCCCCTGTATCCGCGCCAGGAACAAACTGCCGAACAGCGAGCCCACACCGAGAACCGAGGTGAGCATGGCCAGCCCATCCGCTCCCTTGCCAAAGATCTCATCGGAAAAAGCCGGGAACAGTTCAATAAACGTCCGCCCGAAAATGGAATAGAACGCCAGGACAAACAAAAGCGGCCCGATGCCCTTATGGGAGGCCACATAGCGAAACCCCTCCATGATTTCCGCCGACAGATTTTTCGCGGATGGTTTGGTGGCCGCTTCGGTTTTGGGCGCGAGTGTGACAAGAAACAGCATCACCACAAAGACCAGGTCGGCAACCACTGTGAAGGCAACGGCCGACCCTATTCCCAGATGGCTGATCATCTGGCCCGACAGGGCCGGTCCACCGATGCGGGCGATGTTGAAGACGATGGCGTTGATGCTGATGGCGGTTGTCAGGGATTCGTGGCCCACCAGCGCGTGGATAATGGAAAGCCTGACCGGATAGTTGAACGACATGGCGATGCCGTTGAGTAGCACCAGCACCAGCAGGATATGAACAGTGATCAGACCGGAGATGGTCAGCGCCGCTATGGCACCGGACAGGCAGGCCGAGATCACCATATAGAACCGGATCGCCTTGAGACGGTCGAGACGATCGGCCAGCGCGCCCGCCAGCGGCGCGAACACAAGGTTGGGCATGAAATCGGCCATGGCCATGATTCCCAGCCATAACGGCGATTCCGTCAGCGTCCAGGTCAGCCAGGCCACGGCGATGCGCTGCACCCACATGCCCAGTTGGGACGCGAAATTGCCCGCCGTGTAATTCCGGTAATTAGCTATCTTGAGCACGCGCCCGATGGCGCCTATGCCAGCTACGTCCGCCATTCAGTTTTCCCGGATTCGGACCGGCGCCGCGCGGTCCACCCAACGATGGGGCTATTATATACCGGTCACGGCCCCCGCGACACCTGTGCAAAGCCCCTTCCGCCGGATTACAATCGGAACAACAATACAAAACAGGGAGCCCGATTTATGTCCCATCCGGCACAGTTTTTTTGCTGGCACTTCATGGCCTATCCGTATCTGCCGGACGATTTCGACGACACGTACGAATCAGCCTGGGTAACGGTGCCCAATTCACTGTGGGACAGCGAGAAAGCCGACGGGCTGTATCAGGAATATATCGACCAGCTGGTCTATGGCGAGGAGCTGGGGTTCGACGGTCTGGTGCTCAACGAACATCATCAGAATGTCTATGGGCTGATGGCGTCGCCCAATCTGATCGCCGCGGCGCTGAGCCAGCGCACCGAACGGGCCAAGATCGTGGTTCTCGGTTCTCTGCTGCCGCTGCGCAAGAACCCGCTCCGCATCGCCGAAGAATACGCCATGATCGACATGATGACCCACGGACGGCTGATTGCCGGCTTCGTGGTAGGCGGCGGCTCGGAGGCATTTAATTATAATGTGACGTCGGTCAAGGCGCGCAGCCAGTTCTGGGAAGGCTGCGACCTGATCACCCGCGCCTGGACAGACGATGGCCCGTTCGAGCATGAGGGCGAGCACTACCCGCTGCGCTATGTGAATATCTGGCCCAAGCCGCGCCAGAAGCCGCACCCGCCGGTATGGATCCCCGGCTCCCTCAGCATCGAGACCATGGAGGAATGCGCCAAGCGCGGTTACAACTACTTTCTGTCGTCGCGGGTCCATGGTTCGGCCACCAAAATGGCGGTCAGCCGCTTCGCCGACATCGTCGCGGACCATGGAGGCGAGTATCACCCCTTTAGAATGGGCGTGCTGCTGTCGGTCTATGTGGCCGAAACCGACGAACAGGCAAAGGAAGAGGCCGCCGAAGGCGTGTGGTATTTCCTGCGTAATCTGCTCAAGGGTCATCTGCGCCGCGAGGGCCGCACACAGACCTTCGGACCCGGCATTCCGTCGCAAAGCGTGCGGTCCTGGGAAAATTACCTGAAGAATTCAGAACCGGGCCGCGATATGCTGGGCGACGCCAAGGATTGGGATACCCTCGATGCTGGCGGGTCCATCATCGCCGGCAGCCCGGAGACCGTCCGCCGCCGGCTCATGGAACTTATCGAGTTGGCCGGGGTGGGCAATTTCCTGATCCAGTTCCATTTCGGCAACATGAAACCGGCATTGGCACGCAACTCCATGCGGCTGTTCGCCACCGAGGTGATGCCCTATCTGCGCGCCGAGTCGGCGGATCTTTTCGCCCGCGATTATCCCAATTTGGACGAAATCATGTCCGAGACCGGGGAGGATGCGTGATGGCGGGCCGGACCATCGATGTAAACAGCAACAAAATCGCCCTCTATGAGGCCGGTTCCGGCGATCCCATCCTCTATTTGCATGGCTACGCCGATATTCATAGCGCCTCAACTGAGCCCATGGCGCTTCACGAGACGCTGGCCGAAAATTTTCGCCTCGTCGCCCCGGCTCATCCTGCCTGCGCCGGATCCGACGAACGCGAAGACATCGATACAATCGATGATTTCGTCTTCCACTATGTGGAGATGCTGGACGCGCTGGGGCTGGATAATATTCATCTGGTGGGCAATTGCGTCGGCGGATGGATCGCCGCCGAGATCGCCGTCCGCTATCCGGAACGTCTGCGCAGCCTGACCCTGATCGGCGCGTCGGGGCTGTTTGTGAAGGGCCAGTCCATCGCCGATCTGTTCTGGGTCGCCCAACCCGAGGATGGCCTCTATTACAACGATCTCCGCACCATCCTGTTTTCCGATCCCAAAAGCGCCATCGGCACGGCACTCTATCCCGACGGACGCGGTGAAATGGATGAGGAAATGCTGCGCTACAAGATGTTTCGTTTCGCGTCCCGCATCGGGTTCTCACCACCGTACTTTTACGACCGAAAACTCATCGACCGGCTCGGACGCTACAAAGGACCGGCCCTCATTCTCCAGGGCGAAGACGACCAGTTCGTGCCCCGCCCCCACGCCGAGGCCTATGCCAACGGCTTCCCGTCGGCCCGGCTCACGATCATCCCCGATTGCGGCCACAGCGTGGTCGCTATGAAGCCGGAAGAAACGGCAGCAATGGTCAATGGATTTCTCAATGATTTGGGGCAGGGCTGAACCCTGCCCGGTTACTGGCAACACACAGGATAAGGAGCACCGACAATGGCAACCAAGGCTGAAGATCTATCGGCACGGAACATCGATCAGGATTCTCTCGACAAGGCGGAACGAATTCCCGAGCTGCTGGTTTCGTCGGACTCGCATATCGATGAGCCGGGCGATCTGTGGGACGAACTACCGGCCGACATGCGCGCGCAGCTGCCGCCCATTCCGGTGTGGACCGCCGACAACCGTCCCGAAGGCGGGCTCAATCCGAAGATACGCGTCGAGCACATGGACCTCGACAAGGTGGCCGCCGAAGTGCTGTATCCCACGACGGCGCTGCGCGCCTTCAACAAGCCGCAGGCGGCGCAGGAGCAGGCTTTCCGGCTCTATAACGACTGGGTCGCCGATTACTGCAAGACGTCGCCGAAGCGGCTGTTCGCCGTGCCCTGCCTGTGTGTCTATGACATCGATTGGGCGATCAAGGAAATGCAGCGCTGCAACGATATGGGGCTGCTGGGCGGGCTGGTGTGGCAGGTGCCGGACCCGGCCCTGCCCTTCACGTCGGATCATTACGATCCACTTTGGGCCGCGGCGGCCGAGATTGGCCTGCCGATCAATTTCCACATCCTGAGCGGCCATAGCTACAATGTGGCCGAACTCAAAGGCATCGAGATCGTCCGCGCATCGGTCAACATCAAGACCGCCGACGCCATCACCACCCTGTTCGACCTGATCTGGTCCGGCGTCTTCAGCCGTCACCCCAAGCTCAAGGTGGAAATGGTGGAAAGCGAGATCGGCTTCATGCCGTTCACCATCCAGCAGTGGGACTATTACTACAACCGGTTCAAGGATTCGCCCGACCGCGGTGGCTTCCCCATCAACCGCCTACCCAGCGAAATTTTTAATGAGCATGTCTACGCCACCTTCATGGATGATTACGTGGGGTCACAGGCGCTGAATTTCTGGGGTGAGAAGAACTGCATGTGGTCAAGCGACTACCCGCACGGCAACATGACCTGGCCCAATTCACGGGCGTTCATCGCCAAGCAGATCGGCGATCTGGATTACGCGACCCAGGAGCGGCTGATTTCCCAGAACGTCATCGATCTCTACCGGCTGGAGCTATAAACTCGAGCAGTATCCCTCTAATGGGATGGGGCCGATGCGACGGCATCGCCCGGTGCGTTCAGATCTGCTGAAAGACTCCGAGACCGCCCTGTCCAGGATGGCCCGGACTTAGTCATGGGCGGCACGGCTGTATCCGGCGCTTGCCCGCGAAGCGGACATCGCCCAGTTCGATAAATTTTATCACTGGCCGGACGTAAAAAAGTTTCCCGCCCGCAACAGCTGGCCAAAAAACAGAATCATGAAACTCATGGCCGCCACCCAAAGCGCGCGCAGAAACCGGCGCCGCTTGATCTCCCGCAGGCCCGCCGTCCGCAGGATCTCATAGGCAAGCTCCTTTTTGACATCACTGGCATCCACGTCCGCTAAATAGGCGTCGACGTCATGTATCCGCTCCGGTTGTACATAGAACGTTCGAAGCGCATGGCTGCCCTGTTCACCCAGCTTGGGCGCCATTTTCCGTGACGGATAAAGAACCGCGCCAAACAGCGCGATCGGGAAAATGAATACCAGCCAGGCCGCGGTGACCATGACGGCATTCATTTCGGGTGTATTGGAAATCCCGCTGCCAAGATTGAAGATGATGTTGATGGCGAAGATATAGCCGACGCCAACGATCTGTGACTTCAGGTCATAGGCCCGCACGGTATCCTGGACTTCCTTCAGGGACGCCATCAGGAACGGTAACTGTTCTTTATCTTTTCCGGTCACAACGCAAATCTTTGGCAAATACCCTGACAGGACTATTTCGTTAGGGCAGGGTCATGCCCTAAATAGGAATGGTGCGATAAGGCTTCAAGACATGCCGGCCTAGAAATCGTCATCGCGGGGCGGAATCTGCAATCCGCTCCGGACGGCGGGCCGGTCACCGACGCGGGCGAGCCACGCTTTCACGTTGGGATAGCAATCGATATCGATTTCCTGCATATCCCAGCGGTAGATCCAGGGATAGGCCGCCACATCGGCGATGGAATAATCGCCGGCCAGATAGTCCCGCCCTTCGAGCCCCCGGTCGAGCACGCCATAGACCCGGTTGTTTTCGTCCTGCCAGATTTTCAAGTGAGCGTGTTCCTTGCCGCTGTCACGATTGCGCACCTGCCAGTGCACGCCAAGCCCGGTATGGGTGATATGGCCGGAGGCAAAAAACAGCCAGTTGAGCACTTCAAGGCGGGCCACCGGATCCCCGGGCATCAGCCGGCCCGATTTCTCCGCTAGATACATCAGAATGGCGCCAGACTCGAACAGGGTAACGGCCTGACCGTTGGGCCCGTCATCATCGGTGATACACGGTACCCGTCCGTTGGGATTGATGGCCAGATACCAGTCTTCCTTCTGCTCCTTTTTCTCCAGCGCCATGGGGCGGACCTGATAATCCAGGCCGGATTCCTCCAGCATGATGGAGGCCTTGCGGCCGTTGGAGGTCGCCTTGCTGTAGAGCGTAATCATGTACTACCCCTTACCCCCTGTCATGGGAACTGGATCACCAGCCGCCCTCTTGTGCCCCCAGCCTCCAGCCGCCGGTGCGCCTCGGGCGCCTGCTCCGGCGCATAGGTTTCCGCCACGCGAAGGGTGATGGCGCCGTCCTCCGCCAGTTGCCGGAGCGTGTCCAGTTTCTCGAATTCCCCGTCATAGTCGCGCACGAAGGTGGTGGTGAAATTGATACCCCGCTGCCCGTCGCCCTGATACCCGCGCACTGAGGTGAACGACCCGCCGTCGCGCACCGCCGGGACGGCCTTCTCCATCAGGACCGCGCCGTCGGCCAGCCCGTCGACCCCATCGGGGAAATGCTCCCGGATACGCGCGGCCACATCATCGCCACGGCGCACGACGATATCGGCACCGAGAGATTTTATGAGGTCCTCGTCGGCTTCCAATGCATCGGCAATGACAGTGAGCCCGTCGGCCTTGGCGATCTGGATGACATAACCGCCATAACAGCCGGCGGCGCCAGTGACCGCGACGGTCTGGCCCGGCGACAGCCCGAGCAGATCCAGCGATCGGCGCGCCGTCAGCCCGTTCATGGGAAGCGTGCAGGCCTCCACATGGGAAGTTCCCGCCGGGGCCGCCGCGACCGACCGCGCGTCGAGGACAATCTGTTCCCGATAGGCGCCATGGCTGCCCTTGGTCACCACCATGCCTATGACCGCATCCCCGGCCTTTACGCCGGTGGTCACACCGTCGCCCACCTCATCGACGATTCCGGCCACATCCATGCCCGGCACGTAGGGTGGCGGATCTATTTTCTGCTGTTCCGCCCGCGAGCCGTTGCGGGCCATCGTATCGGTGGGGTTGACCGTCGCCGCATGGACCCGGATGCGCACCTGCCCGGGACCGGCATGAACTTCCGGAAGATCGATGACTTCAAGAACTTCCGGGCCGCCATGAGTTTTTAGTCCGATTGCACGCATCTTTCTTCCCTTTAAGCGGATTGTGCCCTAGGGGCACGCTTTTCCATTAAATCGATGACCCCGTCCGTATCCCGGATATCGCCGAAAAACAATGCAACGGAAGTGAGCGCCGCGAGTTGCTCCTCGTCGCACAGGGCCGCATTGGCATCGGCCGGCATGAATGCGCGGTAGCCCAGCATCATGGCGTCCCGCACCGTGGATTCGCAGCAAACATTGGTCAGCGTACCGGCCACCACAAGGGTGTCGATACCCCGCCCCTTGCAGAGTTCGTCAAGCCTGGATGATCCCTGGATCAGGGCGCTGAACCGGTTCTTAAGCACCACCGGCTCGTCCGGCTTAACGTCCAGTTCCGGATAGATCCCGTGCAAGTCGGACCCTTCGGTCAGGGCGGCCAGATGTTTCCGCCGGCCCTCCTCCTGGAAGAAGTACTTGTAGTAGACGGAAAAGGCGCCAGACCCGCTTCCTGTCATGGTCATCTGGACCCAGATGACGGTCCCCCCGGCGGCGCGCAGGGTATCGGCGAGACGGTTGATGTTGGGAACAATGTCCCGCGCCACCGGCACTTCCAGCGGCGCGCCCTCGGCGACAAAGGCATTCTGCATATCGACAACCACAAGTGCGGTAGCCGCCGGATCTATGGTGTCGAAAAGATATAAATGACCCCGCCGTTTTTCGATCCGCTCGACGAGGTGTCTCGGCAGCTCTACATCATGCATGGCCCGTCTCCTCTATGGGTTTCCGAACAGAACGGACGCGATTCAATCCCGTGAGAAGTCGTAGCCTTCCTTGACAACGAATTCGAGCAGGAACGGCTTGCCCGCGGCGGTGACTTCCATGGCTTCCCGGATGGCCGGAATGATATCACCCGGGCGATCGACCCGCATTGAAGCCAGACCAAGCCCCTCGGCCACCATGGCGTAGTTGCCGCCCACGTCCAGGGTGCCGTATTTCTGGGTCGAGGTGACCAGCACGTCCCGTTCCGCCGCCATGACGCTGTTGTTGAACACCACGGTGAGCGTCCCGATGCCATTGCGGGCGGCGGTCTCGATATCCATGCCGGTCATGCCGATGGCGGCATCGCCCATGACGTTGATGCAGAGCTTGTCCGGCGCCGCCAGCTTGGCCCCCATGTTGATGCCGAGCCCGTAGCCAAGCTGGGTGGATTTGCCCCACCCCATGTAACTTCCCGCCACGGTGGTTTCCCAGAACGGCAGGGTCTGCTCGCGCGGGCTGCCGGAATCGTGGGTCATGATGGTATTGTCGCGATCGACGGTGGCCATGAGGTCGCGCAGCACCCGGTACTGGTTCAACGGGACTTCGTCGGAATCCAGATGCTTGGACCAGTCGGCGCGCCAGGCTTTTTTGACCGACGCGATATCGTCTTTCAATCCCTGCACCGAAGCGCCTGCATCGCCGGGCCGTTGCCGTTTGACCTCCTCGATCAGCGCCTCCAGGACCAGCCTGGCATCGCCCACCAGCGCATGCTCGGAGCGATAATCCTTGTTGATGTCATCGGCCTCGTTGGTGGAATGAAGGATACGCTTGCCCGCTGGCAAAGGCGGGTTGAAACTGGATTTAGTCAGGCTGGAGCCAATGGCAAACACCAGATCGGCGCGGGCCATGAATTCGGCCACCATGCGCGGCCGCGACCGGGTGCTCGCCCCCAGCGCCAGCGGATGGGTCTCGGCGATGGCGCTTTTGCCCGGGTTGGTGGTCATCACCGGCGCGGGCAGAAGTTCCGCCAATGCCGCCAGCTCTTCCGCGGCTTGCGCATAATGGATACCGGCCCCAGCCCAGATGATCGGGTTCTCCGCGGCCAGCAGCATGCGCGCCGCTTCCGCCACGGCACCGGAATCGGGCGCGGTGAGGAGCGGTTTGACCGGCTCGTAATCCAGCTCGCCCTCGAATTCTGCATCAAACACATTCGTCGGTGTTTCGATGAGCACCGGGCCGCTCTTGCCGCTGCGCATGAGCTGATAGGCACGGCGCAATAGATCGGGCAGTTCCTGCACATGATGGGCCACGGCAGACCATTTTGTTACGGGTGCGAAGACTTCGGCGGAGCGGAAGGTGGGCTGTTTGTAATGCTGCGCCAGCGGCATACCGGCAGGCAGCACCAGCAGCGGCACGTTCTCCGAATAAGCCTGTGCCACGCCGGGAAAAGCATTTTCGATGCCGGGCCCATGCTGGGCGGCGAACACACCGATCTGACGGCCCCGCCTTATACGGCTGAACCCGTCCGCCATGCCGACACCCACCCGTTCCTGACGGCACAGGATGGGCCGGATATCGAGCTTGGAACATGCCTCGATCAACGGGTTGCGGGGATAGCACGCCAGAAACTCCGTGCCCTCGCGCCTCAGGATCTCGGCAACGATCTCTGCGCCATTCATGATGCTCTCCCTCTCCCGTTTTTTTTGATAATCCAACGTTACCACGCCCTGCTTTGGTGCATAGAGCTAAGGCAAACGCTTGAGCCGGCTACCGGTCGCCTTTTGCGAGCTGGTAATCCGCCGGGTTTCGTGGCCCCTGGCCCAGCTTGGTGAAATCGAGAACGTCCGGATTTTCCAACTGCCGCGCAATCTCGTCCTCGAATGACGCGCCGCGGGGCAGCGCAAAGCGAGTGGAACGCACGCGATAGTTTGCCGGGTCGAGGCCCGGCGGCTCCTTACCGTCGGCGAAGTCCCTGAGGCTTTGCAGCAACAGCTTGCGGATCTGGATGATGGCGGTGTCGCTGACACCGAGATGTTCCTTTGTGCGGTCGGCGATGGGCCCCATGGATTCCTGGACCGCCGAATCCTGGACGCCCAGCCCGCGCATGCCGGTGTAGGACTTGCCGCTGGCCTGCAGGTCGCGGTCCACCAGATAGTCATTGTCCTTGTTCTGTACCGCACGGTCGGTACCGGGAATATTCTCCGTATGGATGCCGTGATAATCGGTGGTCCGTTTAAGATCCTCGGCGCTGAGCGGCCGGTCCACCCAATAGTCCGCGCTGTAGAGCATGCTGGTCTCGTCATCGATGGGCACCCACACATGGGCCGCCTCGGGGCTGGTGGCGAACACCTTATGGAACGGCATGAACATGAGGTTGGAGGCCCACAGGGTCTCGCCCTCCTTTACGTCGCGGCCGGTGCCGGCAATGAATCCGCCGTCCACCGGGACCACAGGATAGGCCGATGGCACCACCCGGCGGTTGGCATCGGCCGTGCCGGTATGAAGAAACGCCAGATGGCTGGTGTCGAACCCGCCTTCGAGGCCCTGAAGCCAGTTATTGTCCTGGATGCGGCGCGTGACGTAGAGGTTTTCTTCGGGGATCTGGGTCCAGATCAGGTCGGGAAAATCCGGCTGCTTTTCGGGCGGGCCCAGATATGTCCAGATCATGCCGCCGCGCTCGATGCTGGGATAGGCGTTGGTGCGGATCTTGCTCTGGAAATTGCTGCCCGGCGGTTCGCTGGGCAAATCGACACAGTTCCCGTCCACATCGAACTTCCAGCCGTGATAGACACAGCGCAGGCCGCATTCCTCGTTACGCCCGTAAAAAAGGCTCGCCGTGCGGTGCGGGCATTGTTCATCCAGGATACCCACCCGTCCCTCACTGTCGCGGAACGCCACCAGTTTCTCGCCCATAATCTGGACCCGCACCGGCGGACTATCGGGTTTCTCGATTTGTTTGGACAGCACCGCCGGGACCCAGTAGCGCCGCATGAGCTCGCCCATGGGCGTCCCCGCCCCGGTGCGCGTCAGCAGTTCATTGTCTTCCCGTGACAGCATGCGCTTAGCTCGCCGAAATCACGGCATCGCCCGCCGGCAAATTGCCGGTTTCGAGGAAATCGGCAATGCTGGCGACGCATTCGTCGGGCTGCTCCAGGATTGGACTGTGTCCCGAGCCGTCCAGCACCTGCAGCGACGATTGTGGAATATTTTCCGCGTAGGCACGGGCGCTGGCCAGGGGGATAAGCCGGTCATGGCCACCCCACACAATTGCGGTCGGACACGAGAGACGGTGTAGCCGCCCCGGCAGTTTGCGATTGTGCAGATAGGGCGGTTCCCAGCCGACCCGGCCGGTGAGGGTGAGGCTTTTGTAACGCCGGACTTCGTCGGGGACGTTGGTGCGTCCATCGGGAATGGTCTCATGGGCGACGGTGGAATCCGCATCCTTGAACAGCAGTTCGCGCAGCTCCTGCATCACACCACCATCACGGTGCTGGGCATACATGAACAGATCGCCCACCAGTTCCCCCTTCACCTGGATCCCCGCCGCGTCAATCAGCGCCAGCCGTCCGATGCGTTCGGGATTGCGCACCGCCATCTCAGCAGCGATCCAACCACCGAGACAGAACCCGACCACGGTCGCCTGTTTGATATCCAGGGCATCCAGCAGATCGAGATAATGGAACGCCAGATCCTCGATTTCCGAGATGTCGGTGATGCCGGTGGAGTCGCCGCAGCCGGGATGGGCCGGGATGGTCAGGGAGAATTTTTCGGCCAGGGCTTCGTGGAACGGAAACATATCGCCCTGGAGCGTGTGCACATCCCAGACGCCGTGGAGATACAGTACCGGCGGGCCGTTGCCGGCCTGGCCAATTTCCACACTCTTGTTTCCAACCTGAACAGTGGTTCTTTTCATGATTTCTTTCCCCTCAGGCCGGTGCGTTATCGACGATTTCAATGGGAAATCGTTCACCGAACAGTTTTTCCGAATCCGCCTGCAGCCTTGGCATGACGGTCTCGGCGAAGATTTTCTGGCTCTTCTGGGTCAGTTCGTAGGACAGATTGCCAATATGGAACTGGATCAGCAGATTGCCGATATTGGCTTCCTTGATGAACTCCCAGAGCTGTTCATAGACCGTGTCCGGGCTGCCCACGAAGATGGAGCCCATCTCATCGATGTCATTCCAGTCTTCCGCATCGCCCAGCAGCTTGGCGTCCACCACTGAATTCTCCAGATACATCTGCCAGCTCTGCGGCGACAAACCACCCGGCGCCATGGTGAGGCGCCGTCCGGCACGGCGCTGATGGCCCTTGAGGCAGTAACGGGTGAAGTAGAAGACCGCCTCTTCGCTTTCCTTGCGGGCGATTTCGTCAGTCTCGGCCACATAGACGCTGAACAGCAGTCCCATCTGTTGCGGCCGGAATTTCTTACCCACCTCCTCGACAATTTCGCTGAACCGCGTGGCTGTGCGCGCCGCCGCCCGCATCTTGCCGCGGGTGGACAGGAAATAGCAGAATCCGCGCCGCGCCACTTCGTACATGGTCTCCTGGCTGTTAGATCCCGGGATCCAGATGGGCGGGTGGGGTTTCTGCAGGGGCAGCGGCCACGGATTCACATAGCGCATGGAATAGTGGTTGCCTTCGTATGTGGTCGGACCGGGCTTGGTCCAGGACTGGACAATCAGATCGACACCCTCCCAGAACCGTTCGCGGGCGAGCGGCATGGAATAGCTGTAGCTGTAGGCTTCGTGCCCGCCGCCGGGAGCGAATCCGGCCACCACGCGGCCGTTGGACATGCAATCGAGCATGGCATATTCCTCGGCCACCCGAAGCGGCCGAAAATGCAACGGGATCAGATTGCCCAGCACCACCAGCTTGCCCTTTGACGTGGTCTGGGTCAGCGCCGCCGCCAGCAGATTGGGCGATGGCATCAGGCCATAGATATTCTGGTGATGCTCGTTGAGGACGACACCGTCAAAACCGAGCTCGTCTGCATAGGACAGTTCGTCGAGATATTCCTGATACAGACCGCGTGCTTTCTCGGGATCGAACAGCTCGTTGGGAATAGTGATCCAGCCGCTCTCGTATTTTTCCTCGTAACTCTCATCGAGATAAGGCCACGGCATGAAATGCCAGGAGAAGATATTCGCGCGGTTGGGCTCGGGGCTGGGAGTCACGGTATCCATGGACGAAGCATCCCTTTCTTATGTTTTCTTTTTTGGTTTAATCCGGCCTCTACGAAAGCCGGTTCGATTATTGTTGAAATATTACATCCAGACGATCCGATGGCGCAAATCCCCGAGACCGATTTGATGATGCCCCGGACCATGGACTAAGCTACGGCAAAGAAACGCCATAGAGGGGCTTCAACAATGACCGATCACTGGACAGCGGCCTGGAGCGCCTCGGCGCAGGGCCCGTTTCCCCATGGGCGCGAAACAGCGCAGCCGGAGTTGGGCGGGATCTTCATGCCCCCCGAACACGGCGCCTATAACCAGTCCTTCCGCTTGATGGTCCGGCCCGACGTCTGGGGTCATGAAGCCCGGATCCGGCTGTCCAATGCCCATGGTGACCGGCCGGTCCCCTTCGACGGGACACATCTGGGCATGCAGGCCATGAGCAGCGCACTCCTGCCGGGCACCAACCGCGCTGTCACCTTTGATGGTCAGCCGAGCGTGACCATCGAACCGGGCGTGCACCGTCTCAGTGATCCCCTCGCCCTGGATTTCCTGAAAGACCCGGACGACCCGTTGCTCGCCGGGCGCGCCCTGGCCGTGAGTTTCCATATCGTCGACGGCAGTGGTCCCATGACCTATCACGCCAAGGCGTTGCAAACGTCCTACATGAGTGAGCGCGGCGGCGGATCGCTTGGTCATCTGGAAGACGAAGCCCCGTTCCCGTTCTCCACCACAAGCTGGTTCTTCCTCGATGCGCTGGACATGAACATGCCGCACGAGACTCGTGTGGTGGTGGTGTTCGGCGATTCCATTTCGGATGGATCAGGGTCCACCATCAACGGCCATGACCGCTGGCCCGATGTGTTTTCGCGCCGCCTGCATGCCCGCCACGGCAACAGCGTGTCGGTGGTCAATCAGGGGATCGGCGGCAATCAGATCCTCGGACCTCCCGAGGGCACGGCACCGAAAGACCGGCTGGGCGGCATATCGGCTCTTACCCGGCTGGAGCGCGACGTGATCAGCATGGCTGGCGTTTCTACAGTCATATGGCTCGAAGGCATCAACGATCTGGGCCATGCGGACGCCACGGCGGACGCCATCATCGGCGGTCTCAGCGAGGGCGTGGCCCGACTGCGCGCTTCCCTGCCCGGCGTGCGTATCATCGTCGGCACGCTGACACCGGCGCTTAACGCCACCACCGGCGGTCACGGTTCTCCGGAAGTCGATGCCCACCGCCGGGCTTACAATGACTTTATCCGCAATGCCGATTTGTTCGACGGGGTAGCCGATTTCGATGCGGTGACCTTTCATCAATCGACCGGCGAACTACTGCCCCACATGCGGCCGGGTTCGTCCATCGGCGGCCCCGGCGACAAGCTGCACCCCAACCGCATCGGCTACCAGGCCATGGGCGCGGCGGTGGATCTGGATAGGATCTTCGGGGACAGCTAGCAACATCACCCTGCATTGGGTATCGTCGCCTGTCGGGCAACGTCCCGACAGGAGAGGGGAGGCCTCCAATGTCGGAAACCGCTGGCGATATCGATTTTGATAAATTTCGGCTGCGCCGGTTTGTCGACGCACTGATCAACCTCGGTGAGGTCGATATTCACGAAACCCCCATTGCATTTGCCGATATCAGCAAGGTGATGGAAGATTCGCCGCGGGCGTCGCTGTTCAAAAATGCCGGGCCCGAGCGATGCGAGATCGTCGGCGCCGTCTCGGGCAGCCGCGCGCGTCTCGGGGCCGCCTTTGGCGTCGATCCGAGAGATGTGTCGGCGGAATACACCAGGCGCATGGATAATCCGCAGCCGGTGGTGGACGTGGCGTCGGCCAATGCGCCGGTTCACGCAAAGATCATCACCGGCGATGACATCGATCTGACGAAACTGCCGTTTCATCTGCAGCATGAATATGACGGCGGCGCGTATATTACCTCGGGCATCGACTACACGGTGGATCCGGCCACCGGCAAACCTAACACCGGGTGCCGCCGTCTGATGCTGCGCAGCCGGACCACCATGCAGGCCAATCTCACCCAACCGTCGGACCTGAGGGGCATCTATGTGGCCTGCGTCGAGCGCGGCGAGAAACTACCAGTGAGCTATGTGTGCGGCTCCCACCCGC
The DNA here is from genome assembly GCA_018660305.1 of Rhodospirillaceae bacterium. The sequence continues at coordinate 19,659 of JABJKO010000106.1, forward strand.
TGGATTTCATCGCCGCCGGGCTGCGGCTACCCACCGACGAGTTCGGTCTTGTGGCGTCCCTGCGCGGCGAGCCGGTCCCCATGGTGCGGGGCGTTAGCAACGATGTACCGGTCCCGGCCGACGCGGAGATGGTCATCGAAGGCTATTTCGACGAACTCGGCTATCGCGAAATCGAGGGCCCCTACGGCGAGTTCAACGGCTTCTATGGCGCCCCCCACATCGACCCGGTGTTTCACGTCACCGCCATCACCCAGCGCGAGGACGCGCTGCACCAGACCATGCTCCATAGCGGGCGTCATCTGAGCCGGACGGATTCGGCTAATCTGGGCTCGATAAATTCCGAAGTGGCGGTCAGGAAGGCGTTGAACGGCATCCATCTGGAAGCCTCCGCCGTCCGATGCCTGCCCACCACCAACGGCCGTCAGCATGTCCGGATATCAATCCCCCGCACAGGCCCCGGCCAGGCGCGGCGGGTCATTTCCGCCCTGTTCGCCATCCCCTATATCAAGCACATCTTTGTCATGGATGACGACGTTGACGTGTTCTCCGACGAGGACGTGGAATGGGCCATGGCGACACGCTTCCATGCCGAGCGCGACATGGTGGTGGAAGGGGGCTTTCCCGCCTTCTATATGGAGCCCCTGCCCGATCCCGGCGGCACCGTCACCAAGGCCGGGTTCGATCTGACCGAGGCCTATGGAAGGCCGGACACCATCGACAACTGGATCGCCGTCGCCCCCGAACTCAAGCCGGCGCCGCGCTTTCAGACCGTGCGTCAGGCGCTGGAATCCGGCCCGCTGTTTTTCTCACAGATCATGGAAGCGCTGGGCAGCGACGACGGGCGGGAAATTTCCATGGATTTGCATGCCCTGCGCGAGGAAGGCATCCTCGACCGGCTCGGCAATGGCGAATGGATTTTGAAGGATACGAGCGGTTAGCGCCCGCCGAGTATCGGCTCAGCAATCTTCCCGTGCGCGTTATCAGCCTCGCTGATAGTGATGATCTCTTTCCGGGATAGTTTTTGATTATCCCCCTGCTTCTCCTCCATTTTAAGCCAGCAACGCAGCGGGCAAGAGGAGAAATACATGTCAAAACTTCGTCATATCGCGATCATCGTGCCGGACCCGGAAGAGGCCCGGCAATTCTTTGAGGATGCCTTCGGAATGGTGGCCGTCGGCACGGCGCGCCGCGGCATCTACGTTTCGGACGGCACCCTCAATATCGCGCTATTGAAACAGGAACATCCGGAAGAAGCTCTGGGAATCGCGCATTTCGGAATCTGGGTCGATGATCTTGACACCGCCGAGGAGCGGATCGCCGCGGCAGGCGGTTCTTACGTGACCGGACGGCCGACCTCGCCCAATTCGTTCTACGAGGCCAAGTTCAAGACGCCCACCGGTCAACTGTTCGATGTCACCCATACCGGCTGGGCCGGCGCTGTTCGCGATGTCGCACCGGTCGACGTATAGAAAGCGCTCACAATGGCCAAACCAGACACTCGTGTCATTATCGCCGGGGCCGGACCGGTGGGACTCTGCCTCGCACTCCGTCTGCTAAAGGAGGGCATCGACGTCACCATCCTCGAATCCCTGACCCAGGAAAATTTCCTTGATCAGGTCCCCCGTGCCGGCAGCAACCACCCCGCGACGCTGGAGATGTTCCAGGAGATCGGCCTATATGACCGGCTCGAAGCGCGCGGGCTGATCGCCCCGCACTTCCAGTATCGCGACCGGCGAAATAACCGGCTGATCGCCGAGTTTGATCATGCGGTGATTGCCGAGGAAACGCGCTTCCCCTTCGTGCTGCAGTGCGAACGCATCAAGATCATCGAGGAGGCCATGGCCCTGGCCCGGACCTATGCCAACTGCGATCTCCGCATGGCAACAACCTTGCTCGGCTTTTCCCAGGACGAGCAGGGAATTGTCGCGACAATCGAAAACGCCGCAGGGGAAACGGAAAACATCACAGCCGCCTTTATCATCGGTGCGGAGGGAGGCCGCAGTGTCGTCCGCAAGTGTCTCGGGATCGATTTCGAAGGCTTCACCTATCCTGACCGGGTGCTCAACATCATTGTCTCCCACGATTTTACGCGGGACGGCTTCACCGACCGCAATTACGTGTCGGACCCCGACGAGTGGGCCAATGTGTTTCACTGGAGGGGCCCGCCCGAGGTTTGGCGGGTCCATTTTCCAGCCGATCCCGACTTAGACGAGGCCACGCTGCTGTCCGAGGCGGCCTGCCAGAAACGGCTGCAACGCTTCCTGCCCTCGGACAAACCCTACGAGATCGTCGGAACCAACCTCTATACCGTCCACCAGCGCGTCGCATCGCGGTTTGTCGGAGGCCGCGCAATTCTCGCCGGCGACGCCGCCCACGTGAATAGCCCGATCGGCGGAATGGGAATGAATAGCGGCATCCACGACGCGATGAATCTCGGGGACAAGCTGACGGCCATTCTTCATAACGAGAATGACTTATCAGTGCTGGACCGATACGAGCGTCAACGCCGCCATATCGCGATCAAGACCGTTCAGGCGCAGACGATCCGGAACAAGCGGGTGCTGGCCGAAAAGGACCCGTTGGTTCGGCGCCAGAATCATGAAAATCTGCGCCGCACGGCGGACGATCCGGCGCTTGCCCGTCAGTTCATCCTGAGAACGTCGCTGATCGACAGCGTGCGTGAAGCGGCGACCATTCAGTGACGCCTTCCCCGTCAAAACCGCTCGAGCGAAGAAGCGGCCAACTCGAAGCCGTCTCCGAGCCAGGGGATAAGGCGGTGTATGCGTGGCACGACGTCGCGGGCAAGAACCTCGAGACACAGCCCGTGCACTTCGGCAGGAACGGTGCCCAGCTCGGCGCTGCGTACCACCAGATTGACGGTGCGGTGAAATCCGGGCCCGGGAAAAGGCACCGGGTCGAGGGTCGCCGGTTCGCGCAGCCCGTGCAGAATGTGCGACGGCACGCTGACCGCCCACCCGCGACCCGCGGCGACCATGGCAATTACGTCCTCGGAGCTGTCGAATTCCAGTTTACCGGGAAGCGTGAGACCCATCCGTTTGAATTGGCTTTCAATGGACCAGCCCATCTGAGTACGGCGGGTATAGCGGATCAAGGGCAACCGATCGGTCAGGTCATCCATCGATGGCGGTTTCC
>JABJKO010000016.1 GCA_018660305.1 Rhodospirillaceae bacterium
CACCGAGCTGGTCGAGCAGTTCACGGAGATCGTCGGACCAGACCGCTTCTTCGGTTTCTTCCGCACCGATGGATATTTGCGAGCCTCCGGTATTGCGGCGGTCATGGAGAAGCACGCGAAACCCCTCGGCGGCGAATTTCTGGGCCAGCGGTACAAACTCGTCATAGCCGCGCCGACCGCCGGTGATCAGCGCCATCCACGGCCCGTCATCGCCAATGATTTCGTAATTTATCCTGAGGCCGCGAACCGTTGCGATCGGCATATTTATCTCTCCCTGTTACGGATGAACGTCCTGGGTGAAGTATCGGTCATCGACGGCAAACCCCATGCCCCGTGCCTTGGCTTCGCGGTAGATGATACTGCCCATGGCGGCGAACTGCAGCCCCAGACCCTTGTAATTGTGAAAGCCGGTTACCTCGTCCGCCGAACCGCGGCCCGGTGAACGCCCGGCCACCACATCCTTGAGCTCGGGTACGGTGCTGAAATCGATGACACTCATATCGGGACGGCTGTAATCGCCATTGGCGAATTCCGGAACCTCCGACGGCTGGCCGCGGGCCGCGTTGACCGACACCGGCTGCGAGGTGTTCACCACCAGCCGGTCGAGAGACTGCAGGACATCCAGCGGAATTTCGCTGCCGCGCACGCTGGTGATATGCATGCCCGGCTTTACCATTTCGGCCGTGATGGTTGGTGTCATGGAGTTGGTGGCGGAGACCAGGATGTCGGCGCCCTCCGCGGCTGCCATGGGCGTCGCGACGGCAACCGCCTCGATTCCCAGTTTCTCGGCATAGGTTTGCGCCAGCAGATTGCGGTTCTGGCCGGTCGGGCTGTAGACCTGGAGCCGTTCGATGCCGCGCACGGCACACATGGCTTCCACCTGCGCGCCCGCCTGCCAGCCCGATCCCAGCAGCCCGACGACTTTACTGTCTTCGCGCGACAGATATTTGGCGGCGACGCCGCTGGATCCGCCGACCCGGGTTTTTTGGGTGTAGCCGTCATTGAAGGTGCACAGAAGCTGCCCGGTGGCGGTGGAGAACAGCAGCACCATGCCGTTATACCGGTCGCCGTCGGACACCGGCAGCTTGACCCGCCGCGGCGTGCCGTTGACCTCTGGCCAGGACACGATATCGGAATTGAGCCGCAGCGCGGTGACGCCGGCGCGCGGCCAACTCCCCGACATGGTCTTGAAGGCGTGGACTGCCTCTGGCCGCTCGTTATCGACCAGCACATCCTGGCGTGGGCTTTCGGCGGCATCCTGATTGCCGAAATCCCGATAGGCCTCTTCCAGCGTGGCGACACATTCCGGCATGTTGATGATCTGTTCGACGTCTTCGTTGGTCAGAATTAGCATGAAGCGTTCCCTGTTGGCGTCCTAGGAATTTTAGTCTTTGAAAGGACTATACGCCCCGCCTCCGGCGTCAGAAACCCCGCTGAACTTTCAGCTGGATTTCCGCCAAAATTACGGCGGTTTTTACCATGGTTCCCAATCAGCCCTTAATCATGACCTGCTAGTCTCTCCCCATGATATATCGCTTCATTTTTAGCCATTCGCGAACGTCCGCCATTTTTCGCTCCGTGGGACAATTGCTGGCTTTTGCCGCGATCCTGGTCGTTCCTGCCGTTGCCTGCGCCAACCAGAGCGGATCGGCGACGGTAATTGACGGCGACACGCTGATAATCGGTAAGAAGCGCGTCTTCCTGCGCGGCGTCGATGCACCGGAATCCGACCAGATCTGCCTGGTCGGGCAGGTCCGTTGGGAATGCGGCAAGCAGGCGGCCCGCGAACTCAGGAACAAGATCGGCGGTAAACCGGTGGTCTGCAAAGTACGCGAGCCGGGCACCGCCGATTGCTGGCGGGGCAATGTCAATCTGGGCTCCTGGATGGTGTCAAATGGCTGGGCCGCCGCCGCGAGCAAGCCCAATGTCTTCGCCAATCAGGAACGTCAGGCGAAACAGGCGAAGCGCGGTATCTGGCGCAGTGAATTTGTCCGGCCCTGGGCCTGGCGGCGTGGTTTGCGGTCCACCAACGCCGCCGAAAACAGCCAATCGCGCACCTGTTCGGTGAAGGGTAATATTACGGCGTCCGGTGAACGGCGCTATTTCACGCCAAAGGCCCGCGGGTACAAACGGGTTCAGGTCGATCCCGCCAATGGCGAGCGCTGGTTCTGCTCGGCGGCCCAGGCGAAACGGGCCGGTTGGAAGGCATCGCGCTAATACCCACGCGATTTTGAACTAGGGTGCCCATAGCGCCCCGGCCTCTCTCTCCTGTATGATAGCGGGCTTCAGCGGCCGCACGGTCTTCCCGTGCGGTTTTCACCCGTACGGGAACATTCGTGCCCACAGACCCGCCCTCCGCTCCAGAAACCGATACCGCCCGCAAAGGCTGGGTGGTGGTTGCGGCCCTGTTCATGACGCTCGGCATCGTCGTGACCGCGCGCAATTCCATCGGGCTGATGATGCCGTTCTGGAGCAAGGAATTCGACTGGACCTACGGCTTTGTGTCGACCGCCGGCGCCACCATGATGACGGTCATGGCGCTTGTTGCCCCCGGCGCTGGCCTGTTGATCGACCGGTTCGGCGCCCGCGTGATCTATGGCATGGGTATGGGGCTGATCGGTATTGCCCTGATCGTGTGTTCCTTCATGACCGACAAGTGGGAGCTGTTGGCGTTTTACAGCATCATGGGCGGTATTGGCTTTGCCGTCGTCTCGCCGTCCATCGTCTCTTCCACCGTGGCTCAGTATTTCCACAGCGGACTCGGGCTGGCCACCAGCGTGGCAACTTCCGGCAGCACCGGCGGGCAACTTGCGCTGATGCCGCTGCTGGGCATTCTGGTGGTTACTGTCGGCTGGCGACCCAGTTTCATCGGGATCGGTGTGATCATCCTGATCGCGGCACTGATCGTTCCCTGGGTGATCGGTGAGAGGCCCCGTTCGGAGCGCGCCAGGGGTTCGGACGATGGCTGGGGGTTACGGGCCACTCTCTCGCAGCTCGGTCATGACCGGACGTTCTGGTTGCTGACCGCCGGGTTCTTTATCTGCGGATTCACCACCGCCGGTGTGGTAAAAATCCATCTGATTCCCTACGCGGTGAGCTGCGGTTTCGCGCCGGTGGAAAGCGCCTTTGCCTACGGCGTCATGTCGTTCTTCAGCATGGTGGGCATGATCACCTATGGCTATCTGTCCGACCGGCTGCACCGGCCGTATCTGCTGGCGAGCATCTATTTCCTGCGGGCGCTGACCTTCATCCTGCTGATGCAGATCACCGGCAGCTCGACCACGCTGTTCCTGTTCGCCATTCTGTTCGGCATTTTCGATTATTCGACTTTTCCCATCGTCGCCAGCCTCGTGGCCAGCCATATTGGGCGCCGGATCATGGGCGTCACCATGGGGCTGATCTTTTCTTCCCATTCCCTGGGCGGCGCCGCCGGAACTTACATGGGCGGCTATCTGTTCGATCTGTTTGCCCGCTATGACTGGGTCTGGATCGTGTCCATCGGCATGGCGGGGGCGGCGGCGATTATTACGCTCTTTATCGTCGAGAACCGCACACCGGCCCCGGACAGCGAATTGGCGGTGGCCTAGGCTCTTTCTCCTTCGACGATTGTTGTCCGCAACGTTCCGATGGTGGGTGACGTGATGTCCACCTGATCGCCCGGTTTGAGGAAGCGGTCGGGCAGGGGCTTGCCGTCATCGCCGGTCTGCGATGAATCGGCCGCCGTGCCGGCACCGGTGCCGCCGCTGAGCATATCGCCCGGATAAAACGTGAAATCACGTGACAGATACTCGGCATATTCGCCATAGCTGAACGCCATGTCGCCGGAATTGTATTTCTGCCGTGTTTCGCCATTGACCAGGGTCTCGATATCCACATTCAGTGGATCGAGTTCGTCGACCACGATGCAGGGGCCGATGGAACAGCTATTGTCGAAATTCTTCTGCATGGCAAAGACCATGGGTCCGTGTTCGGGCGACATGCGGATGCTCCAATCGCCGAGCAGGGTCACGCCCCAGATATGGTCGTTCAGCTTGCCGGCGCTGATATTCTTACCTTCCTTGCCGAACACCACTGCGACCTCGCCTTCATAATCGAGACGGGTGCAGCGCGCCGGATAGGGAACCTTGCCGTCCTGTCCAAGGGATTCCCGGTCCACCTTCCAGAAGCCCCAGAATCCGCGGTTGCGCACATAATCCCTGGCATCGCCCTGGATGGGATTGGCCTCACCCCGTTCGACCCGCCTTTGCGCCATGGCAATGGAATGTTCCGGGAAGTTGCCGCCGGCACACGCGACCCTCGCGCCGGTGGGGCGCGGTGCGTGAAGCGTGATCTCGTCGGCCTTGTGAATCAAATTTTCGCCGTGCAGCCCGTCGCGGTCGTCGACCCCGCCATAAAGATAATCCAGTGCCATGCTGGCATTATCCAGCGCCCGGCGCCCGCCTTCGATGAGGCGTCCCAGGTCGGACGGTGCCAGAGCATCGGCCACGGCGGCGGCATTGCGATCACCCTCGCGCTCATGCAGATATTTGGCATAGGCGCCGGCGATGTCCATCACCTCTCCATCGCGCAGGATGCCGGTGCGTTTCGATGGTCCATAGACGACGATTTTCATTGGTTTCTCCCTGGTTGGTTCCGGGAAGTCTATCAGGTGCGGGCATAAAGAAAAACGGCGGCCCCGGGGGACCGCCGCTTGACGTTGGTATAATTTTATCGGTGTTCAGATCATCCGGCGGCGGCGCATATAGCCGAGACCGAGGATGCCGAGGCCGAGGATCGCCAGCGTGCCGGGTTCCGAAACCGGAATCTTCTGGGCCAGCGCGAGCCAGTCATTGGTTTCGGTCGGAGAGATGTCATCGACCTCGATCCAGCCGCGCGGGGCAATCGCCATGGGATCACAGGGCAAGCCGTGTCCGGAGCAACGATGGCCGTCATTGTCGAAGATGAAGGCGGGGCTGCCCTTGCCATCCAGATTGAGGACTGTCCCCATGTGGATACCGTCAAGCGCCGTCAAGGTTCCCGTAATGCCCCCGGCTGCAGCTTTCCAGCCGGCATTGGCGTCTACGCCGCCGCCGCTCAGATCGGTGATGCCGGTAATGGAGTAGCTGACGGCCCAAAGGCTGTCGTCGCTGTTGCGCGATACCTGGCCGGAAATCGAGGCGGTTGTAAGGTCGTTCGTCCAATCCAGGGTAACGCTGGCACCGTCCTGCTCGAGGCTAAAGGAGCGTTCGGCCGGTGTTTTCGATCCCGAACACAGGCTACCGACAGCATTGCAGATATCATCCAGCCGCAGACCGTAGGTGACCAGGGGTGGCCCCACATTGGTCATAGCCGCGTCAGGGTGATCCAACAGCTTATAGAGCCCGGGCATCACCAAATCGGCCTTTGCCGGGGTATAGGAAACTGCCAGCCCAATTGTCAGGATCGCTGCCGCGCCGGTTTTAACCGCCAGGTCGCTCACAGCGCGCGTGAGTGTCTTCGTCATCATCTTGCCCACCTTCGATAACGTCAAAATTCATTCTCTTGCGTTCCACCATGCAAGATCCGTGCCAAGTTTACAGAATTGATTAATTCCAAGGGGTTAGGCTATTCATGAATCTTAAGAGATTGCCGATTGTAAAAAATTCCGACGGTTTTTGGCCTGATTTTGGGGAAGGGCGCAAAAACTGTAAAATCCACCGACACGAATTTTATATACTTGACTGAATAAAATTAACCATAAGGATCCTCAATTTCGATGGTCGATAGTCCCCTATTGGCTGTCTCGCGTGACCTTGCGGCAGAGCCTGCTTTCGGCCTTTCTTAAGGGATTAACGATAAATCGGGACAGCAACAACCACCGTGAGCCGTTCATGGGACTCCGACTTATCCATCGTCCGATTTATATCCTGGCCTGTGTTGGCAGTGCGGCCCTGCTGGCGGTGTCCGCTGCCAGCGCTGCCAAACCAGCCGGCACCAGCAAAGATTTTTATGAATCCGCTCTAAGCCTCATTGCCAAGGGCGACCGCAAGGGCGCTATCATCGAGCTGAAAAATGCGTTGCAGGCCGATCCACAGGATCTTTCGGCGCGCATATTGCTCGGGCGCACCTACCTGGAGATGGAAAACGGTGCGTCGGCCGCCAAGGAATTGTTGCGGGCCCGGCGGGATGGCGCGCGGGACCGTTTCGTCCTGGTGCCGCTGGGCGAAGCCTATCTGCATCACGGACTGTACGGACGCCTGCTCAAGGAAATTCGCGTCGCCGGACAAGATTCCGAAACCGCCGCCCGTATAGAGGTCGTCAGGGGACAGGCACAACTTCGCCTGCAGAAACTCGAAGAAGCAGAGAAGAGTTTTATCAGAGCGTTGAAGACGCTGCCCGAAGACGAAAAAGCGCTTATCGGCATGGCCCGTCTCAAGCTGGGGGTCGGCGATTTCTCCGCCGCCAAGCGCTACTTAAAATGGGCGCATGACGCCAATGCGGAAAATTCGGATGTCTGGTATCTGCGCGGGGAAATCGCCCGCTTGCAAAGGGACAGGGTAGGCGCTCTTGCCGGTTTCAACCGGGCCATAGATTTGGCCCCCGGCTCGACCAAGGCGCTTCTTGGCCGTGCCGGCCTGTTGATTGCCCTTGGACAACATGAGGTGGCGGATGCCGATGTCGTTAAAGCGCGAAAGATCAATCCCGGTCTCGCGCGGGCCGCCTATCTGCACTATCTGATCTATCAGAACATTGGAGACACCAAGAAAGCAAAAGAGGCACTTACCGAAGCCGATATCATTTTGCAAAGCTTTGCCGGCAACGTGGTCCAGAACCATCCGCCGACCATGCTTCTCAGCGGTATCGTCAGTTTCTTCTTGAAGAGGGAAGACGCCGCCTACCAGTATTTGACCCGCTATCTCGAACGGGTGCCCCATCATGACGGCGCCAGGAAAATTCTGGCTTCCATCGCGTTGAAACGAGGTGAAAACGTCATCGCGTTGCGGCTGCTGGAGCCCATCGCCCCTTATCTGAAAAGTGATGTGGAGTTTCTCAACCTCTATGGCGATGCGCTGATCCGGTCCCGCCGCCCCGAGGCGGCGGCCAAAACGCTGGCGAGCGCGGCCCGGCATGCCAAGCCCGGATCGGTGGCATTGTTCCGAACCGTGACCCTCTACATCAGCGCCGGCCGGGACGGGGAGGCCATCGCTCTTCTTAAAAATGAACTCGCCCATAATCCGCGCGCCCTCACGCCGGCATTGACTTTGGCGACCACCTATATGCGCCGGAACAGATACGATAAGGCGTTAAAGACCCTCCTGGCGTCGGCCAGACACCATGGGGACAGTCCCGCCCTTCATAATTTGACCGGCGGGGCGCATATGGGGGCGAAGAACATCGCGGCGGCACGGGCCAGCTATGAGAAAGCGCTCGAGGCTAACCCGGATTATTTGCAGGCTCTCTTCAATCTCGCGAAGCTGGAGGGTGCCGCCGGCAATGTCTCCGTTGCCCGTCGGCATTTCGCGACGATCCTCGAAAAGGACCCGAAGAACGGCGATGTCATGATCACCCTGGCGCGGCTCCATCGCCGGGAAAACGACGTTGCCGGTGCTGTTCGCTGGCTGGACAAAGCCCGTGCTACTTCCCGCGACCGTGCAAAAGCGACGTTTGACCTGATCAATCTTCATCTTGAAACCGGCAAGACCGACAATGCGCTGATATTGGCGCGGCAGCTTTACCGGGAAGATCCGGAAAACCTGACCTATCTGTCAGCACTGGGTCGGGCGCAGCTGGGCGCCAAAAAGCCGCAACAGGCGGCACAAACGTTTGTGCAGCTGTCAATTCGGGCCGTCGAGGTGAAGTCTCTCGACTGGTTGCGCAAAGTTGCCATCTGGCAGCAATGGGCGCGGGATCCCGGCGGCGCCAGGAACTCGTTGGATCGGGCGCTGGAAATCGATCAAAAATATATCCCGGCACATTTCGAATTGTTTCGGCTCGATCTTGAGGCCGGTAAACTCGACGCGGCGATGATCAGGGCGGACGAGGTCGCCAGGCTGTTTCCTCAGGCCGCCACCGCCTCGTTGATGAAGGGCGATGTCCATATGCGGCGCAATGAGTTCGCGGACGCCGCACGCGCTTATACCGGCGCCTTTGCCAGGGCGCCGAGCACATCCCTGGCGACCAAGCTTTATCAGGCACGTCGGGCCACCGGGCAGCGTGCGCTGAGCTTTGCCGTCAATTGGGCAAAAAAACGCAAAGACGATGCCAATGCGCAGCGCCTTCTCGCCATTGCCTATTCCCATGCCGGCCAGAACGAAAAAGCCGCGCGATTGTTCGAGGGTTTGTTGAAGAAGACGCCCGATGACGCCGTCCTGCTCAATAATATTGCTCTTCTTTATCAGAAGCTCGGCAATCCCAGGGCCCTCGAGTTCGCCCAGAAGGCGCTCGACAAGGAGCCCAATCATCCATCCTTCATGGATACCTATGGCTGGTTGCTGGTGCGCCAGGGCGAGGCCGGGAAAGGGCTTCGGATTTTAAGGAATGCGCGGTTGCGCTCACCTGATTCGCCGGCCATTCGATATCATATTGCGGTGGCGCTGAACGCCCTCGGGCATAAGGCGCAGGCATTGCGCGAAGTACGGGCGGTCATAGAATCCGGCCAGCTCTTCGATGATGCCGCCGATGCCCGCAAATTGCTCGCGACCCTTTCCGCCCGCTAGCGTTCCCTATTCCCGCCGCGCGCCGGTATGCCGGTTTCGCGGTGACAGATATCGGCGAGTTTTGCCACGCCGTCGCGGATATCTTTGAGCGTCGGGTTGCCGAAGCACAGCCGCAACTGGTGTTTTCCGCTTTCCGGATCAGCGCACCACTCCGCGCCGGGATTGAGCGCCACGCCTTCCGCCATGGCGGCCTCGGCAAGGCGCGAGGTGTCAACCACCTCGGGCAGCGTGACCCATATAAAGATTCCGCCCGTGGGCTCGGAGAATTCGGCATCGGTGCCGAATTCGGCGGACAGGGCTTCCATGATCGCATCGCATTTCTGCTTGAGCACACCGCGATGCGTCGCCACATGATCATCGAAATGGGTTTGGCAATATTCCGCCAGGACCATCTGTTCGAGTGCCCCGGTTCCCCCATCGTGCTTCGCCGGGAGCAGGCGTGACAGCACCGCCCAGTCGGCCACGATATAGCCGATGCGCAGGGCCGGGGCGATGGTCTTTGAAAACGACCCGCAATAGATGACCTGTCCGCCATCATCGAGGGCCCGTATGGCCTTGGGCCGCGCGCCGCTGAATGTCAGCTCGGCGTAGCAATCGTCTTCGAAGATGGGCACTCCGTGGGTCCGGGCGAGGCCGAGCAATTCAACCCGCCTCTCCTCCGGCATGATGGTACCGGTCGGGTTCTGCACTGTCGGCACGGTGTAGATGTATTTAGGTGTTGTTCCCTCCGCCTTGAGGCGGTTCAGAATGTCGGAGAGCGCGTCCATCCGGATGCCACCCGCGTCCAGCGGCGCACCGATATAGCGCACGCCGAGACGGTCGAGGCGCTGTATGGCACCCTGATAGGTCGCCTCCTCGATAATCACCGTATCGCCGGGAGACAGCAGGACGTCATTGACCAGATCCAGCGCCTGCAACGACCCCGAGACGATGAGGACATCGTCGGCGGATATTTGCATGCCGGTGTTCTGGCCGATCGAGGTCGCGAGAAACGCCCGCAGCGGCTGATAGCCCTGCGGTCCGCTCGAGAGTCCGTAAGTTGCCAGCGTCTGGCCGTCGCGGGCCAGCACGCTTTGCGACGCCGCGATAAATTCGTCCACCGGGACGGCGCCCGCGTCGTTGTGGCCCCCGATAAAATTATATCGGGGAAAGCCTGACCAGCGCTGCGCCGGAGCAGGCAGATCGCTGCGAAATAGCGGGGAATAATCGAAAGCCATGGGCCTACCAAACCGTTTAAAAGAGAGCCACAGGGTATGACGCAATCACTTGTTCGCAAAGTGCCTGCAATCCGTTGCCATTGGTAACCCTGTTTTTGCTCCCTATGGAGCATTGACGCCGGACCCTGCGCGGCCTGAAATGGGGCCATGACAAAAGCGATAATGATCCTGGCGCTGGTCGGGGTGGTGGCGTCCTTTCCCGCCAGGGGTCCCGCCACCGGCCAGCAGGCGCCGGCGCCGTCCTTGACGGTTCAGCAGCAGACCGATCCGGCCGAGGCGCTCAAGGCATGGTGGCCGCGCGCCCATCGCGGCGATGCCGAAGCGCAGTATCAGCTCGGAATTCTCTATGGCACCGGCGCCGGGCTGGCGCTTGACCTCACCAAATCGGCAGAGTGGCACAGACGGGCGGCGGAACAGGGGCATGACAAGGCCCAGGCCATGCTCGGTCTGTTTTACAGCACCGGACAGGGGGTTCCCAAGAATCAGGACGAGGCCATCAAATGGTGGCGCCAATCCGCGGCCCAGGGCAACGCGGATGGGCGGTTCAATCTCGGCATGGCGTACTGGCGGGGCGAGGGCGTGCCGCAGGATTTCGATAAGGCCGCCGTGCTTTTTCGCAAGGTGGCGCCGGCCGGCAAC